>CBDUQN010000062.1:0-18065 GCA_965369375.1 uncultured bacterium | reverse complement strand
CAAATAGATAGAATTATTTTATTTCTTGCTAAAGTAGATTAGGTAAAGTAGATTAAGTAAAGTAGATTAGGTAAAGTAGATTAGGTAAAGTAGATTAGGCAAAGTAGATTAGGTAAAGTAGATTAGGCAAAGTAGATTAGGCAAAGTAGATTAGGTAAAGTAGATTTATATAGCAGAAAATTGAAAAATATGTTATATTCTTGACGCGAAATTTAGGGGTTTACGTTAAAGGACCGAAATCGAAGCTACTGCCGGATTTTGAAGGGAAGGTAGGGTTTAACACGTGCCCGAAGGGGCAGGAGAGGAGGTCCTTGATGAGGGGCACTAAGAGGGTTCTCTTGTTCGCGTTGGCAGCGCTGCTTTTTACGGTGAGCGTCACAGCGCAGAACGAGCACATGTTGCCTCTGGAGAAGAATATCAAATCGGGATTGACTGTTATCAGGTACGATAACATCGCGTATCGAATCAACTCCAGGACATCATTGAACCTGACGTTTGAGAGGATTAACGAGCGGTATGTGGAGTTGTCTGCCAGGCCTATCGCAGGTTCTCCGGTTCAGCCCTATTATGAATTCTCCATCCAGTGGAGCGGGTTCCCTGCGAATCTACTCGACTTTTCCGCACCCGGCGGAACCTATACGCTCGATACCGAAACGGGGTACGCCGAAAAGTAGGCAGTCAATAATTTTTACGTTCGATCAAAATATTTAACGGCTTGAACTTTTCAGAAGTTGGCGCGAGGAGGCCGTACCCTCCCTTATTATAAAGTAACTCTTTGTTTTTTGGTGAGATAAAAGGAGGCGAGCATCGCCTCCTTTTATTGGAATAAGAATTGCGATTTCACTCGGGCAGACCCTCTTCAACGGAAGATGTGTGGTTGTGGATGGCAGAGCCTCCGGGTGAGAATTCAATTCGCGATTCCTTGCCGTAAGGGGTTTGGTTATCCAGAGACAGAGGAGGTCCTCCATGGACCTCCTCTCCTTTTGTGCGCCCGGCATGGGGGCCATCTTGGAGGTGTAAGTCCTTTCCCAAGCAGGCCACAGCGAGGGAAGAGAAACGAAAAAAGATCAAGTCCAACTTCAGCCATGAAAGGAGGTAGTCCACGGGCATGTTGCACGGGGGCTGTGGAGCAGGTTGCGATTCAGTCATTCATTATAAACAGGGGGCAGGACACATGAAAAATATTATTGCGTTATCAGTGATCGTCCTTGTCGTGCTTTCATCGTCAATCATTGCCAATGATGAATCAACGGTACTGCAGGCGATACGCTACAAGGCGGTGCGCGTGCCGTTTCGCCCGCCGCCTCCTTCCATGTACTACATGCCGAACGGGATGATTGTCAAGGTTGCTGCGAATGCCACGGTAAGCGGCGTAAGGAGCGCCGAAAACGTAGCGGTGTCACCGACGACGACCCTCGCCGATCTGAACAAGAGATACGGAGTGACGAAATTCGTGCGCGAGTTTCCCGGCACCGAGCAACGTGTGAGCGATGTGCAGGCGATCGACCTTTCCAGGTATTATATCGTCGAATTCAATAAAAAGTTCCGGCTCGAAACGGCGATGGCCGCCTACTCGGCTCACGCCAATGTCGAGCTGGTCCAGCCGATCGGCGTTCATCCCATCATGGAGCTCTTTCCTGACGATCCGCGTTTCCTCTCGGATCAGTGGAATTTCTACGACGCTGAAGATAACGACGTTGACGCCACCGACGCATGGGAACTGGAGACCGGTGATGGGACCGTCATCCTCGGCGATCTCGATACCGGCCTTCAGTACAACTCCCGCGATCTCGGAGGTCTCTCTCCATACACCGACGGCAACGTCTGGATCAACTGGCCGGAACGCAACGGGACGGCGGGTGTCGACGATGACGGCAACGGATATGTCGACGACTGGATCGGCTGGGACTTCGTCGACAACGTGACCGGCGCCTGGCCGGGGGAGGATGCTGACGAGGAGGACAACGAACCCACCGATTTCAACGGGCACGGCACGCACGTCGGCGGCATCATGGGCGCCATCACGAACAACGGCGTGATGGTCGCAGGTCTTGCCGGCGGCTGGAACGAGGGCTCGACAGCGCCCGCCAACGGCGTGAAGATCATGGCCCTTCGCATCGGCTGGTCAGCTCCATACATGGGGTATGAGGTGGGTTACGTGCGGATGGATTTCGCGGCACAGGCGATCTACTACGCGGCGATCAAGGGCGTAACCGCCATAAACTGCAGTTGGGGTTCATCGAATTCCGGCGGACTCGGTGCGGCGGTCGATTATGCCGTTGCCAACGGTGTAATTGTCGTGCACGCGGCGGGAAACGACGGCAACAGCTACGCCGACTATCTCGGCTCGAGAGCCGATGTGCTCAACATCGCGGCGACTGATTCCGACGATGTGAAGGCCGATTTTTCGAACTACGGTTCCTGGGTGGACCTTGCCGCTCCCGGCGTCGATATCATCAGCACCTATTCATATCACTACAATCCGAACTACGTTGCCTGGGCCTCGGGAACATCGCAGGCCGCCCCGCACGTCTGCGCGGCTGCGGGACTCTTGAAATCGTACGTCCCGACGCTGACGAGACAGGAAATTGTCGATCTCGTCGTCGACTATGCCGACGGAATCGATGATCTCAATCCCGGCTACGAGGGACTGCTGGGCAGCGGGCGTCTCAACGTCTTCAAATCGCTTGATGCCGCCATACCGCCGGCTGTTACCGTGATACAGCCGAACGGAGGCGAAGTTCTCTATATCGGCCAGGAGTACGAGATCGTGTGGGATGCTTCCGACAATGTCGGGATCGATTCGACGCTGGTCGATTACTCCGTCGACAGCGGTGAAAACTGGACACGGATAGCGACTCTCGAAGGGAACCCCGGATCATTTATCTGGACGGTGACGGGGCCGCCGTCGGCAACCTGCCGTGTAATGGTGACGTGCTACGACGCCGTCGGCACATTCGGCTCAGACATATCCGACGAAGACTTCTGCCCGCCGTTCATGGCGTTTGACGGCAAGCGCGTCGACGGCAGGGGATTCATGGTCGCAGGCGCTGACGAGCCGGAACCGGTGCCCGACCGGTTTGTGTTGCAGCAGAATTATCCGAATCCGTTCAATCCGACGACGGAGATCACATACTCGCTGCCTCGGGACTGCCACGTCCGTCTCGCCGTCTATAATGTGCTTGGCCGGGAAGTCTGCACACTTGTCGACGATTTTCAGAAGGCCGGATTCAAGACTGCCATATGGACGGCTGACAATGTCGCCAGTGGCGTCTATTTCTACAGGCTCCAGTCGGACGACCTCATTCTGACCAAGAAGATGATTCTTATGCGGTAGGATCGAAATAAGCTCAACTATCGCCGGGCTTTCCCGGGAATCGCCGCCCGGCGGATGATTATGATAAGCGCCTCCCGCAGCGGTGCGGGGGGCGCTTTCTCTGCCCATGTGGCCCGATTTACCGCCGGGAAGGCTCGGGCTGCAATCTCCGGTCTCCGGGCCGGCGACGCCCCGTACCCGCACACACCCTGCCGCCGCCCGCGCAAGAACCACCCGAATTATCGCATTTTCAAGGAGTTTGCGCCTTTTTTCATTGAAATTATCAGGATATTATGGTACAATTTGCCCTGCTCAATCCCCGGTTGCATCTCTTCTTCTTCAAAAGGAGGTCGGTTATGGCAAGGCCCGCTCGCCCAATAGTTCCGTTCGTTGTGTTCCTTACAGCAATCGCGATAATGGCAGGTGTTTACTGGGATGCGTATGCCCTGTCGAAGACACAACACAAACAGCAGAAGCTGCAGGCATTGAGCCGGACGTTCGCCGAACGGCTGGAGGCAAAGCGTCCACAGCTCTACTATGATCTGCTCAAAAGCGAAAATCCTGCACAGAAGAATCTCAACGAAAATCCGAACTTCCAGCTGATGTATATCGAAAGCACCGGAGAGCTTCGCTTCTATAAAATAAATAATATCGATGCCGCGCGAACCATCAGCACGGATGACGTGTGGCCGGGGGGAAGCGGCGGCTTCAACTTGAGCGGCGCCGGCACCGTCAGAGGTGAGCTCGGCATATGGGACGCGGGAGATGTCCGCATCACCCATCAGGAGTACGCGGGGCGTGTTTTCCAGGAGGATGCGCTTGTCGGAACGCATTTCCACGCGACACACGTGGCGGGGACGATGGTTGCGACGGGCGTCAAGCCGAATGCACAGGGGATGTCGTACCAGGCGATCCTCTCGGCCTACGATTGGAACACTGACAATGCGGAGATGGCAGCAGCGGCCGCCGCCGGCATGACCGTTTCAAACCACTCGTACGGCTACGGCGCCGGTTGGGAGTACTCCGGCGGCGACTGGTACTGGCTCGGCTGGACGGCGATCAGCACGGTCGAAGACTACGGCTTTGGATTTTACGATCAGAGCGCCGCGGATTGGGATCAGATTGCATACGATGCAGAGAATTACACGATAGTCAATTCGGTCGGCAACGACCGGAACGATTTCGGCCCCACGCCGGGGGACAGCCACTACGTCTGGAATGGGTCCGATTGGGTCTGGAGCACGGCTGTCCGTGATCCCGACGGCGGAGCAGACGGGTACGACTGCATACCGTGGACGGCAAATGCGAAGAATACTCTCGTCATCGCAGCCGTCGAGGATATCCCGGGCGGCTGGACGGCACCGGGAGATGTGGTTATCACAACCTTCAGCAGTTGGGGACCGACCGATGACGGACGGATCAAGCCCGATCTCTCAACCAACGGGTATCAGCTCTACTCCACGCTGAATACAACTGACACAGCATACGCGACCTTCAGCGGCACGTCGATGGCGGCGCCGAACTGTTCGGGCTCGCTCAATCTATTGGTCCGCCACTACGAGACGACGCACGGCGGCACGACGCCGCGCTCGGCAACGATGAAGGCGGTGCTGGTAAAGACAGCCGACGAGGCAGGCTCCGCCGATGGCCCTGACTACGAGCACGGCTGGGGTCTGATGAACACGCTGACGGCCGCGCAGTTGATACAGGCGGATGTAACCGACGGACCGCGCATCGTCGAGGCAACCCTCGATCAGGGCGAAACCCATCGCTACTTCATCTACAACGCGAGTGAAGAGACTCCGATAAAGATGACGATGGCGTGGACGGATCCTCCCGGAACGCCTCTGCCGCCGTCACTCAATCCGACGACCATAATGCTCGTGAACGATCTCGACATGCGCATGAGGCACCTGCCGACGGGCACGATCTACTATCCGTGGATACTCGATCCGGCCAATCCCGCCAATGCCGCGACGACAGGTGACAACTATCGCGATAACGTGGAGCAGGTATACATCGAGAATCCGGCCGAAGGATGGTACGAGGTGACGGTACGTCACAAGGGAACACTCGAGGACAACCTTCAGAAATACTCGATCGTCGATTCGCGGAAGTTCAAGACCTGCTTCACCGCCGTTGAGCTCAGCACATTCGCCGCGTTGAGCGGTCAGGGCTGCATCGAGCTCGACTGGATCACCGGCACAGAGATCGAGAACGCAGGATTCAATCTATTCCGTGCCATGAGCGAAGAGGGCGAACAGACGAAGCTCAACGAGGGGCTTATCCCCTCCAAGGTTGAGATCGAGGGCGCAACATACTCGTTCAAGGACAACGATGTTACTGCCGGTGAGACATACTACTACTGGCTCGAAAGCGTCGATCTCGGCGGCGGCACGACCAGGCACCCACCCGTCGTTGTCACGAAGGAAGACGACGACGCTTCGGTGCCCGCTGTCTTTGCGCTCGGGCAGAACTATCCGAACCCGTTCAATCCGACGACCGAGATCCGCTACGATCTGCCGAGCGGCAGCCGTGTGAAGCTCGAGATCTACAACGTGCTCGGAGCGCGTGTCGCGACGCTCGTCGACGAGCATCAGAAGGCGGGCAGCAAGATCGCGAGTTGGGACGGACGGGATGTGAACGGCGCACCGGTATCGAGCGGCGTTTACTTCTACAAGCTCCAGGCCGGCAGTTATACCGAGATCAGGAAGATGATCCTGCTGCGGTAACGGCTTGAGGACCGGCAAATAGTGATGAACGGGCGGATGTGCGGAGGAAATATAACAGCCAGGGTTGGTTGAAATGAGAGAGGGGGGGCTTTGAGCTCGGCGCCCCCTCTCTTGCCGTCTCGCCCTAGCCGGATCGGCCCCGGAATCGGGAAAGAACCCGGTCCCGGCCGCCCCGGTCCCGGCCGCCCCGGCCCCGGCGGCTCGGGTGCCGGGTCGAGCGGATTATCGGGAATTCGGCCGGTCTTGGGGCAGTGACGGTTCGACGAAGATCGTTTTTCCCCGCTCGTAAACGGCCGTACCGGCTTTGGCCTTCCGGGGCTTTCTCACGTACCGTTTCTCCGTGTATATAACGGGCGCCGTGGTCGAGTGGCGCGCCTTGCTGTGGTACGCGGCGATTCCGGCAGCCGCCTCGAGAATTTTCTTCGGTGTCGAACCGGAGGAACATCTCAGTATCACATGCGAACCGGCGACGCCCTGCGCGTGAAACCATATATCGCCCGGCGAGGCGAATCGGTGGGTGAGATAATCGTTTTCGCTGTTGCTTCTCCCCACATAGACGGTGTGATGCACATCGAGCTCATATGTCCGGAAACGGGGCGGCCCCTTCTCCCTCTTTCCCGCCGTCGCCGGACCGCTCTCGCGGGGCAGCAGCCCGATGATCTCGTTCGGATCGGTAAGCTTCTCGATGGACGCTATGAGTGCGCGCTGGTCGCTTGCCTCATTGCTCACCGCCCGCCGCCTGTTTCGTATGATAAGGAGCCCCTTTTGTCCCTTTTTGGCCCGCCTGAAATACATGCGGATGTTTTCATCGGGACTCAATTTCGATTCGAGAGGGATCGTCACCATTTGTTCTCCGTCGAATTCACGGACGGTTATCTCATCGAGTCCCGGTCTCAGGCGGTGACGATGCGTAACGAGCAGATCGCCGAAGTGACGCAGCTCCTTGGAACGTTCCGCTTCCTCGATGTCCTTCGAGAGATTTTGCACGAGCCGTTCTGTCTTCTTCAGGTCCCTGCGCGCCCCGGTGCATGCTCTCGTGATCAGAGAGTCGGTAAAACGAGGGATGACCGATTCGCGTGCCCGTTCGTGCATCGCCTCGTGAACGTCATCGAACGCGACGCCCTCTGACGCAACCGGCAGGCGGATGGGATAGAGGGCCGACCTGCCCGCTTTTCCTTCTTCCGGGAAATCGTATATGTGCCAGCTCCACAGCTTGTTCTCGAGCGCTTCGCCGATTTCCCTCAGCAACGGCCAGATACCTTCCAGGTCGCCGTTCTCTTTCCTGGAAAGAACATGCGCCAGCACCGGATCGAGTCCGCCGATGTGCTCTGCGATGAGCGATGCGGCGCTCTTCACTTTCTCCCGCGCGCCGGTGTGCGTGGGAACGGTTGCGTTTTCTGCGGACGTGCCGAGGGCGGCGAGCAACTCGGCGGGCGGATCGGCAGGCAGGTCGATAACTGAAAACCGCTTTGCCGGAGGCAGTTCATCATGACATGACGGTGTGCGCCCGCGGCGCGGGCCGAGCGATTCCACGGGCTGCCTCTCCCCTTCGCGGAACAGGGTGATCGGCTTGACCCGGGGGATAAAATCCAACCGCATCATGTAGGAACCCTTTTCTCCCCAGCTACCCGATGATTCGACGCTGATAAGGAGGACACGATCCGTTCCGAGCGATCTCGCCTGAAGGATCTTCGCCCCGCGAATCGGTTTCATCGACTCCGTCAGGTTATCGCCGCTGACTACCGGCGTTTTTGCCGTGACGAGTTCGGCCCCGGTGCCGTGGAAAAACAGGTGGATATAGGGATCCGGCGCGCCGCCAAGCGCTATGGTGCAGCCGCCCGGGAATTGCGAGACGGATTTGATCGTCGCGCCTGCAAGGGCGGAATCGAGCTCGAAACCGAGAGCATATACCATCATGCTGTTCATCGGCGGAATCATAAGAAGCGTATGGCGTCATGTCAAAGAATGAATGCGGTGGTGACAGGAGGGGTGACAGGGCATTTGACAATATAATTCATTCCATATAAGATGAAGCGGCATCCTTTGTAGTTCCATGTGCTTGAATCAATCGGAAATCCGGCATGCCGGTTCGGTGACCGAAGGAGGTAGAGGAGAGCCATATGATTAGCAGTATGACAGGGTATGGGAGGGGCGAGCGGAAGATCGGGGAAGGAGGGTTGGCAGTCGAGGTCCGCACGGTGAATCACCGGTTTCTCGAATTTTCGATTCGCCTGCCTCGTCCGCTCAACGGTTACGAACGCGAGATCGAGAAGATCGTGCGGCGCAGAATAAATCGCGGACACGTCTTCATCGCGGTCGCGTTCGACAAGACCTTCGAGGCCGAGAGCCTCGCGATCAACAAGAAACTCCTGCGCCGGGCGTATAAGACACTCACCGATTTTGTCGATGAGGAAAGCATTCCATGCTCCGTCAATATCAACACGTTACTCTCTCTGCCCGAGGCATTCAGAGACGCCAGTGATGAAATTCCTCCATCCCAATTGTGGTCGGCGGTGAAGCAGGCGCTCTCGAGCGCGCTCGGTCACTGTACCGCGATGAGAAAGGAGGAGGGCGGGGAACTGCTCAGGGATCTCCGCAAAAATCTTCGCGCTATCGAGGGAAGGGTAACCCGAATCGAGAAAAGAGCTCCTGTTGCGCTCGAACGCACCCTCAAGCGGGCAAAGAAGAGGCTCAAGAACCTCGTGGCCGGCACGAAGATCGATGAGAGCAGATGGGCGATCGAAGCGGCGATACTGGCGGACCGCACCGACTTTTCCGAGGAACTCGTGCGCCTCAAGAGCCACATTTCCCAGTTCGGTTCCGTGCTGAAAAAGGGAGGGGAGATTTCCAAGAAGCTCACATTCATTCTCCAGGAGATCCATCGCGAAGCGACAACCATGGCGAACAAGGCGGCGGATACAGTCATTATCAAGGATTGCCTGGTGATCAAGGAAGGCGCTGAGAAGCTGCGGGAACAGGTACAGAATGTCGAATAGCAAGAGGGAAGCCGCGGCGCCCGGTTGTTCCCGGCGCCCGGTTGTCAGGCGTTTTATTAGTGTATGCAGGAAGGTTTTGGAGGAACCATGCTCCTCAATATCGGTTTCGGCAATGTAGTGGCGGAAGACAAGGTGATTGCGATAATAAGCTCGGATTCCGCACCGATGCGCAGATATCGCGAAGAGGCGAGGCAGAAAGGCAAGCTTGTCGACGCAACACAGGGCCGCAAGACGAGGGCCATTATCGTGACATCAACCGATCATGTCGTACTCTCCGCCGTAGCGGTCGACACGATAACCCAGCGGTGGAAGGAGATGCATCGGTGATGGTGGGGGGGAGGGGATCGTCACGGTAGCTCGCATGCCGTTCATCGTTGTTATATCGGGTCCCTCGGGCGTGGGCAAATCCACGATCGTGAACCGTGTGCTCGAGCTCGCCCGTGAGTTCCGGCGTTCGATGTCGCTCACATCGCGCAAGCCGAGAAAGGGTGATAGGAGCGGTGTTCAATACTACTTTGTGAGCCGCGAGGAATTTCTGAAACGGCGTGACAGCGGCGAGCTGTTCGAATGGGCCGAATTGTACGGAGACCTCTACGGCACGCCGGCGGCATTCGTCGAAGAGCAGCTGGGGGAGGGAAATGGCGTGCTCCTCGAGATAGACATACAGGGGGGAGAGAATGTAAAGAAAAAGAGATCCGACGCGGTCTTGATTTTCCTCCTGCCCCCTTCATTCGAGGAGCTCGAACGGAGGCTCAGGAGCCGGAAAACCGATACAGGGGAGGAGATAGAGCGGAGGCTCGAGATCGCCCGAAAAGAGCTAAACAGCCATGATATGTACGATTACCTCGTGGTGAATGACGTTATCGAACGATGTGTGGAGGATGTCCTGAGCATTATCCGCTCCGAGTCGCTGAAGCGCGACAGGATGTCTCTGTAGATTTGGTGTTGATTTAATCCATTAAATATAGTAATAATGTATATTCTAGAAGAATTTCAGTTGTGCCATCATGCCGTGGCCTGGTGGAGCCAGAGCAGACGATCGGATCGGCAGCCTTTTCAAGGCAAAACCGGGTTTTACATTCAGTCGATAAAAATAGCAAAGACGAGGCTTTAACCGATGGAGAAGATTTTGGATCGAATACCCAACAGATACGAAGCGGTTCGGGTCATGGCCAAGGAGGCCAGAAGAGTCAATACGATAATCAGGTTGTCCGGGAAGGAGATCGAGGACAAGCCGACTTCGATAGCGATGAGACGCCTGGCTGAAGGGAAAGTGAAGTTCAAGTATGAAAAGCAGGAGGAGGAGTAGGCGCAGCGGGGGACTCACGGGAAAGAGGATCCTTCTCATAGTCACGGGTGGAATCGCCGCCTACAAGTCCGCCTTTCTGGTTCGCTTGCTCAAAATGGGTGGGGCGGAGGTACGGGTGGTAATGAGTGAAGCCGCAACCGAGCTCGTTACACCACTGACATTCGAGGTTCTCTCGGGAAATCCTGTTCCCCGCGACCTCTTTGCGCCGCGTGACAGGCCCGGGGTGGAGCACGTCGAGCTCGCTTCCTGGGCGGAGCTTGTCGTCGTCGCGCCCGCCACGGCCGATTTTCTGGCCAAGGCGGCTCTCGGCCTCGGTGACGATCTGGCGAGCACCGTTCTCCTCGCGTCACGCTGCCACGTCTTCTTTGCGCCGGCGATGAATGATGCGATGTGGTGCAACGCCGCCGTTCAGCGAAACATCAGGACGCTTGTGGGCGACGGAGCGGGACTGATCGAGCCCCCATCGGGAGAGCTCGCATGCGGCGACCTCGGCCCCGGCCGTATGGCCGAACCGGAAGAGATCGTCGGCGCTCTCGAGAGCTCCTTCGCTCCCGGGGATCTCGAGGGAGTGCGGATTCTCGTTACCGCGGGAAGAACCGAAGAAGACATCGATGCCGTTCGGTATATATCGAACCGCTCATCGGGAAGAATGGGTTTTGCCATCGCCGCGGCGGCGAAAGGGAGGGGGGCTCATGTAACGCTCGTTCACGGCCCCGTTGATATCGATCCTCCCGATGTGGATTCGGTAAAGAGCGTGCGCACCGCCGCGCAGATGAAGTCGGCCGTCATGAGAGGTTTCCCGAAATGTGATCTTCTCGTCATGGCCGCCGCCGTCAGTGATTATACGCCCGATCGGAAGTTGGTATCGAAGCTGCGGAGAACGGAGGGACGATTCGAGCTCGGCCTTCGCCCGACTGACGATATACTCGCGTCAGTCGCGAAGAAGAAACGAAAGGGCCAGATCGTCGTCGGCTTCGCTCTGGAAACCGACGATCCGGAGAGAGGCGCTCGTAAAAAGATCAGGGAGAAGGGATGCGACTATCTCGTCCTGAATGTCGTTGGAAAAGAGACCGGCTTTAACGTAGCGACGAACCAGATCACACTTTTCAAGGGTAACAGGAAGATCGTCACCACGCCGGTTATCACGAAGGAAGAAGCCGCCGCAATAATTCTCGAAAGAATTGTCGCCGATTTAAAACGAAAGAAATGAGCCATGGGATTTGATCGGGAGCTGATTGCCGAGGTGCAGCGATACCTGATGAGGAGATCCGAGGCCGGTGATTCCGTGCTCCACAGGGTGCACGCTGCGGGCGGGAAAAGCTCGATGAGTCGGGGGGGACCGGGGATGGAGACGAAAAGGAAACAGCCGGTATCGCGGCCTGCCCCCGGGGAAGAGGGCCCGCCGGTTGAGGGGACAGAAGCGGAGCGGCCGGCAAAAGTGACGAAAGCCAAGCAACCGGAGAAACTCCGGGAAGAAGCGCCGTCGATCCATTTTCAATACGAGGAGAAGGCGCAAGCGCAGGCGAGCCTTTTCAACGAAGGCAAAAAGAGCGCCACGCTCGATCTCGGCGGTCTCGATCTCGAATCGCTCGGGCGGAAGGTTTCCACGTGCACACGGTGCACCCTCTCGGAGGGAAGAACCAAAACGGTATTCGGCAGCGGGGATCCGAAGTCGAGAATCATTTTTATCGGCGAGGCGCCCGGCAGGGATGAGGATCTTCAGGGTCTGCCCTTTGTCGGCCGCGCGGGCAAGCTATTGACCAAGATTCTCGCTTCGGTCGGTTTCAGCAGGGATGATGTCTATATCACGAACATCCTCAAGTGCCGACCTCCCGGCAACCGTGATCCGAATGAAGGCGAATCGAAGGCGTGCGAACCTTATTTACGGAAGCAGCTGGAACTCATCGACCCCGTTCTGATAGTGGCGATGGGCAGGGTGGCCGGCGTGAACCTGCTCAAGCGTAACGTGTCTCTGTCGATGCTGCGCCAGGGCATTCATTACTACGATGACACGAAAGTGATCGTTATGTATCACCCGGCGGCGCTTCTGAGGAATCCAAACCTCAAGAGGGACGCCTGGGAGGATATCAAGCGGGTGCGCGAGGTGTACGAAGAAGCGTTTGGAACATGATATTTTTGTAATGTGAACTTCGGTCTCTCGAACGGGCAGGTGCGGCGTTATGGCAAATGAATATGGTGAGAGAACTGAAACCAGGGGACTGGACAAGATTCCGCCCCAGGCGTTGGAGGCTGAGCGGGCCGTTCTCGGCGGCATGCTCCTCGAGCCCGAAGCGGCCACCACGGCCGTGGAAATCGTCTCGCCGGAGGCGTTCTACAAGCCGGCGCACGGGATGATCTTCCGCGCAATGATCACGCTCTTCATGCGGCGCGAACCGATCGATGTGATGACGCTTTCCGAGGAGCTGAACAAATCGGACGTCCTCGATGAAGTCGGCGGGTTGCCGGCACTCACCGATTTCGTCGACAGTGTGCCGACTGCGGCGAATATCGAGCACTACGCGAAGATCGTGCTCGAGAAATATATCCTCAGACAGTTGATACGTGCCGCGGGCGAGATCTCGGGTGAATGCTACCGGAGCAGCGAATCCGCCAATACCCTGCTCGACGAGGCGGAGCAGAAGATTTTCAAGATCTCGGAATACCGTGTCAGCCAGGGATTTTTTCATATCAAGGATATTCTCAAGGAGCGTTTCGAGGAAATACAAAGGGTTCATGAAACGCGCCAGAGCGTGACGGGGCTTCCGAGCGGTTTCATCGATCTCGATAAATACACCGCAGGGTTCCATCCGGGAGATCTCGTTATCATCGCGGGCCGGCCCTCGATGGGAAAGACGAGTTTCGCCCTCAATATCAGCCAGCATGTGGGGCTGACGGAGCGCAAGCCGGTTGCCTTCTTCAGTCTCGAGATGTCGAAGGAGCTGCTCGTGCAGCGATTGCTCTGCTCGGAGGCGCAGGTCGACGCGCAGAAAGTGCGTCGCGGATTTACGAGCGCGAAGGATATCGAGCGCCTGACCAACGCGGCCGGGCTACTCTCTGAATCCCCCATCTTTATCGACGACACGCCGGCGATCTCGACACTCGATATGCGGGCGAGGGCGAGACGGCTCAAGGCCGAGTATGACATATCGATACTGTTTATAGACTATATGCAGCTTGCGAGATCGAGCGGACGGTTCGAAAACAGGCAACAGGAGATATCATCGATCTCGAGATCGATGAAGGCGCTCGCCAAGGAGCTCAGCATACCCGTTGTCGCGATGTCACAGCTCTCGCGAGCCGTTGAGGCGCGCGGCGGCGCGCGGCGGCCTATGCTCTCGGACCTCAGGGAGTCGGGCGCGATTGAGCAGGATGCCGATCTCGTACTGTTTCTCTACCGGCCGGAGTTATACGATCCTGATGATCCCGAGAAGGAGGGGAAGGCCGAGCTGATAATCGGGAAACAGAGAAACGGTCCGACCGGATCGGTCGATCTGCTCTTCGAGAAGCAGTACACGCGGTTTCGCTCCATGGCATCGGTCGAAATGGAGGAACCCCGGGAAGTCTTCTAGGAGATGCGCGTCCTGAGCCGTGAGGTGGTTTTGTTGAGTCCGCGGAGGCTGAATCGGTGACTGTCTTTGCCCTGCTCGGCAGGTATTTTCTCGAATTCGTCGAAGAGATCGGCGGTGTCTTCGTCCTCCTCGGGCGCGTTTTCCTTTTGCTTCCCCGGACGTTCAGGAACATGCGGAACGTGCTCATCCAGATGGAGCGTATCGGCATCGGTTCGCTCCCCCTCGTTCTCGTCACCTCTCTCTTCGTCGGCGCGGTCACCTCGGTGCAGGCGGCGTATCAATTTCAGAACTACGTCCCCTTGAGATTCATCGGCACGGTCGTCGGCAAATCCGTGATACTCGAGCTCGGTCCCGTCCTGACCGCACTCGTCGTGGGGGGGCGGGTGAGCGCGAATATCGCCGCCGAGCTGGGTACGATGAGGGTCACCGAGCAGATCGACGCGATGGAGATGATCGCGATAGATCCGATAGAGTATCTCGTGCTCCCGCGAATCATAGCCGCCACGATAATGCTTCCCGTTCTGACGATATTCTCCGATCTGCTCGCCATCATCGGTGGGATGGTCGTTGCACGTATTTCGATCGGGGTGAGCTTCAACCTGTTCACCAGCGGCCTCCGCCTGCTGTATCGGTCGCAGGATCTCGCCGGCGGTCTGATGAAGACCTTTGTCTTCGGTCTGATTATTGCACTTATGGGTTGCTATAACGGTTTTGTCACGCGGGGAGGGGCGGAGGGAGTCGGCATCGCGACGATGAGGGCCGTCGTCTCGTCCTGTCTTCTGATCCTCATCTCGAACTACCTGCTCGCTTCGCTGATCTTCCGGATCATATTCGCGCCGGCGTAGTGACGTGGGATCGGGGGTCGATGGGCGCCGCCGGCAGGCGCAGGTGCAACAGATGCGCTGAAATTGCAGGGAGTTACGCATGGCGCGTTTGAATCACGAGCCGATAATACAGATAAGAAACCTGACGAAGATATTCGACGGCAAACGCGTGCTCGATGAGCTCGATCTCGACATTCACAAGGGGGAGACGATTGTCGTCATCGGGCGAAGCGGCTGCGGCAAGAGTGTGATGCTCAAGCACATCACGGGCCTCCTCAAACCGAACGGGGGGGAGATCCTCTTCAAGAATGAAGATATAACGAAATTTACAAGGAAAAAATTATTTCAAATGAGGATGCACTTTGGTATGCTTTTTCAGAGTTCCGCCCTCTTCGATTCGATGTCGGTGGGTGAAAACCTGGCTTTCCCCTTGAGAAAGCATACGGATATGGAAGAGGGAGAGATACGGGAGACAGTCTGCCGGAAGCTCATGCTTGTCGGCCTTTCGGAGATATACGACAATTTCCCCGCCGAGATGAGCGGGGGCATGAAAAAACGGATCGGTCTGGCGCGCGCCATCGTAATGAATCCGGAAGTCGTTCTTTACGATGAGCCTACGACGGGTCTCGACCCGATAATGGCCGATGTGATCAACGAGCTCATCAGAAGTTTGCAGAAGGAGCTACAGATCACCTCTGTTGTTGTAACTCACGATATCAAGAGCGCTTATAAAGTGGGTGATCATATATCGATGCTTCACGGGGGAAAGATCATCTTTTCCGGTTCCCCCGATGAAGTTCGCTCTACCGATGACGCGATCGTGAGGCAGTTCATCGAGGGGCGGGCAGAGGGCCCCATTCGGGCGATCTGAAGCGATGCTACCCAAGCGGGAGATGAAATGGACGGAAAATCACTCGAGTTCAAGGTCGGACTGACGATCTTCCTGGCGGCCGCTATACTCATCTTCGGTATCATGTGGTTTCAGGGATTCGAGATGAACAGGAAAACGTTTATTCTCTATGCCGTTTTCCCGATGGTCAGCGGCATTGACAAGGGGGACGAGGTCAATATCAACGGGGTCGAGAAGGGTGAGGTGCGGCGTGTCGAGCTGCGCGGCCGCGACGTGCTGGTGAAAATGAAGATAGATGCCGACGTGAGGGTTCCGGAGGATTCGCGGGCCACGCTTCAGACGATCGGGGTGATGGGCGATAGGGTCGTAACGATCGTTCTGGGGGAATCCGAGAACTACCTCGGCCCGGAGGCGACGATCCAGGGCACATACGATCCCGGAATATCGGAGGCGCTCGCCTATATGGGGCACCTGATGGAGGATCTGAGGTCCCTGACCGGCAATATCCGCGAAATCGCCGAGGCGTTGACCGAGGGTGGAAACCTCAAGATGACCGTAGAGAATCTCGCTTCGATTACCGAGGAGCTCCGTACGACGATCAGCGAGACGACGCCGGAGTTCAGAGAGGGTGTGAGCTCGTTTCGGAGCTCCGCTGAGAAGGTCGATGGGCTTCTCGAGAGGAACACCGACAGGCTCGACACGATTATCGTTACGCTCGAAGGCGTCAGCCGTGAATTGCCGGAGCTTTTCGACAAGATCGGAAATGTTGCGGATGCGCTCGCAAGAATTGCGAAGCGTCTCGAAAGCGATGACAGCACGCTCGGGGCGCTTGTTCAGGATCGCGAGCTCATGAACAAACTCGAGCAGGCGATCACGAATCTCGATGCGCTGATAATGGACATACAGGCGAATCCCAAGAAATATCTAAAGGTGGAGATCTTCTGACCCCGGGCGGGTGAAATCAGAATACCCGGTGAATGGGGGAGAAACAAGAAATGTCCAACGAAAATATCATATGCATCGTGGCGGCCGCGGGACGGGGAATGCGTTTCGGAGGTGAGACACCCAAGAGCTTCCATTCCGTTCAGAACCGCACGCTTCTCGCGTGGTCTCTCCTGGGCATCGATGCATGGGGTTGCGTAGAGCGATATATCGTGATGGTTCCTGCGGGGTGGGAGGAGAAAGCCACCGAAGAGGTGCGAACGCAGGCGCCCGGACTGAATTGCAGATTTCTGGCGGGAGGAGAAACGCGACAGGAGTCGGTAGCGATCGGTCTCAAGTCGATCAAAGGAGCGGATCTCGTCATCGTGCACGACGCCTGCAGGCCGATTGTATCGACGCATCTCGTCGAGAGAGTTGCCGGGGCCGCCAGGCGGACGGGCGCCGCTGTTCCGGCGCTCGAAGCGACCGACACGCTCGGGCGTCTCAGAGACGAAAACCTCGAGGGAATCGTGCCGCGCGATCGGGTGGTCGAGATACAGACCCCCCAGGCGTTCAGGTTCGACATTCTGAAAAAGGCGTTCGAAACGGCCGATGAGACCATCAGGACGGCAACCGACGAAAGCTCCCTCGTGCTGGCCGCCGGTTTCCCGGTGCGGGTGGTGGAGGGAGAGCGATGGAATATCAAGGTCACGGTAAAGGAAGACCTGGAAATTATCGGCAGTTTTCTCGAAGGCAAGAAACTCGAGCTCGATGCGGTCGGCGGACCGCCGGTGTCTTGAGTAATCTTAATGAAAAAGCATTATCAGCTAACCGGTCATCCGAATGAGATGCGGTGTGCAGCGTGGCGCGGCGAGAGATGCTGGGTGGAACATGGCGCGGCGAGAGATGCTGATTGGAGCGTAAAATAGTGAGAGTGGGAATCGGATATGATATTCATCCTCTCGTCGAGGGACGGCCGCTCGTACTCGGCGGCGTATCCATAGCGCACGAGATGGGACTCGTGGGTCATTCCGACGCGGATGCGCTTCTGCATGCATTGTGTGATGCTATACTCGGAGCGCTGAACCTCGGGGACCTCGGGATGCATTTCCCTGAAACCAAGGCGTTCAAGGATATATCCAGTCTGAAGATTCTCGGGCGGGTAAGCCAGATGATGACCGGTAAGGGGTACCGTTTGATAAACGCCGACAGTATCATTCACGCCGAGAAGCCGGAGATCGCGCCCCATCGTGATGCCATGGCAGAGAATATATCGAAAGCGCTCGGTGTTGAGCAGGACCGGGTTTCGATTAAGGCGACGCGCGGCGAGGGGCTCGGGCCGGTGGGAGAGGGCAGGGCCATTGCGGCTACGGTCGTGGTACTGCTCGAGAAGGACACGTAGAGAGAACGTGCATTCTCTCGTCGAGGGACGCCTGCGCATGAAAGGGCCGTTTCGCTGAACGAGCTCGAATTCAGATGAGTTTTGTATCGATGAAAGTGACCAGAGCCGGATAAGGATCGTTACGATGAAAGAGATCAGAGTCAGGT
>CBDUQN010000061.1:0-18104 GCA_965369375.1 uncultured bacterium | reverse complement strand
TATTGCTAGAACCATAATTCCCGCAGGCGAGGTCGAGGTCGCCATCGCCGTCGATGTCCCCGAGGGCCACGCTCCAGGTAACATTCGCCGGTTCCGACCACCATGCGGGAAAGGTCTGAAAGGTACCGTTGTCGTTGATGTAGAGCGTGTTGGGCTGCTGGTTGTTCCCGCAGACGAGGTCGAGGTCGCCATCGCCGTCGATGTCCCCGAGGGCCACGCTCCGGGTACGATTCGCCCGTCCCGACGACCAGGCGGGAGAGGTCTGAAAGGTACCGTTGTCGTTGATGTAGAGCGTGTTGCTCTGGCCAGTGGTGACACCACCATAATTCCCGCAGACGAGGTCGAGGTCGCCGTCGCCGTCGATGTCGCCGAGGGCCACGCTCCGTGTATCATTCGCCGGTCCCGACGACCAGGCGGGAGAGGTCTGAAAGGTACCGTTGTCGCCCAGGTAGAGCGTGTTGCTCTGGCCAGTGATACTACCAGCATTCCCGCAGACGAGGTCGAGGTCGCCGTCGCCGTCGATATCGCCGAGGGCTACGCTCCAGGTAGGATTCGCCGGTTCCGACGACCAGGCTGGAAGCGCTGAAAAGTAGGGCTCCTTGCAGTAGCCATACCCGGCGAGCAGTGATGATTGGAGCAGGACAGATACAAATATAAATATGCGCGAATGCGCTCTCGATCTCAGGGTGAAGAGTTTCAGCGAGGTCATACGTCTTGTCTAACCTACCCTTTCACCTTTGTCGGTCAAGTTACCTAGTTGCAATCGTTTGATGAGCCTACTAAGTGTACAGAACGAGAATTCTATTGTCAATAGCAACCCCGGGAGGATTAACGGGAGAATTAATAGTGTTTCTGCTCCGACAGGGGAAGGGCTTTAAGGCATCAGCGGGTTTTCAGCCAACATTCATCAGCGCAGCAGGATTATTTTGCGTGTTTTTGTGAATCCTGTACCGGTCCGGAGGCGATAGAAGTAGATGCCGGAGGCGACACGAAGGCCGGTGTTGTTCGTGCCGTCCCAGCCGATCTCGTACCTGCCGGGATCGCGGTGTTCCTGGAGAAGTGTTTTTACGAGCGTTCCTCGGGCATCGTATATCTTGAGCTCGACGGTGCCGGGCGCAGCGATGTCGTAGCGGATGATCGTCGAAGGATTGAATGGATTCGGGTAGTTCTGGTGGAGGGCGGTCGCCGTCGGCGGCTTCGGAAGCTCGTCCTCATGCTCGCCGACGAATTCCTCACTTCCAACGAGCAGCACGAAGCGGGCATCATCTTCCTTCGACACGAAACCCCTCTGACCGAGAAAGAAGCGGTAGGTGCTTTCTGTTCGCAGATCGATCTGTTTTGATAGATGACGGTCAATCAGAAGAACAACGGCCCCTGCGGGCACCGATTCTACTCCGCTGAAGTCTAGCGTCACCTCGTCGCCGCCGGCATCGTCCGAGAAGCTCTTCGCCACATCGAAATGCCACAGATGCCCCCAGAGCTCTTCATTCGTTGAAACGAATTCGAAATAACCGTGATTCAACGGTTCATAGGAGCCCCGAATATCACTCGTGTATCTATCGGGATGCTTCTCCCAGGTGCCGTGGGGGAAATAGAGCGAAACTGAATGCCCCGGAACCGGGGGCGGCTCGAACTCGTCGTAGATGTCCCACTGGTTGCCGGCGCCGTCGAATGAGCCGGCGTAATTATGCAGATCGGATGTCTCAGAACAGGAGGCTTCGATTTTTATGAGCCAGGATCCCGCCACCGTGCTTGTCAAGCGGTCGCTGGAGGTACCGGCGAGATCCATATGATCCAGCACATGATATGCCTTCGGGGGAATTCGCAACGTGAGATTAGAGTCGGATATGTTTTTTATCCAGTATCCATCGAACGGGAAGAGAATCGCGGCATCGGGGTTGTAGTATTGTCTTGGCTCCCAGTGGTAGAGGGTGCTTACCAGATTGAGCGCCTCGTTCATGTCCATGGTGAAACTGTCCACCATGACAGAATCCCATCCGAGAGGGAAGTTGAATGGATTTCCGATCATGTTCCATCCGGGCTCGATGACAATTTCATACGCGTTGTCCGTCGGTGTCGAATAGCCGGTGATTGGAGCTGTGCCTATTCTATGCTCATGCTTTGATATCAGCCAGAAAGCCTTTCCAGGGGCAGGACGGAAATATTCCTCCGCTGATGTCTCCGAGAGTTCAACATATTTTGACAGCACGGGCACGATCCTGAATGATCTCCATACCGTGGGATCGTAAGGGCCGAATTCCGCTTGATCAGAGAGCAACGCGTCGAGAGTGCCGGTGAAATCCTCGGCGAATCGAAGGGGAATCGAGATCATGCGATACTCATCCGCCGGGTGTGAACTGGATTCTACGAGGTTCTGAACGGTAATTGCAATGGAATGCGGTGACTCCAGCGGATTGCCCGGGGGGTCCCACAGCGTTCTCGTGCTGGTAGTCACATTGACATTGTACTCGACACCGCGGTCTTTCACAAAGTCACCGGGGATCGTTGCCACATAGAACGGATCTTCGTATTCCAGTTGCATGGAAGTGTAGTTGCTCCTGCCGCCGAGTCGGTAGCCGAGCCAGCCGCTTGCAAATACCGTTCCCTGGGGCAGTGTGACCTCAATTCTGATAGGACGGCCTTCGAGATACCCGAGACTCGAGTTCGGCTTCGGTGACGATGAGACAACCGAGGGGCTGTGGACGGGTTGATAGAAAAAGGAGTCATACGGTGCTCCGGGAGGGTCGTACGCATAGAGTCCGCTGTTTTCGACCTTGATGCAGTAATCGAGGCCGAGCTCGGTTATCGCCGCACCGGGTATTACCGCCGCGAATTCATCGACCGAGAGAGTCAGAGGAATGCTGTCAGTGAATGCGCCGCCATGGCTCGAAGCGGGCCGGTAATAGAGATATCCCCCTTCGATGTGAACGCCGGGCTCGGGTGTGACCTCAACCGTTACTGCCTCCCCGAGCGGAATCGTGTCTGCCTGACTGAGCAATTTTGTTTTAAAATCGAGAGCACGAATATCGGCTTCGACTTGCAGAAGGACGATTGGAGACAGGGGATCGTTGCATACAATCTGCACGCCGCCGGAGATGCTTAATTCCTCACGAGGCTCGAGGGAGATTGTCAATGTATCGCGCTCGCCGACCTGCAGGGAGCAGGGGGTGGCATGAGGGAGTTTCATTTCAGTTGAGGGGAGAATAATATCCGCCACAATCAGCTCCGCACTTCCCGAATTGCTGATAATGAAATCCGTGGAAATCGTGTCGCCGATCGTAACGGTGGAAAATGAAAGGATGTCGTCGGAGGTTGTGATCTCCGGCCGTACCGGCGAGATTGCGTCGAGTCTGTATAAGAAAGATACAACATGCTGAATTTTGCTCACCCGCATGGGTGTGGATATCACCTTGAGGCGGAGAACGATATCGCGATTGTCGAAAGGCAGGGAGGACGTATCCCAATCGAAGGAGCCATCGATGCCTTCCGGTGAGCTTGGGAACGGCCCGATCTTTCCCGTTTGTCCGCTAATTTCAACGGGGTGCCACATCGGCTCGCCGCGATGCTGGTATTCGAGCAGGATCCAGACCGGATCAGATTCGATATCAACAGCAGTAAAACGAATCTGATACAGGTTTACATCGATCTGATTCGCCTTTACAAACTGCACATAGGCGCTGCTATACGGCTGGTAATGTGTTGGAGTGAGAGGGTCACCCTTTATAGTCGGCGTCTTGATTCCCTCATAGAATGTGTTTGTCTGAGCTGCATTGCCACACACGAGATCAAAGTCGCCGTCGCCGTCCACATCCCCCATCGCTGCGCCTCTTGTTGTATAGGCTGAATCCGACGCCCATGCCGGTGTCGTAGAAAACATGCCGTTATAGTTCAAAAGAAGAGTGTTCTGGCCGTCCCTGTTGCCGCATGTGAGATCTAGACTTCCGTCGCCGTCCACATCCTCGAGGATCACACTTCTCGTATTGTCGGGCCCCCCGATCCATTCAGGTGTAGCGGAAAATAAGCCCAGCTCATTCGGGTAAATAGTATTACTCAGAGCCTTGTTTCCATAAACGATGTCGGCATCTCCGTCTCCATCAACATCTCCAACGGCTACATCCAGGCTCAGGTTTCTCGGGCCCGAATACCATGCGGGCGACGCGGATAGTGTTCCTGCCTCGTTTATATAGAACGTGTTTTTATTACCGTAGCTGCCGCAGACGAAGTCGAGATCGCCGTCACCATCTACATCTCCCAGTATCGCGCATTCGGTGTTGAAAGGCGGCCCCAACATAGATGTTGGATCGGATACAAACGAGCCGCCTTCATTAATATAGAAAGCATTGCTCTCGTTGAAATGACCACAGACGAGGTCGAGATCGCCGTCGCCATCTATATCTCCGAGAGCCAGCCCCATAGTGTTATATGCGCTATCTGTCTCCCAATCTGGAATTGATGAAAATGTTCCTCCCTGATTCAGGTAGAGGGCGTCACTCTCGTTATAGTTGGCACAGACGAGGTCGAGATCGCCGTCTCCATCTACATCTCCCATTGCTACGCCAACGGTTCTGCTGGGTCCGGATTCCCAATCCGGCACGGTGGAAAACGAACCGTTGATATTCAGGTAGAGCGTACTGTTCTCGGCATAATTTCCAAAAACGACATCGAGATATTCATCGTCGTCAATATATCCCAACGTGACACTTCTCGTTGCATCGGTTCGTTCCGGTGACCACATTGACATCGTTGAAAATGCGCCACACAGGTTTCTATAGAGGGTGTTACTTTGAATAAAGTTACCACAGAGAAGATCCAGGTCGCCGTCTCCGTCGATGTCTCCGAAAGCAACAGATTCGGTACTATTGATTTGCCCGGAGGACCAAGCGGGAGTTTCAGAAAAAGTGCCGTCCTCGTTCAAATAAATTGCATTTCTATCGCCGCGCATTCCGCAGACGAGATCGAGATCGCCGTCCCCGTCGATATCACCTAAATCTATGCCGCCTCTTTCCCAGCCCGATTCGCTTATTAATTCAGGTGTTACAGGAAACGAACCGCCTTCGTTTCGATAAAGCGTGTTGTTCCCTTCCTGATTCCCAAAGATGATATCGAGATCGCCGTCTCCGTCGACGTCTCCGAGGACAACGTCCAATGATACATCTGTCGGTTCTGACGTCCATGAGGGGATGTGAGGGAATGAACCATTAGTATTCAGGTAGAGGGTATTTTGCCCATCGTTTGCACAGACGAGGTCGAGATACCCATTTCCATCGACGTCTGCAAGAGCCACATCGATTGTTTTATTCATTTGATCCGATGACCATGCGGGAGTGACAGGGAATGTTCCGCCTTCGTTCAAATAAACTGTGTTGCTGTCGCCATCGTTGCCGCAGACGAGATCGAGATCTCCATCTGCGTCAATATCTCCGAGAATGGCGCTTGCAGTGGCGTATGTTTTCTCTGAAGCCCAATCGGGCGTCGACGAGAATGTTCCGCCAGTATTCAGGTAGAGGGTGTTGCTATGAATGAAGTTTCCGCAGAGTAGATCGAGATCTCCGTCTCCATCGATGTCTCCCAAGGCAACTCCACGCGTACGAAAGCCCGGTTCGGAACTCCATGCAGGAGTTGTAGATAGGGATCCCCCGGTGTTCATATAGAGAGTAACGTATTGTTCGTTCCCGCAGACGAGATCGAGGTAGCCGTCGCCATTAATGTCGCCGATCGCCATCTCCCATGTATCAAACGATATGTTGGACCACCAGACAGGATTATTCGTAAAGTGGGGCGGTTGAGCGAGGACGGGATGGAACGAAAATAGCGATATAATAAAACAGACGAGGAGTATCAGGGCCTGAGTTAAGTGCCAATGCCGGCGTTTCAACTCAAAATAGATCATCGAAGCAATACAACCTTTTTGATCTGCCTGAGATTACCTGCCTTCATCATACTAAAAAAGATACCAGATGAAACACTTATTCCTTTATCATTTTTTCCATTCCAGATGACTTCATACCGACCGGGCTCCCCGGTGCCCTGATACAGTGTTTTCACCAAAGCCCCGCGCGCATCGTAGATCTTGAGCTCAACATAGCCGGCCTCTGCGATATCGTACCTGATTACCGTCGAGGGATTGAACGGATTGGGGTAGTTCTGGTAGAGCCTCGTTATCACCGGCGGCTTCGGAAGCTCATCCTTGTGCTCGCCCACGAACTCCTCGCTGCCCACGAGCAGCACGAAACGGGCATCCTCTTCATTCGGCACGAATTCGCTCTGACCGAGATAGAAGCGATAGCTGTCCTTTGCTCTCAGATCGACGAGCTTCT
The DNA here is from genome assembly GCA_965369375.1 of uncultured bacterium. GTDB lineage: Bacteria > Krumholzibacteriota > Krumholzibacteriia > Krumholzibacteriales > Krumholzibacteriaceae > CBDUQN01. The sequence continues at coordinate 11,787 of CBDUQN010000061.1, read as the reverse complement.
GCAGGTGCCGATCGACGAGATAAACGGCAGATTCGGAAGGAATATTCCCGAGGTTGATGAATTCCAGAATGACCTCGTCGCCGGCGGATTCGTCCGAGAAGTTCTTCGCTACATCGAAATGCCACAAGTGCCCCCAGATTTCTTCATTTGATAGAAGCGTCGTGATTTGCTTTGTTTGCAGCGGCTCATATTCTCCCCGGATATCCGATGTATAATTCCCTGGATGTCTATCCCATGAATTGTGGGGGAAGTAGAGCGAGATCGAGTGGCCGGGGCTCATAGGGGGCTCTGAGCGATCGCGCCGGTCCCATTGATTGCCCGCACGAGCATCAACACCAATTTCGTTGCACTGATCCATGGCTCTTGCGCTCTGTGCTATTATTTTTATTCTCCAGCCATTCCCCGATGCGTTATTTCCCGGGGAAGAAGCGATAACTTCCTCTGCGTTTACGGAGATAGCGGTGGACGTTCCCCGTGGCGGCACCTTGAGAACGACATCCGAAGTGTGGAGATTCTTCACCCAGTATCCTTCGAAAGGGTGGAGTATCTCGACATCTTGCTGATATCCCTGGCCGAAGATCCAGCCCACCGGTGGCTCGACGAGCGCACCGGCTTCAGCCATCGCGAATGTATCTACCATGCACGAATCCCAGGCGACGGGGAAGTTGAACGGATTCCCGATCATGTTCCAACCGGGCTCGATCATGATATAAAAGGAACTGTCTGAATGAGCCGTAAGCCCATACGTCGGCCCGGTGTCCACATAATTTGATTCCCTCGATATCAGCCAATATGATTGTCCCTGAACGAAAGAAAAGATCTCCTCGTTCGGTATCTCTGTGTAAATGCGCATTTCGCATTCATATACATACATCCGCCATGTTGTAATTTCTCTGCCGCCCAGGTCGTCACTTATGGTACCGTAGATGGTTCCCTGCATTTCAAGGGGGATTGATATCATGCGGTACTCGAGCTCCGGTTGAATAAACGGAAACGGTATGTTGGCCGCCCGCAGTCGAAGCCTCTGGAGTTCGCCGTAAGTCGCCGCCCGGTTATAGACCGCCGGGAAGAACTCGACACCGGATAATCCTATAGAGTCCGGTGGAATAAAAATGAAGTATTGATCTTTCGCCTGATCGGCGATCTTGTCCATTCTGATTTCATTAAACTGCATTTCGCCCGCGTTTCTGTAGTACACCAGCGCGGAATCGCTGCTTGTCGAATCCTGCATAACGATCGAGGCATTCAGCCCCTCACCCTGATCCAATATTCCGTCTGGGTAGAGATTGACGAGGGAGAAGTTCAGCGGTCGCGCACTGGCTATGAGAGGGATTCTAATCTCGGAATGGAACGGGTCGTTACTCGTGATCAACAGCTCACCGGCAACGTCCTGAGGTAGGAGGGGTGAATAATACGAAGTGAAAATCACCGTTTCCGACGGCGGCAGCTCGATGGGCGCATCCGGAATGATCCACATCTCGGATGAAGGTAACGCAAATGAAGCGATACTGAGCGTCTCATTGCCGCTGTTTGTGATGGCAATGGCGGTAGAAGCGGTGTCTCCAACGGTGATGGCGGGAAATTCTATCGTTCCGATTGGATGTTCGAGCTCGGGGCGGCGTGATTCAACAGTGCCTATATTCATAAAGCAGGATGGAATGTATCGGCTGGAGCCGGCATGAGTCGGATTCGAAAGCGTGCGTATGCGAAGGATCACGTCCTTCGTTTCGAGCGACAGGCTCAGGGTATTCCACGCGAACTGATACACATCACCCGGAGGGGATGTGGAAAGCGGACCGATCCTCTCCTGATATCCTGCTAAATCGAGGGAGTGCCATATCGGCGAGCCCGCGTATCGGTACTGTGGGATGATCCAGGCGGGATCGGATTCGACATCGACGAGGGTAAGAGACAAGCTGTAGTTATTGACGCCCTGATATTGAACGCTGAATGATTCCACAAAAGCGCTGCTATTGGGCAGATGGTTCGAAGGAGCGAGGGGGTCACCTGAGAATAAGGGATTCCTGGTTCCTCTATGAAGTGTGTTGCCCATCCGGTCATTTCCACATACGAGATCCAGGTCCCCGTCCTTGTCCACATCTCCCAGAACAATACATGTGCTTATATCCTTTATTCCCGTCAGAAAAACCGGAGATGCGGGAAAATCGCCTCCCTCGTTCAGATAGAGCGTGTTATATTGCGTCATTGATAGGCGACAATTTCCACACACGATATCGAGATCGCCGTCTCCATCGATATCCTCCAGGACTATATTCTGTGTGTACGCCAGCCTTATTGATGACCAGCTCGGCGCACTTGAAAGAATGCCTCCCTCGTTTGTATAGAGGGTGTTGTTTCCATCATTGCCGCAGACGAGATCGAGATCGCCGTCGTTATCCACATCGCCGAGAGCCACGCAATTGGTAGGTTTCTCTGGGATCGAAAACCAATCGGGCGTCGTCGAAAAGACTTCACCATTATTCATGTAGAGAGAGTTGCGCCCGGTGTTGCCGCAGACGAGATCGAGATTTCCATCTCCATTGATATCTCCCAGGGCTATTGCGTAAGTTTTATCTGCAAGCTCGGCTGACCAGTTTGGCGAAACGGGAAAGGTGCCCCCCCTCATTCAGATAGAGCGAATTATTTCCATACAGATAGTTACCGCAAACGAGATCGAGATCGCCGTCTCCATCAACATCACCGAGGGCAACAGCTGAGGTTCGTCTTGTTGGCCCGGATGACCAGGCAGGCGAGCCCGAGAATGTCCCCCCAACGTTGAGGTAGAGGGTGTTGTTGAAATCATAGTTACCGCAAACGAGATCAAGATCCCAGTCCCCGTCGATGTCTCCGAGGGCCACGTCGTAGGTTTGATTCGCTGGATCTGAGGACCAGTCCGGCGTGATTGAAAAAGCGTCTCCGGCATTCAAATAGAGCGTGTTGCTTTGAAATCCAGGCGCCATAACACATCCGTTTCCGCAGACGAGATCGAGATCCCCGTCCCCGTCGACGTCGCCCAGGGCGGCACTCGAGGTTCTGTTTGCAGGTCCGGACGACCATGCGGGAGACGCGGAGAATATGTGTGTTTCATTTAAATAGAGAGCGTTTACCTCTGCGTTTCCACAGATGAGATCGAGATCGCCGTCTCCATCGAAATCACCCAAATCGAGGCTTTGTGTGTTCAGCTCGGCATCTGATGACCAGGCCGGCACACTATCGATTGTTCCGCCATGGTTGATATAGAGTGTATTGCTCGTGGAAGAGGTGTTCCCACAAACAAGATCGAGGTCCCCATCCTTGTCCACATCACCCAAGGCTATTTCCATAGTTGAATTTGAGTCTCTGGAAGCCCACATCGGACTAGTTGAAAACTTATTGCCGTCGTTTTGGTAGAGCGTATTACACTCTCCCCCGAAAACATCCCCCATATTGCCGCAAGCCAGGTCAAAATCTCCGTCTCCATCGATGTCTCCCAGAGCCATGCATCTCGTGCGGTTCGCCTGATCGGACGACCAGTCTGGTTCCGTTGAAAAGGCTCCTCCTTGGTTCAGATAAAGGGTATTGCTTTGACCTTCCCAAATATCGCCGTTGCCGCACACGAGATCGAGATCGCCGTCTCCATTCACATCTCCCAGGGCGACAACCAGGGTTTTGTTGGCCGGTCCCGAGGACCAGACCGGTGTGGTCGAAAAAATCCCCCCTTCGTTCAGATAGAGCGTGTTTTTTTGTTCATAGTTGCCGCAGATGAGATCGAGATCGCCGTCATCATCCACATCTCCAAGCGCCACACCGACTGTAATATTTGACGGTTCGGAGGACCATATTGGAGTATCCGAAAACACACCGCCTACATTTAAGAAGAGCCTGTTGCTTTGATTATAATTTCCACTGACGATATCTATGTATCCGTCTCCATTGATATCACCCAGGGCGATACATTGGAAATCGTCCGAGGAAACAAGAAACCAGTTAGGAGCTGACGAAAGTTTCCCGTCGTTGTTTAGATACAGTGCAATGTACTGAGAAGACAATTGTTTTAAATTACAGCACACCAGATCAAGGTCTCCGTCGAGGTCCACATCCCCGAAGACAGAAGTTGTGGTATTATTCACGGGATCCGAGAGCCAGACGGGATCGGTCGAGAAGTAGATTTCCTCCGCCATGACGGGTGAATAGAGGGCAAGCAGGAATAGCAAGGTTGCACAGATGATTGCGTACGTTTTGAAGTCGCCCTCTCGCGGATTACATGAAGCATGGAGTAACATATTTCCTCCCCCAATAGCTTGAAAGCGAAGAACGAGTCCTTAGATAAAGCATTGAATTTATATATTATACGGTCCCTTGATTTCTATCCGAGCGATGCTGCCTTCTCGATCCTCTGAAGGTGTTTAGTCGATATTTTGAAGTAGGCGTTCAATTCCCTTGATGAGCCTATTAGCCTTTTCTCTTAAACAACTTTGTAAAAATCGACCGCTTTTGCAAACCGCTGCTCTCCATCTGTGCGAGCACGAAATCCTTGAATGTGTCAGAGAAGAGCGCCGGTTCTTCGACTGATTCGAGGAGGTAGCCGCGGCGAAGGAGATTCTCGTTGATGAATTTGTACTGTTTGCTGATCGGCTTGTCAAAGGCGATGCGGCTCAGGTTATCCTGTTCAGTTTCCTCCATGCGGTCCCATATGAAACTGTAGTGCGGGAAGACCTCGTCTTTGTATGATTTTGTGATCTGATTCCAGTCGGGCTCCGCCTTGGGATTGTCCAGGAGGTGCTCGAATACGTTCGAGCATGCGATCTGCAGGTACATCGGGAAGTAACCGGAGAGTTTTATAATCTTGTCCGTGTAGGATTCGAGCGGGATTCCTTCCGTCTTTGAAGGAACCGTAATGAGCTCTGCCGCCTCTTCACGGCTGAACGTGCGAAGGGGAAGATTGGAGAATATGTTGAAGAAGGGCGAATCCGAGATATCCTGGTTGTGGCACATGAGCTGGAGCTCGTCACAGGATGAGGTCACGTAGGCGACCTTGTAGCTGTTTGCGAGCGAGCGGAGAAACGAGAAGAAGTCCTCTTCGAACTTCTCGTTTTTCGTTATTACCTCGAATTCGTCCATTAGAATGATGATGCGCTTGCCCTTGTCGTTGATCTCCTGAACGACCTCTTTCAGTTGATCGAGCGTCTTTTCCCCTTCCGCATATTTCTTGCCCTCTTCGCTGTCGTAGCTGAATACGCTGAAAAGGAAATCTATGAACTTGGGCACATCGAAGTTGACGCTCTTCTGAAAATCGAGGTACACGAAGATCGCGTTCTCGTAATTCTGCATGTTTCGTTTTCTGTTCCTGCGGTTGTAGATGTAATTCATGAGGGATGATTTGCCGATTCGCCGATCGCCGACGACGGATATCGACTGGGGGTGCGGGGCGTCGAGGCGCGAATAGATCTTTCTGATCTCCTTGTTTCGGCCGAAGAAGTCTCTCGGATTGTTGATCATCACCCTATTGAGATAGGGATTTCGCTTGCTGCTTCTGTCGGCCAGCTCGCTGACACCGGCTATGATGATCGAGCTTTCTGTAACATCAGCGCTCAGAGAACGATACAGGTCCTTGAACTCCTTCGAGAGCTCCGTAAAATCGCGGTAGCGCTCTCTCGGATCCTTCGCGAGGCATTGCTGTATAACGGTTCTTAGATCCTGCGGTACATCATCATTGAAATCGATATGATCTTCATTGACGATCGAGTACATCAGTGCGGCGGGGTGCTCCGCTTCGAAGGGGAAGCGGCCATTGACTATACGAAAGAGTCCGATGCCATAGGAAAAGATGTCGGCTCTTCCGTCTATGTTCCCTCCCAAGATCTGTTCGGGAGACATGTACGACGGCGTTCCCATCATCGACTGGCCGGTCGACTGAATCTCGTCGTGAAGTAATTTGACGAGGCCGAAATCGAGAATCTTGACCTGGGCATTGTCGCTCTCGTCCTCGATCACCATGATGTTCTTCAAGGTGAGATCGCGGTGAATTATCCCCTGATCGTGCGCATAGGCCATCGCCTTGCATACCTGGGTCGAAAGTGAATAGAGCTGGGCGAGCGTGAGGGATGTTTTAGCGATGAGATCGCTCAGTGCGGGTCCGTTCACGAGCTCCATGACGAGGTACGGCTGCTGATTAAGCTCTCCGCAATCATAGACGGTGACGATGTTCGGGTGGTTCATCTTGGCCAGTGATTCCGCTTCGCGGAAGAAGCGTTTCTTGAAGTCCTCCTCGACGCCGATCCTGTTCAGCAGCTTTATCGCAACGGGACGCTTAAGGTTCTGATCGAAAGCGCGATAAACGACTCCGAATCCGCCCTTGCCGATCTTCTTCTCTACCTTGTATTTCTCGTTGATTACGATTCCGATCATTGCTGTTCCTCTTCAGTGAGATTGTACCGTCTGGTTATTACCTCTCCGGATTTGAGCTCGATGGTATACGTTCGAGTACCGTAGTGTGGGTGACGCAACTCGATATTGTACGTGCCCGGCTTGAGTTCGATTTGTTTGTGTACCGCGTCTCTCTCTATCAATTCTCCGTTGATCCACAGTTCCGCGTACGGATTGATCTCGAATATCAGTTTTCCGGGGGGCAGTTCGGACATAACGATATCAACCATGTTATTCGTCGCCGGGATGGTTATCGATTTGCTGACGGGTTGATAGCCCTCCCTGCGCAATTCAAGGCGGTGAGAGCCTTGCGTAATGTCGAGAATTTGCGGAGAGATGCCGATCGATTTTCCGTCGAGGATGATAGTGGCTTGCTCCGGCTTCGTAATAATGGTGGTCCTGTGCATCATTTTCGAGAATGCGTGATGGAGCGAGACGGTGGAATCCTCGAGCACTTTGACCGTTTGGTGGTACCCGTCACTGTATCCCTGGAATTTCAGTCTCACCGAATGGATGTCTTTTATCGAAAGGCCCTCGATCGTATTCGGCGTGGATAAATTGGTATTCGATCCGTCGATGTATATCGCCGCGCCCTGCGGCGAAGAGGTGATTTTGAGGTTTCCTCTCTTCTCTTCGAGCGCATAGGACTTGTCGAACGGCTCGTCTTTCAAGAGCTCGAGTGTATCGGAGAATTCCCGGTATCCGGCCAATTCGACCCGCAGGACTTCCCTGCCCGCGGCGACGGTTTCGTTTCGCAGCGGCGTCACGCCGAGGCGCTTATCTCCGAGAAAAACCATTGCGCCGCTCGGTTCTGAATTGATCGTAACGACCGTCGAATCAAGCATGAACCCGAGTGTCGCGAGCTCAGATGACAGGTTTTTATTTGCCTGGTATGATCGGTAAAGCAGCGGGGCGCTTACCGCAACGACTACCACCACGACCAGTGCCAGGATACGAGTCGAGAAAAACCCCTTCCCCTTTGTGACCGGCGCTATCCCTTCCTCGAGATCGCGCCCCTCGCTCATGATTTCGTCTATCACCTGCCAGATCGAATGCATCCTCGTCGTCCAGCGGCGCCAGAGGTCCATCTTGAACGTATAGCTGTCGGTCTGCTCGTCCTTGTTCAGCAGGTCGTGGTGAAAGAGTCTCTCGGCGGCTTCATGAAGCTTGTTGTCGTCGAGCTCGTACCCGATGTTTTCGTCCGAGGGAAAGGAATATATGCTGCTGAATGGAACGGGACGGACTTCTTCCTTGCTCAACTCCGCAATGATCGAGAGACTCAGTTTCTCGAGATCCGAGAGCGAGCTCCATGCAAATATCATCTGGGGCAGTGGATTCTCTATGATTTCGGCGACAACTTCCTGTACGTCTTCGATCGTTACGTCGTATTTATGCATTTCGTTCAGGTGGTCGACGATGGATTGGCAGAGAACCTGTGTGTAGAACGGCTGCCCGGCGGTGAGCTTGTATATCTCCTCGGCGACACCCTCGTCGTAGTGTACGACATCGCGCATCGGTTCATTGATCAGCCTGAGCGTATCGGTCTTGCTCAGGAAACTGATCCTGCGGTGAAGCGCCTTTCCGAGGAAGGATTCCCAGCAATGCGAGTTTCTCATTTCGAGCTTGTCAGAGCCGGTGAAGACGATAAACACGCCTTCCTTGTGTTCCATCCAATTGGCGAACAAATTGAGTATATCGGTGCTGAAGCGCCCCTTGTCGATATGAGTTTCGAAGAGCTCGTACTCGTCGAAGAGCAGAATGAGCTTTTTGCCGCGCAGAACCATGCTGATTTTCGAAATCAAGTCCTGAAACGCGCTGAAAGGATTGACGTCCGCCTTGGCGCAAAAATCCCTCTGGTATGAAATATCCGAATCGCCGATCGCCGTTACGATCTCGGCCGCGAGCTTCGCGAGGAACTCACCGTCGCTCTGTACCGTCATCGACTGCATATCTATGAGAACCGGAATGAAATCCTCTCCGAGACGTCCGCCTTTGATCTGAAAGAGAATTGATGTCTTGCCACTGCGGCGCGTTCCGCAGAGTACGAGCATCCCGCCCTTCTTGTCGCCGGTGACCTTCTTTTGGATGTAGGCAAAATCGTCCTGACGGCCGAAGAACATGCGGCGGTCTTCGATAGGATTTCCTACGATGTAGGGATTTGCGATTGGCTCGAAATTGCTGTCCGTCGAGTCAGTCATCACCTCATCCTCGAATAGCTTGATGCGAACACGCCTTCAAACGCGGCCCTGAATTCCATGAGTCATGCGCCTCAATTTGTAGGGGGCGCCGGTGGCTCGGGCAGCGGTTCGGGCGCCGGTGTTTCATCTCCTCCGGCGGAAACGGCAAAATAGGTGATGAGTGCCCCGGCCAGCGCAACTGGACCTATACGATAGAGCCACCATTTCTTGTCCCTCTGGCGATCCATGGAGATCTCGAAGTTGTGCTTGCCGCTCGGATCGACCTGGATGATCTCAGAGTAGTCGTGAAAACCGGATTTGGTAACAGTGAGTGTGTACTGTCCGACTCTGACGAGATTTAGCTGAAGCGGCGTTTCGCCGACAAAATCCTCATTGAGAAACGCTCTGCCCTCTTCCGGCTTCCTGATCGTAACAAAACCGTACATTTCCGATCTGAGCTGATCGTACGTGTTTTGCACAATAGGCGGAAATTCTATAATATCGGCGGAGATATCGGGGAATTGTTCGAGGGCTTCACGGGATTTTGCTACCGCATTTTCCTCGTCCCCCATTTTGAAGTATGTGAAAACGAGGTTGTTGTACGCGCGCTTTAGGATTTCTTTGGAGTTCGCGTAATCAGTGATCATGGCGTTTAGTATCTCGATAGCCTGCGCGAACTCGCCCTTGGCGCGCAACGAGGCGATCTCCTCCCACTTCTGGTAGATCGTCTCTTCCGCTTCCTGGCCGTAACCTGCTGCGGGCATTACAAATGCCACGACGAAGGATATGGAGAGAAGTATCGCGATCGTCCTGAAGGGGGCGGAAGCGCGAAGATTCATGGTAAACATCGCTTAACCTTCCTTCAAATTCCGTTTGTTACTTCTATATATTAAATTATCACGGATTTTATATAGATATCATAGACCAAAGGCACATGTCTTTTCAATAACTTTCTTGGACATCACCGGGACATCGCCGGACATCGCAGCGGCTCGCAGGATACACCGGTATCTTAATGCCCGCACGAATCTGCGCGCATGTTTAGTGCAATGCCATCGCATGTTTACTTCTTCCCCAGCATGTAGAGCTGCCAGAGGTCGCGGCTGCTCCAGCGAAGGAGCGGCATGATAGCAAGCCTGCCCGTCCTGCCGACGCTCTTTTCGAGGTAGCGAAGCTCGGCAAACTTCTCCTTTACTTCAGGGTCCTCCGGTATCTCGAAGCCCGCTTCCCGCATCAGCAGGATGCCCTTCCCCCGAATCGACAGCTCGAGGTGGATGCGCAGCAGGCACAGCATATCGGCGAGCACCTCGCCCGACACTTTGTCCTTGAAAGACATGAAATAGTCGCCGATTCGGGTGTGCAATATCTCGCCGGCCGTGATCATCTCGAGGAGCTGCGCGTCGGTGTCGAATCCAACGCCGAGCCATCGCCGCAGGCCCTTTTCACTCCGGTAGAATACGAAAAGCATTATCAGTGGAAGTCCGATAACGAGGCCGAGGGCGGAGAGAACGGGGGAGATGAGGAAGTGATTGAAGAGCGAATGTATCGCGGCTGCAACGAGCAGGCCGGGCAGAAAGGTCCGCGCCGGGTTCGAAGCGTTCCGCTCGTGTATGCTCATCGAAATAGTGCCGAAGAGCGCTGTCGTGCCTCCGTGCATGATCGCCGTTCCGAATCCGCGCAGGATGCAGTAGAGGAGGCTCGATTCGGGAAGCACATAGAGGTTATAGATGTTTTCTGTTATCGCGAAACCCGCCCCGGCGGCAAAGCTGTAGATAGCGGCATCTACCATGAATCCCGTTCTCTTTCTCGTGATCAGATAAGCGATGCAGCTTCCCTTGAAGAGCTCCTCGATGAAGGGGGCGATGTAGCGGGTGTAGTGCCGCGTCTCCCAGCCGAGAAGATCCATCAGCCTGGTATTTATGAAGAGGCAGACAAACGCGACTGCGAATCCGAAGAGTATCATCAGGAGAATAAGCTTTGCCCGCACGAGCTTGTAGCTGTCGAGGAAGATCAGAGCGATCAGAAAAACGATAACGGGCAGTATGCTGATTACGATTTTTGTTGCGAGGTGCATTCTTATCTCAGAATCTTGAGCGAAATCATGAACTCGTCCGAAGGGCCCTCGCCTTCTTCGAACGCGCTGGCATAGCCGATGGAAAATGTCGATTCGAGCGACGAGAAGAGAACGAGCTTGAGATTCATCTGGACGCCGACATCGATCAATTCCCGGCGAAATTCCTCACTCTCGATGTTGGTCACGATTCCCGTAGTGAAGAGGGCGAAACGCATCCAGTTGCCGTAGATCGCGGGAAAACCGATATGCTCGAAACGTATCGGCGGCAGCGTCCACTCGAGCATCGCCTTGGCGTAATTGGTGCCGCCGATCGCGTTGAGCTCGACGCCGGGAAAACTGTAGAAAGAACGGTAACGGTTTACCTCCTGGTGATCGATATAATTGTTTCCGAATCCCCCGAAGTAGAAATTGGCCGCCGCATCGTCCCGTTCCTCGAACGAGTAACCGAACGATGTGCGGAGCCAGAGGGACGAGTGATCGATCGGCAGCAGGAGGCCGTAGTCGAAATTCGTGTAAATGAGGGGAAAGAATTCAGACAGGATGTAGTAGCTGTAAAATCCGAGCCTCCATATAATGCCCTTTTCCTTTTCTATGCCGCCGATCGTTTTGCGCAAGCTCTTGAAATCGAGATGTGCATTGGCGGTGTAGAAATCGCCGTGGGGTGTTTCGACGTTCTGATAGAAGGGGAGCTGTTCGAGATCCCAGTAACCGGCCAGGGTGATCGTGTAATCGAGCGCCCTGGGACGATCGACGACAAAGAAGTTTTCGTACGTGAGATCGAGCTGGTATCCCTTGCGGCTGACCTTCGTCGGACCGAAGAGATCGTAGAAATCAGCGTAATTCCACGCCCCGCTGATCGTCCAGGGGAATCGCTGGTACTTGAGTTTAATGTGCGGCCGCTCGTCCTCCGGCACATTTTTGTTGATGGTATATGTGAAGGCGAAGTCGAGTCCGTTTATCCCAACGGGATCCATGAAATTCAATTTGGCGCCGACCGATCCGTAGTTCTTGTAGCCCTCTATGATCGGATAGGCGGAGACGAGGCCGATGCTGCGGAATGCCTTGTAGTCGCCTGAATACGTATGGAGAGAGTCGATATCGATCGCTGCCGGTGAGCCGAGTATCCAGTCC
>CBDUQN010000060.1:0-18598 GCA_965369375.1 uncultured bacterium | reverse complement strand
TACCGCATGAGGATCATCTTTTTGATCTCTACGAAGTCGCCGGCCTGCAACTTGTAGAAGTAGACACCGCTCGTCACCTGGATGCCGTTGCCGTCCTTGGCATCCCAGTGCGCGATCTTGCTGCCGGCGGTCATCTGCTCGTTCACAAGTGTCGAAACACGAGCCCCGAGCACGTTGTAGACCTCGATGGTCACGAAGCAGTCGGCAGGCAGATTGAACCTGATCTCGGTCGTCGGATTGAACGGGTTCGGATAGTTCTGCGAGAGGCTGAAGATGCCCGGCGTCCCATCCTTGCGCGGCGATGAGAGAGCGGGTCCGTGGAATCCGCTCTTGCCGTCGAGCGACACATCCTCGAACCAGTAATAGGCGTCACCGGCCACGTCGTAGTCCTTGAACGTGTAGGTCGCGCCTATGAGCTCGCTGCCCTTCGCGGGGATCAGCTCGTCATTGAGCTTCGTCATCTCGCTGTTGATCGCCGAACTCCTGTAGACATTGAATCCGGCGTTGTCGAGCTCGGTCGCCGTGGTCCATACAAGCTCCACATAGCCATCATGACCGACGGCTTCGAAGCCGGTGAATTCGACGAAGGTCGGACGCTCTACGAAGTACGACTCGTGCTGTCCGCGAATCTCGAAATTCTCGCCGGTTTCATGAACATTGATGAGTGCCCGGAAATAGAGCCAGGTGCCGAGCTCGAAATTGGGGACTATGAAGCATACGGATTCACCGGCAAGGACATCCATTCCCGCCAGCGGTGAATAGGTCCAGATATTCCAATCCCACAGATCGGCTTCCGTAAGCTCACCTGCACCGTTTCCGTAGAACTCGATCTCAACCAGAGAAACATCGAAGAAGCTGTCGATATTGTAGAAGCAGAACTTGTGGTTGCCGATCGTCAAGCAGCTCGCATGCATCGCCGCCCAGCCGTTATCCGGATAAATGTCGCCCTCCTCCTGGGCGGGAGGAGCCGGCGGCTCCTCCCCGGCCGTCCAAACGATCTCCTCTATGAAGATTTCGTTTTCAACGGGGAGAACGAGCCGCGCCGTGATTCTCACGGTGCAGCAGTTCGGAACGATCCCGTTCCAGAAATCGCATTCGATCGTGGTCCATCCCGGCTGGGGAAGATCATTGACTACGGTAAAATCGCTGTCGATAAAGTCTACACCGGCGGGGCAATCACCCACTATCGTGGCGGTGATGGAGTAGCCTATAATACCGGTATCTGTGTAGATCTTGAAATGCAGGTCATTCGCCGTTACCAACTCGCCCTGGTGAATCTCCCAGGAACTCATACATACGACGTCTGCAAGGGCGTTAGCCGATACAAAGAAGGCCGCAAAGATGAGTGTACATACCAAGAAAGCACGCGATGTGGCTTTATTCATCTGGTGTACCTCCTCCTTATCTCTGAATTGTCATGTGTTGCCAGCAACAAATTGCGAAACGTGATTTAGTTGCACACACCTACCCTGCGAAGGGAAGGTATCGCATTTAGGGAACGGGGCACGGATCGGGCGTGCACGCCTGAGCCGGGCCCAGCTTTTCGAGAATGTCGTCCTCATGGTATGTCACCACTTCGGGAGCTTCATACGCGGGGACCCTCCTGTCATTGTCTCTCGCCAATTCATTCACCTCCTTTGCAATCTATGGTATCGCTTTCCAAGTTAAGGCAGTGTCGCAGCTCTTTCTGCCTTTTTCTCCTTCCTGAACTCTCTCTCATCACTCCTGCTCGAAATTCCAGAATGCCGGCACAAAGGACATGCAACGGCACCGTCCGAGATAGAATGCCGGTCCGAACACCATGCAACACGAGCGCAATGCACACGTAACACGCAACAGCAACACGGGCTGAAGGCGCTACGTCCCCCGCGTCCGGAGATTACTTGATTTTCCCAGAAATAAAGAGCCTGTCGCGTCCAGAAACTTTCTTGGTGTATTCCCCTAAGCGCTCTTTATATACACCCTCACGCTTCCACAGTGCGGGACTTAGTGTATCAGAAGGGGAGACATTTGTCAATAATTATATTAATTTGAACAAGTTACAATTTACTACTGATAATGAATAAGAGGGGGAGCAAAAGAATTTGCTCCCCCTCTCACAGAGCCCCATAGGATCATCGGAACTCTCTCTATCTATGCCTCCTAGTCGGCGTTACCTCAACAGCACCATCTTCTTGATCTCCACAAAGTCGCCGGCCTGCAACTTGTAGAAGTAGACGCCGCTGCTTACCGTAACACCATTGTCATCTTTCGCATCCCAACGAACGATCTTGGCGCCGGCCTTCTGATCCTCGTTTACGAGCGTCGCCACCCGCTGACCGGCGACGTTGTAGATTTCCAACGTCACATAGCAGGCGACGGGCAGATCGAACTTGATCTCAGTCGTCGGGTTGAACGGATTCGGATAGTTCTGCGAAAGAGCGAAGACACCGGGCATCGCCGGTTCTTCCTTGCCGTCTCCGACCTTGACGGGTCCATCAGTAAACTTGCTTCCGTCGAGGTCTACACTCTCCAACCAGTAGTAGGCGAGGCCGTCGACAGCCCCTTCATCGCGGAAAAGATACTCCGCTCCGCCGAGCCCGCCCTCCGCGGCGATGATGCTCGCGTTGAGCTTCGTCTGCTCTCCCGCCATCGTGGTGCTCCGGAGCACGTTGAAGCCCGCAAAGTCGATCTCGGACACCGTTGTCCACGCGACCTCGACACCGCCCTTGTCCTCCTTGGCGGAAAACGAGGTGAGTGTCGCGGCAAGCGTGTGCGGACAGACACAGGTGCTGTCATACGCGTACGGCGCCCAGCCGTACTCCGCGTCACCCATCATCGTCTGGACGGCGAATGTCGGGTGGGACTGTCCCGGAGGCATCTCGCCACCGAGCTCGCAGTAGACGATCATCATCGAGTCGGGAAGCTCGTAGCCGTCGATCGAAAATCCGAACCACTCGTAATCGGGCCACGGATGGTTCAAGTTGAGATCATCGGTCACCATTGGATCCGGCACGAAATCCGGCCCCCTTGGCTCTGCGGGATTATTCGCTACGAAGTAGACTTCCATCGGCTCCATATTGTGCTGAACAACCATATCGACCGGAAGTGCCACACCGAACCAGAACGGCCTGATCACCGGCGGCCAGTAGTAGCAGTTCCACCACCACGGCCAGCCGAGTTTTATCCGGTACCACGGCCATCCCCATGGGTGGTGCCAGTAATAGACGCTCGGGTACTTCCAGTACGGCCATACCCAATCGGTGTAGTACCAGTGCCACCAGTCGAAGCCCCAGTGCCATCCGTGATACGGACGGTTGGCGATCGTGAGGAGCACGTCGTGCTGGACGCTGATTCCGGGACCGAGGTTAGAGGTCAGATACCACTCCATGGCACCGGCAACCTCGCTCCCGAATATCGGAAATACTCCCCCGGGATAGAGCTGGCACGCCGCCAGCCCCTGGGGATTCAGGTTGTTCTCTTCAACGTCCCAATGCACTCCCGGGCGCGCCGGTTTACCCGGCGCATGGCCGACATAATCGCCCAATCCCCACGGGGTGGGGGATCTCTGCGATGACGGCGCCACCTGGCTGTGCATTCCGATATACTCATAGCCCCAGTACCACCAGTAGTAGTACGGCCACGGCCATACATGCCGGTACTTCCTGCCCCACTGGGTTATGTCGTAGTGGTACATCCCGAAATTATCCACCGGCGGCGGCCAGTAGAGGGTGGGATCGTAGACTTCCCAGTTCCCCAACCAACCGGCGAGATTGCCGTATGCATCGTGATCTCCCGGATGCCCGTGCAGGAACTGGACGAACTCCATGTTGGTCAGGTCACCGGTCGAGATGTTCGTGATGGTGTAGAACTGCTGCAGTATGCAGGGATCACTCCATACATACGAACGCCATTGCCACGGCCATAAACCGCACCTGCCCATGGCGGTACGTTCACAGTGGACCCAGCACTCGATCTCGATATCCACCTGTCCGTTGCTGATCATCGAGTAACTGTGATCGAGGTAGGGCGGCGGGCATGGTCCGCTCTGGTCGGATGTTATGGGAATCACTACCCAGAATCCCGAGTTGGTGGTCCAGTTCGGGTATACGAAGTTCGGTTCGAGCCACATCTTCTGCGGTGTTCCCGCATTGGGGCCCTGCTGAATCGGCGGGGTCTGTACCTGATCGTAATAGATCGCTGCCGCCCATTCTCCCGAGAGCATCTCTTCCCAGTGCCACCACCAGTACCACGGCCAGTAGCGCCAGTAACGCCACTTCTTGGCCAGCATGACGTCGGAATAGCCGTAGTCGGTGATCCAGATCCGCCAGTAGGGGCAGTCCAGCATTGCGGCATGTGATGCCTGCGCAGGAGCATGCAAAGGCGGATCGCTATAGAGTTCCTTTTCACGAGCAGTCAATTCTTTGTAGGAACCCGGTATGATATCTTCCTCCGCCTCTGCCGGCGTCCAGATGAAAGCGAGCATAAAGATCAATATTCCGGCTACCGCAATCAAATTGCGTGTTACCCTCATTTTCCTTTACACCTCCTTATCTTCGCAAAAATCGCTTAATGTTCCTTTTCGAATCACCCCCTCTTACGGAACGGGGCACGGATCAGGGGTGCACGCCTGTGCAGGCCCCAAACGTTCCAGAATGTCGTCCTCATGGTAGGTCACGACACGGGGCGCTTCATACTCGGGAACATTCTTTACCCTCTTTTCATCCCTCATACCTCATTCACCTCCTTCCACAGGCAAAAAGATAACAGTGAAACCATGAGCCTACATCCCCTCTCGAACGAATAGAACGCCTTCTATACGCGTAGGTCATGAACAGAAAAAGCCGGCCCGCCTAGAACTGTCACATACAACAGATTCATAGGCGCGGCCGGCTTAAGAAACATCATCGCCTAAGTCCCCCAAACGGATATCGATCCGAATAGGTCAGCGACGGCGCTTCAATGAAAAAGCACTCATCGCTCAATTGATTTTTTAAATTAAAGAGCCGATAGATCCCAAGTTGCCAGTACCGTGTACGAACCCCTTAATTTGCACCTTTTCCGATACGGTAGGGGATTCTAGCAGAATGATATCGAAATGTCAATATAGATATATCTTAAATTATATAGGGATGCGGGGTTCTGGCTCAATATGCATCTACCGGATCAAAACCATCTTGCCGCTCGCCTTGTCCGATCCATGCACACCGCTGGCGACAATGGTATAGAAATAGACACCACTCGCCACCGCCACACCGTGCTGGTCACAGCCGTTCCAGAACACGACATTCGCGTTTTGATCCCCCGGCGCCCGGTGAATCGTCTTGATGAGCGCCCCCGTGACCGAGTAGATGTGTATCGTGACGTCCTCGGTCTGCTGCGAGAGATAGTAGTAAAAACGTGTGTCGTTGCTCCATGGATTCGGGTAATTTCTTGTTTCTCTGAGCCTAATGTGCGATTCGACGACGAACGTGACCGCCGCGGACGCCGCATTCGGCACGATACACGTGTCGCGGCAACCCACCACCAGCGTGTACTCGGAATCTTCCAGAAATCCGGGCTGATACCGGAGCGTGACGGTCTCCGAACCGTTTCCGCCGTGTTCGAGCTCAAACTCTATTTTCGGCTGCCCGTTGAGCGTAAGGCTTATCTCATCGATGTCAACGCCGCTCTCATGATCGATCAAATGCGCTTCAATCAGGGGATTGGACGAAGCGTAATCGTAATCGGAAAAATCGCTCCCCACCTTCTTTTCCTCGACAAAGAGCTCCACGATCGGCGGGATCGTGTCGAGGACATCGCCGGCCGAACGTACCCGAAGGGTATCCCAGAGGAGGTTGTTCCACTCGCCGGATTCGGCGATCTCGTCTTCGGGATCGATCATGACATACACGGCGTAGGAACCGACATCGGGAACCGAGTCCCAGAGAGCGGATACCGGCACCCGGCCGCCGGCCTCGAGGTACGGCACGGGAACGGTTCCTATAATCGTGCTTCCCGCGCTGTCGGGATGGCCGTTTGAAAATTGCACCGTGATGTCCGATGCAAGTCCCCGTCCCGCGTTGTAGAGTGTCGCCGTCACCGTGTCCACAGTTCCGACCACGGGTACAGCGGGATTGAATGTGATATTTGCCGGCACCAGATCGGGTGTTGCGGAAAAAGCCATTCTGAGAGCAGGATCGCCGAAAAGAATGAGCATCATCGCCTGATCCCAGTAGTACGGATCGGTCGCGAGGTAACACGCCTTCGCCTGACAGACGGCGGCGCCGAGAAACGTATTGCCGTCGTTGATCAGGGCATCGTAGAAGCATTCCCCGATGATCCCCGAGGAATACGCCCAATCCAGCCCGCTGTGGGCCCAGCTGGCGATGCTCCCCCCGCCCGGCGCGCGGTGAAACTCTTCCGCGAGACAGTTGTCATCCGTTGCGCTGTGAAAAAAGCCGTTGAGACAGGTAAAGGTCACGAGCAGCGGGAGCAGGTTGCCGTTGCCGAGTGATGAGACATCATCGGAGAGAAATATCTGCTCGCTCGTCCAGGTGTCGATCGAGCCGTGCCCGAGAAAGTTGCAGATAACCGCGCCATTGTCTATATGATCGATGATGCACTGCGTGCATGCGGGATGGCACCTGCTCACATAGCACTTGACCGTGTCGAATCCGGCCGGCGCGAAATACTCGTCGGCCAGGACATCACTGATGCCCTCGAAATCGCCTCCGAGGTCGGGATTATCCGCCACGAGCAGGACCCGATCGAGCCAATCCCCCTGCGGCAAAGCGGACTCGTAGCCGATTATCTTGTCGACGATTGTTTCGGCCTCGGCGGCCGTCTGGACCGCGAGCCGGCCGACGAGCATGTCGGGCAGCCTGTCACCTCCGACGAGGCAGGCGAACCAGTCGTCACTCGAGGTTTCGACATACTCACTCTGGCTCACGAAGAGATGCGTGGGAACGTAGTTGATGTTTCCATGCGCTAAATTTCCACTGTAATCGTAACTCGCATCTCCGAGAAGGAGAACGTACGAGGGCGCGGGACCGGTCCAATCGAAGTATGTGTACTCGAGAAAATCCCTTATGGCATTCGGATCGAAGTTTCCATAGCTGAACTCATCGTAGATATCTACGACATCGACCACCTCTACGTCGAGGCCGTCACCTTCCCGGTAATTCTTCAAACGCTCGGCGCTAACGATAAAATCCTCGTGCGTAATGATCAGATAATCGGCCCTGTTCCCTGATGATCGTAAGTGGGCGGGTTCATACCATCCGAGAAAATCCGGCGTCAGTTTGCGATCGCTCGCGAAGGCAAAATATTCCGCATCGTCGACTGTCTCTTCGAATATAAGGGTATAGGCCGGACCATCGGATTCGATCACAAAGCCGGTCATCCGTTCCACATCCCCGGGATTCGTTATGCGGAGAAGTTCGATTTCGCTTTTCGTGAAACCCTCTATTTCGATCTGGTTAGGGCCGCTGTTCGAATCGATGAACCTCAGCGTGTCCTCGTAAGCCCGGTAGTACCGCTCATACTCGATCTCGAACCAGTTGAAGAAGGACTGATCCGCACCACCCCCGGATGTGGGCACTTGGAGAATCAAATAGTTGAGCCCGTCCTCGAGGTACGCATGGGGAAAACTCACGGTGATCTCGTGCTCGTAGGCGCCGGCCCATGTTTCATCGGCGACGGGCTCCGAGTTGATGTTGATCTTCGTCCTGTGGGTACCGAAGGTTTTACCGAGCAGTTTCACCGTCAGATTCACATCATTCGAACCGGCAGCAACGTCGGGCAGTATCACCTGGAAGTCTTTCATGGTCGGGCCGTACAATCGATCCCAGTACCAGTGGTCAATCCCCTCGCCCATGTAGACGCAGCAGAAGTACCGCTTGTCCTCCTCGAAATGGTACTTTTGAATAAATGATGCCGGCACGGACAGCGAATCACCCGGACTGCAGTCGACCTCCGCCATCCGCATCCCGTCGCCGCCTCCCCAGGAAAGCCAGTAGATGCTCGAGTCGGAAAATTCGCTTCTGTTTCGAAGTCCGAAGAATTCGATATAGTCGCCGGGATCGAGCGTGCCGTCCGTTTCATCGTATACGTGAATGGCAACCTCGCCTCCGCAGTAGTAAAGCTTTATCGTCCGCGGGTCGATCGCGGAAGGGTTGATCCCTGCATCGAGCAGATCCTGATGAACGATCCTGTATATACCGTCTTCCTTGACTGCCAGCTTGTATGAAAAGCCGTCAAGGTACTCGAGACCGTACCTTCGGTGCGGCCGCATGATCGGCCGAGTATGGGAAATACCATCGCTATGGTTCAGCATCAAACGTTCGTAAACGGCCCCGAACGGGGCGCGTTTATCGACGGTGCCGGCTCGTGCGGCTTTCCCTTCGGCGAACGTGCCCCCGAAGAGCGTCACCTTGAGCCATATTCTCCGGTGAATGCGGAGCTCCCCCGATGCCGGATTGAACTGTATCGGCGAGACGGTAATTCGAACGAACCGGACATCTCTCAGACTTCCGTATGAACCGATCTCGGCGATACGCTCGGGATAGAGTCGGCTGGTTGCGTATGCCGCATCGTCGTGATAGAACTCCTCCATCGATTGCAGTGATCCGTCCTCAGTCTCCGTGACGATCATTCGCGGGACGGGATAGATCACATAACCTGTCTCGGATGTGGACTCGCTCGCCATTACCTCTACGAGCGCGGTCGATCCTTCTGGAATCGCTATGTGAAAGCCCTTCCTGGGCAGGAGGGGGAGACCGGGCTGCGACGTGAATCCGTACCCCTTTATGTGCAATCTCTGAAAGATCCTGCCTTGTACAGCCGTTTCCTCAACCCGGAAATCCGGAACGGAGACCTGCAGAATCATCTCTGATCCGTCGGATTCCGCGGGGACGGCAAGAAGAACATCCCCTCCCGACGCTCTGAGCTCGCCGGTGCGTATGTACTCCGTGCCAACCTTCAGCCGGTCCGCATGCGCGCCGGTCAGGCACGCGAGAAACAGCAGCACGCTGCAGATGCCTGACGCTATTCGCTTATTGCATTGCCGGTGTAAGAGCTGCATCATTTTTCAGGCGTTAGCCACGCGACTCGAGAAATCGCTATGAGTGATTACGTAAGCCCGAAACTCCTGTCCCAGACGAATAGAACAATCGATAATTATTATAAACTAAATCGCGTGATATGTCCATCATTACTAGCGGCCCTTACCGGCCCTTACTAGCGGCGGCCCATAGAGAATAAGCAGGCGCAGAAAGATACGGGCCGGCTTTCGAGAAGCCAGCCCGTGGGGCGAAGCTCTGTCTTTTTACGGAAGAATTACCGATAGAGCGATTTGATCGCTCCCCATGTCGATTCTTCCGTGGCTATGTCGCAGTAGATGTCGGCCTGTATGCAGCAGACGTCTATCTGCTCCCCGAGCGTTGCATCGCAGAGCAAGTCCGGATAGTTTGCGAGCGGACCATCGGGCCATCCGGGCATCCATACGAGCATGGCGTTGGCTATAACATACCGCAGCCAGCATTCCTCGCAGTCGTAGAATTTCCCGGTGAAATAGACGTTGGATACATAGCCGGAGACCTGACCGCCGCTCAGCGTTATCCTAGTGCTGACGTTGTAGTAATCGATGTGCCCGGTCAAATCGTTGAGGCCGTCGCCCCATGAATGATCCTTCGAGAGCCAGAACTGGCCCCCGAGGTAGTTCGTCTCATAGTCGATGTAGCCGTTGCCGAATTCATCCACGTTGCGTCCCGTTTCTACCCCGCCGTTCCCATCAATGTACATTCCCCATACTTTCCACTGAGTGCCGAGCGCCGCATTATTCCATGATTCTGCGTTCTGGGTATTACCCGGTCTGCCCGGCTGAATCGGCTCACCGTCCGCCCCGCAGTAGGCCTCCGAAGCGCGGCCGCTCAGCAGGTTACCCATATACGTCGAATAAACACCCGTAATGGGACACTGCGCATTAATCGGTGCAGCGGCAATGCAGATAAAAGAGACAAGACAAAGGATAGCAGCAAATTTCATGATTCCCCTCCAATACCCAAATTTCAACGGATCACTCCAGAACCTCTGTTCAATTCCGTAATAAAACTTCCGTAGATCACCCCCTTGAGACAAGCCACGATTCCAGTATACTGTAAATCGCAAAGGCATTCTAGATAAAATTTGTCATTCTGTCAAGTCTTATTAACATATCTCACGTAACTCCTTGAAATGCATGGCAGTTACTTCGAATTGTTTCTTAATGGTCAATTATATTACCTGAAAATCATTTTAATCAATCCCCAGGACGATTCCTCGGTACCAACCGGTATAATAATGCACACAGAGCCGCTGCTGTCGGAGTGGGCGATCTGCGCGTTCAGATTATTTCGCAAGTCGCTGCTTATGATCTCGATATCGGCAAGTCCCTCAGCGAGCGCCCTGAATGTGATATCGAACAGCACGCCTGGGCCATTGACGGTTTTTCCCAGAATCGCGCCATTGATGAGCACGAAGTCGTTACCTAACCCTTCATTGAGCCAGTAAAAAAATGTCTCGTGCCCTGAATTCGCGGGGAGCGCACCTTCTTCGACCTCGAGAACCTCCAACAAGGATTCATCGAACTGAACGGTGATATTGTAGCCCATCAGATCGACCGCGCCACTGTCGACGCACACATGCAGCACAAAAGGATCGTCGTCACCCAGAATTACAGTGGTATCCGGTGGTACAATTGATAGCACGCATTCCACGGCATCCAGGAGCGCAATTGAAAACTCGCACTCCGCCAGTAACACCTGTGGTGCCGCAATGCCTGTCACGAGCATCATCGCCGTAAGTACCAGAGCTTTTGACGCCATTATGCTTTCTCCCGTTGTCTATCTGATAATAACAAGTTTCCTCTTTGCCATGTCCCATTCTGTTGTTGCAATGGCGAAGTATATTCCCGCAGCAACGATAGTTCCCGCATCATTCCTCCCATCCCACGGCACATTGTTTCTGCCAACCGGCAGCTTCCCATGATAGAGTGACCGGACTTTTCTTCCGCTCGGCTCATAGATCGAAACAGTGATTTCCTGTTCATCGAACAGCCCCAAGGGTGACTCCACAAACAGAACCAGTTGCGTTG
The DNA here is from genome assembly GCA_965369375.1 of uncultured bacterium. Classification (GTDB taxonomy): domain Bacteria; phylum Krumholzibacteriota; class Krumholzibacteriia; order Krumholzibacteriales; family Krumholzibacteriaceae; genus CBDUQN01. The sequence continues at coordinate 7,506 of CBDUQN010000060.1, read as the reverse complement.
TCGGATTGAACGGATTGGGGTAGTTGTATAACTGCATTGCGCCGGGGATTGTTGGACGTTCCCCGCTCGAGCTCCCAATGATAATCTCTGCGGATTGACCTATCGTGGGAGCGAGCTCAATCCGATCTATGTCCCAGAGCCGCACCTTCGTGATCCGCACCTCGCAGATACCGTGGTTCAATGCACTGAAGACAAGCGTTACCAGCTCGCCGGGTGCGAGAACAAACGTGCGGTATCCGAGAACGCAATCGACAGCCGTTACCGTATCGGGAGTCACGAGTTCCCAGTCGAAAAAGGTCGGATCCGTTGCATCTTTATAAAGCTGACCCTCTTCGGCGGAAACACACGAAACGAGCAGTGAATCGAACGAAAGATAGACCTCGAAGCAACTGAGAGAATCGACGGCATCGTCTACACATACCCGCAGCGTGCAGAGCTCGCCCGGCTCAACGTATGTTTGAAGCGGATCCAGGGCAAGGTGAGGATCGGCGGCGGATTGAATCTGCATGCCGTATCCCACCGTAGCACCTGTCAACACAGCGATGTGCACCACTACGATGATGAAAAGCTTCAGCGCCACTGAACGCTCCCGCTCCTGGCTGCCATATTCGCGGCATCCCCTCATAACAGTCCTGACCGTGTTGGGGGGACACATCACTGCGCCCCCCCAGTACTGATTCCTGATTACTTACCGCAAGAGAATCATCTTTCTCGTCGCGGTGTAACCGGCTGTATGCATCCGGTAGAAGTAAAGACCGCTCGGCACCGTTGCACCGTTGGAGTCTTTTCCGTTCCACTCGATATGGAACCGGCCGGCATCTTTGCGCTGATCGATCAGCGTGCGGATCAAACGACCCGCCACGTCAAAGAGCTGGATCGTCACGTGACCGGCTTTCGATACATCGTATGTAATCGTCGTCACCGGGTTGAACGGATTCGGATAGTTCTGGTTCAGCACCGTTGCCGCAGGCACGAACGGCACCTCGTACTCATCCTCGACCTCGGTCACATTCCGACGGTTGTCGATGTCCCTGAGATCGATCCGATTCAGTTGCACCACTACCGGTTCACCCTGCTGCCGCACGTGCAGCCTCGCCACTTCACCCTCTCTCTCGAACGGCAGCGACACACCGAGGGCGGCGGCACAGAGACTCACTTCGCCGTCGGTTCCCGGCACCGTGCCGAAGAAAAGCTCACCGGCGCCATCGAAGAGCGAGCCGCGTTCGATACGAACGAGCTCACCATTTACCGTCACCGTCACGCTGAATCCCTTGAGGCTCTTCGCATCGGTGCTCATCACGAGCGACATGACAACGACACCGTCCGCGACCGATCCCCGCACGAGCTCGAAACGCACGAGGTTCTCGAGATCCTCGATCGTTTTGCCCGCGACAAGCGGGGTCATGCCGAGAGGAGTGACGTTGCCGTAGTTCATCGCAAAGATCATCAGATCCTCGAAGTCGATCGTGTTATCCGGCAGCGGAATCCCGAAACGCGACCAGTCGTCCGATGGACCCCAGTCACAGAACGGATCCCAGCCGCCTCCGCCGTCACTCGTCCCAAAGGCGCTGGAGAACGGCACGAGATCGCTGATGTTCACAACGCCTGTCGAGTCGTAATCGCCGAGCCAGTAGCTCGTCGCACGATCGAAGGCGGCGATGCCCAAGGCACTGTAGTTGCCGGCACAGTCGTAACTGAACGCCGAGTAGTAATAGATATCACGCGGGGTGCGCGGATCGTCTTCGTAGGCCTCGAGACCGGTCTGGGTCACGAGCGTGCCCTCGGTCTCATTCGCCGGATAACCCGGCGCGGCCAGGCCCGGTGTTCCGTACTCGGGATAATCATGCCAGCCGACGAGCCGAATCTCGACACCGACGAAGCTCACATCACTCGCCGGATTCGTCCAGGTCAGGTGCACCTTGTTATGACCCGGCATCGCCGTAAAGTCCGTCGGCGGATCGGGCGCCACCGCATCCTTGATGAAGTCCCAGCTGTACAGATTGGGCACGCCCTCGCCATTCCAGTTGCCCGCCATGTCCTTTACGCGGAAGTAGACGGTGTGGGAGCCCTCTGAGAGACCCCCGAAGCCGGGCAGCGCCCACCCGTCGTCATTCCACTCGGGCACATCGATGCCGCTGAAGATCGTGTTCCAGCCGTCGGCATCGATCTGGTATTCGGCGAGATCGAGGCTCACATCGTCGTCGAATCCGAAATTGCTGAATATCGGCGCCGTGTTGTAGCACTCGTTTTCGAGCTCGACGATCGCCTCCATCGTCGGCACGGTGCAGTCGACCTGAACCTCACCGTCGGCACCCGCCACGGAGAGCGGCACGTTGTCCGGATCACGAAGCTTGAGATCCGAAAGGAGGATATCACTTGTTCCCTCGGCAATCGGTGCAAATTCGACGGTGAAGAGATCGCCTGGGCCCGTGGCGAAGGTTTCCCCGCCTAGAATGGCGCAGCTCACCGTGTAAACACCGCCACCCTTGTCGGTCCAGTAGAACTGACCGTCACCGAAAGCGTCGAGGTACGGGCCTTCGGTGATCGAGGCGACGGTGACCACACCGAGATCGATCGTAAAGGTTACGTCATAACCTCTGATCGTATCCGGTATGCCTGCCTGCTCGATGTGGAAGGTATACGTCAAATTCGTTGTGCAGTTCGTAATGTCATACGGCGGCACAACACTGATCTCGTTCGGCCCGAGGAGCCACGGATCAAAGTCTATATAGTCGGAAACGTTGACCCCGAGACCCGAAGAATTCAGGGATGCATGATAAGGACCGGTTGCATCTCCCCACCAGTTGTAGCGGCCGTCCGAAACTATGTAGTCGGCGTTTGACCGCATGCCGTAGTCGTTGCAGCCGATGTAGTTGTAGTTTGCCACAACGCTCGTGAAGACACCGGTATCACAGCTCGAGGTGCACTTCCAGATCTCTATGCCGATCTCGAATCCGCAAACGGTGTTGTAGTTGATCGTGACATCGAGATCGTCGGGACCGTAGCCGGCGTCCGCTTCGATGCCGTACGTGCCGGTACTGTCCGCACCGTCGAAGGTCACGGTGTTTCCGATGATATCGACATCGAGCACCGCGAGCGGCGCTCCGAGCGCTCCGCCGCGCGATGAACCGAGCATCTCCTCTTCACCAAACGGCGATGGAATCGCATCGGCGGGGTCGCTGGCGAGGATCCCATAGCAGGAGCCGCCCATCTTGGCGACGGTCAGATCATTGCCGCTGATCGTTCCCTCTCCGTCGTAATAATAGATGCCCATATGGCCGTTGCTGATCACGTTACCGGTGGTACTCAGGTCGGCATAGTAGTTGAGGATACTGGTCGCTACCCAGCCTCCGCCGTTGTAGCCGATGCCGGTCACCGTGTTGCTGTCGACCGTCCCGGTGGCGAGCTCGGCCCAGACCTGGATTCCGTTCTGGGCGGTGACACCCGTCTCGCCGGCTCCCGTGATATCGTTGTGCTGCACATCGACCACGAGCGGCGTCGTCGCGCCGGCGTTGAGCGCCATCGCGTTCTTCTGAAAACCGGTGAATGTGCAGTTATAGACGTTGACGTTACGCGAGATCGTGTCGACGTTGTACGTATACAATGCCACACCGTGCTGCACACCGCTGAACGGCGTGTCGCGGACATCTTTGATCTCTACATCGTTCACCGTGCCGCCCGCGTTGCGGAACGCTATACCGAGGAAACGGTAGTTCGCGTTCCCTTTGCCCGCGCCGTCGATGGTCAGGTACTCGAGCGTTACATCGTCGGCGTCGTGAATGTAGACGATCGGATAGTTGTCGGCGCTCGTCGTGAAATACTTCGTCAGGATGTCAGGTGAAAGTATCGTGCGGGCGCCTCCACCGCCACCACCCGAGAGGGTCATATCCTTATCTATCTCGACCTGCTCCTCGTATGTGCCGGGCTCGAGGTAGACGGTGCTTCCCGTTACCAGATCAACACCTTCCTGGACCCTCCCCGTCGAGCCCACCTGCGGGCTGTCGTCGTCGACGTGGAGTGTGGAAAAGTCGCCCTGGAAACCGGGATCCACGCTCGTGTCGGTGCCGTCATCGAGCCACGGTGTGTAATCGACACCCGCGCCGGCGTTGGCCTCCGACAGCACGGCGGCCGCAGCGTTCGAACCCCACCAGTTGCCGGAAGCGTCGACTGTTTCCGTCACCGTGCCGATATTGACCTTGACACCGTAGTTCGTGTTCCCGCTGAGGTCACAGTCAGAGATCGTCACCCGTTCGGTATCGATCACATGGCGGTCGACATTGATTCCGACATCCGCGCAGTTGGTCACGATATTGCCGGAAATCGTGATGTCCTGACCCTTGATGCTGATGCCGAACCGAAGGGAGTTGCTGAGATCGTTATCGCTGATCGTAATGAAAGTGGTGTTCCCCCAGAACGATATGGCGTCCTTGTTACCGGTGAACGTATTCCCCGACACCGTTACATTGGTCAGGTTACTGCCGGCGATTCCCTTCGCATTGACAAAACCGGTCGCCGTGTTGCCTGTTACGCTCGCGGTATTCGTTGATGTAAGATACATTGCAGACTCGTCACCGGCGGGGGTGCCGCCGAGCGAGAAGGTATTGTCCGCAATCGTCACACTCGTTGCCGCATTCGGCTGAACGAAGACACCTCCCTTGTTGACGACCATCCGGTTGCGCTCGACCGTCAGGTTATCGTTTCCCTTATAGAGAACGCCCATGTAACCATCGAAAATGTTGTCTGCAATAGTAAGATTATCATCCCAGCAGCGGATGACCGACTCATCGGCGTAGTAGGATGTCGGGCTCCCGGTTAGGGAGAATCCGGCCAGGGATACATTCGTAACGCCGCTCGGAATCTCCACCGCGACATTCGGGTTCTGAACAGAGAGGCCGGTGATGTCGACAATGGACTCATCGGCCGGATTCGTCCTTGCGCCCATTGCCGTCGGATCGACGCCGTACTGTGCGCCACGGAGGTCGAGCGACTTGGATATCATCAGACGCTCCTCATAGGTGCCCGCGGCCACATTTACGATATCCGAAGCGGCGGCACCACCGATCGCCTCCTGGATATACGTATAGTGGTCGCGGCTCGGAGCCCAATTGACCTCAAAATACCAGATGTTGCCCGTCCCCTCGGCGGCTGGCTCGTCGCGCTCCGAGCTGAAGAAGATGTAGCTCGTGCTTCCCGCGTCGGTGAAGCCGATCGGCCACATCTCGACCCAGGTATTCGAGCCGTAGCGCGCCTCGGACACCATATAGGACGAGCCGCTGAGCAATGTCGAGAGACTGGAGCCGTACCACGCGATGAGGTACTGTCTGGTTTCGGCACCGACCCAGGGAGCCTGCGCGAACATGTAGGTGCTTCCCACCTTGAGCAGCGTCGGATCCCATCCGGTCGAGCTCGCCGTGCCGAGTTCCGTCCAGCCTTCCGGAGATGGAACGTACTGGAGTATCTTGTTGTCTTTCGTCGGCGAGGTTCTGAGAACTGCGATGTAGAGGTTCGTGCCCTCGACGTAGAAATGCCCCGTCCCGTTGATCAGGTTCGAAACGGAGTTGAGCGGCACATAGGAGCTCCAGGTGATCGTGCCCGCCGTCGGATCTGATGTCCACTTCGTATGCCACCCCGAATTACCGTCAGGATAGTTCGCCATGATGAAGAGCTTGCCGTCGAATGACGTCTCGTCGTGGTGAGCGGCTCCATCCGGCAAATTATCCGCCATGTCGGCGACCTGCGTCCAGCTCGAGCCGTCGGTGGTGTACCATCCGTACAGGCTCCTGCGGTCCGTATAGGTGGTCGATGGCAGACAGGCAAATGTCCACACATACCCGCCGTGATAGGCCGAGCCGATCTCGCCGATGTAACAGCTGGCCGCCCCCGGTACGGCGGCCGGTGTCGCTGAGGCGAGACCCGCAACCGTCGTGGCCTTCTTGTAGTAGATCTGGTAATCGCTCACGTCCGGATTGTCGTTCTGGTAGTTGCCGGTAACGCTTGCCGATCTGCCATAGAAGAGCCAGTAATACGTCCCGTCATAGACGACGGATTGACCGCGTTCATAGTAGCTGTCGCTCGTCACCTGTACCGGCTGGCTCACCTCGATGGTTGCAGTAGCGCCAGGCAAGCCAATACCGAGAAGCGCAACCACAGACAGGATTACAATAATAATTTTGTAATGATTCATGACCCCCCCCGTTGCTGAATATAGAAATGTTTGAATTGCGTGAATGATATTTACTTGCTGAGTCCCCTTAGGATGTTACCGCTTTTAAGTAAAATACGAATCGTGATTGGACCGAATTAAGGCGGTCTTATGTACATACCGAACCTCCCCTCGCACAAATACAGGCCGAAGAACGCGAACTTGACTTAATGATTAAAGAATACACGCCCCCTTAAGGGATGGTTAGTATACTCCATCGAGCTATCGCTGTCAATAAAAAGCAAAAGGGCAAAAGAGACTGGGGATTTATCCACTGCCGAAGTGTGAATACAACGGATCGATGATGAAAACGGGCTGACCGGCAAGGTCAGCCCGCTGCTACTGATAGATTGTCAACCTCTCGGAGCGTTACCGATAGATCGCCTTGATCGCTCCCCACGTGCTGTTTTCCGTTGGTGTGCCGCAGTGGATCTTGATCGTCATGCAGCAGACATCATAGAGCTCCCCGCTCGCTGCTCCGCACAGGAAATCGGGGTAGTTCGCCGGTTCCGTTGCAGCCCAATCACTCCTCCACACGAGCATGGCATTGGCTAGGGTATATTCGAGAACACAATTGGGACAATCGGGGAACTCGCCTCTCATATAGATATTCGAGGTGGTTCCGACTACCTCTCCCATTACCAGCGTGACTCTCGCTCTGATGTTGAATTCAGTGACATTGCCCGTCAGATCATTGATCCCGTCACTCCAGGAGAAGTCCTTGGTAAGCCAGAACTGACCTCCGAGATAGTTCGTCTCGTACTCGATCCATCCGTTGCCTATCCCGCTGACATTGCGGGCTACCTCCACAGCGCCATCGCCGTCGATGTACATTCCCCATAGTCTCCACTGCGTACCGAGATTGATTCCGTTCCAGGACATGCCATTGCCCGTATTGCCCGGTCTTCCCGGCATAATCGGTTCGCCGCCCGCTCCGCACCACGCCTCGGAATAGCGGCCGTCGAGCAGGCTGTCTGTCGTGGAATATTCACCCTGATTCGGGCACTGCGCCAGAACGGGCAGCGCCAGCACCAAAGAGATGGAAACCGAAAAGAGTATTTTCAGTATCTTCATCGTTCACCCCCTCTGTACAAATTCGATCTGTCGTCGCTACGCTCATAAGCGACAGGGATACTGCCCCCCTCGCTCTTTCTGTGTAATAAACCCCTTCGGAAAAGTGTCTGGCCTTTGATGTTTCCGAAGCGATATTATACCAGAACAATCAGAGCCGCGTCAAGACCGTATTACGTTTGGACATTCCCCAGTTTTTCAGGGGAAGGCAAATAGCTTCCCCTGAGTTGTAT
>CBDUQN010000059.1:0-18732 GCA_965369375.1 uncultured bacterium | reverse complement strand
ATTTATCGCAAGGCGGATCTTGAGCTGTGCCCTACCCCATCGGCAGAAGTATGAGCGCTGCGGCCGCGATAATGATACCCCAGACACTCAGAAGACCGATACGCTCTTTCCAGATTGCAAATCCGAGAAAGGCCGATCCGAGAATAACGGTCAGGTTGACGAACGGAAACGCTACCGATGCAGGCACTTCGTGCAGCGCCTTCAGAACAAATACGGTGCTGAAGAGATTTGGAACACCGAGAACGAGACCGAGACCGAACGTTCTTCGATTGAACTCGATGCGCTTGATCACAATGAGCGTCCATGTGAAAATAGCTGCCACGGTAAAGAGTATAAACGTGAACAGGAACCGCTCTGTCTCCGGTGAGATCTCCCTGAATGCCTTGAGCAGCGTGTCTCCCACCCCCATAACGAGAAACAGGGCCACGATGAGCGCGGGAAATCCCATGCCCGATCCCTTTTTCGATTTCTCTCCCGCGACGCCGCGTCCGAACAGGACGATGGCGACGATGCCGAGGACGATGCCGAGCCATTGCGCCGTGCCCGGTTGCTCGCCCCAGATAAAAATCGACGCGGTGATCGGAACCGCTACCGACAACCGCATCACGGTAACCGGCACCGCGAGCGGCCCTCGGGCGATGCCCGCCATGAGCAGGAGAAATCCCAGAACGAAATCAATGCCGGCGAGGCTCCCGATTGTCAAGACCGCCGCGCCGGGATTGGCTATTCGAGCCCCTAATAGAATGAACGAGAGCAGCGAGGCAACGAAATAATTGGCGCCCGCGAGAAGAATCCTTTCCCCTTTGGAAACTTCGTTTATCTTGAGAATAAGCGCGATTGCTATGGAACAGCCGGCAGCGGGTAGAAGCCAGAACAATTACGCTCCTTTGACAAATTGCTCTGTGAAGTACCTTGCGGTGAGAGGCTCGCCCGTCGCCAGTTCTACGTGCTCGTTCCACTTGACCGTATTGCCCGGCTTGTATACGACGTCGATAAAATACCTGCCGACCTCCGACTGACCGTAAATGCCGTCCTCACCGTCTGTCTCACCGAGAATCTCGGTCGCGATGCTGTGCTGCAACTGCGAAGCGATCAATTCACCAAGCATGTAGTTATGGTAATACACGGGACTCGAAACGATATGTATCTTTGCGGCCCAATCAGGTGAATGTCGTCCCTTCGGCCGCTTGACGAACTGGTAGCGCTCGACGATATCCCACCACAGTGTGTCGAGATCCTGAACAGGATCCTTGTAGAGAGCACGCTCGAAGTGGAACATCGTCTGGCACCACCGCGCAAAGATCAACTGTTTGAGTCTTAAGTACTTTTTGATCATCGGGTTAAGGGATTCGATCTCCCCGCCATCGAGAGACAGCGCCGATTTCATCCAGTAGGGATTATGGGCAAGGCGGCCGAAATACATTGCGGATGCTTCCGTCGTGCACAGATGAGGGTACGATCTGAGCAGATACGGCAATGACCGGTCCACATAAATGTCGTACACGCCATGGCCGAGCTCGTGCAGGATCGTCTCCATCCAGCTGAGGTTGCCCTTCATGTTCGCGAGAATTCTCACGTCGCCGTTTCTGTCTATGTCGGTGCAGAAGGCGTGGGGATTCTTTCCCTCTTTCTCATAGAGATCGCTCCGCTCGAGAATGTCGCTCACCGGCATACCGATGCTCTCGAAGAAGCCCCGTGCCGGTTTGATCAGATCTTTCCCCCGATAATATCGGTCCAGGTCGAACTCGTCCGTCTGTGGCGCATCCTGGAAAAACGGATCGTGATAGTGCCAGGGTTGAATGTCCCCCGGTTCGATCCGGCAGCTTTTTGCCAATGCACGATCGAGCTCGGCTTTCATTTCGAGGAACGGTTCTCGTGTCAGTTCGTCGAGTTCCGCAAATAGAATCTCCAGCTCCTTCTCACTCTGCTCTCCGAGAACGAGTGACATCGTATAGTAGTTTTCGAAACCGATCCTTTTCGCCGCCTCGTTGCGAAGGCCGACAAGATCCAACAGATCGCCCGATACAAGGCTCCCGACCTCCTTGCTCGACTCCCACGCCATCCTACGCTTTTCGCTGTCGGTTTCTTCCTGCAATATTCGATAGATTTCGTTCGCCGTCACTTCTGCGCCGTCGATAACGGGACGGAAGACGTTAAACTTGTTTTCAACCTGGGAGCTGAGATCGACGATTCGCTCGAGCAGGGAGGAATCGATCTGGTTCCCGAGGTAACGGAGATAGAGCAGTTCGCTGATTCTGGCGAGCTGTTTGTCCTGGCCTCCTCCCGATTCCGTTACCCGTTTCACGTATTCGAATTCCTCTCTGCCGGTGTAGACTTTCTCTAGCTCTATCTGGAGCACGGAGTATCGTTTGAAATCGCTCTCGCTGCCTGTTATTGCAGCCTTCCAATAGGCGAGAGCGCTCTCTTTTTCGAGAGGCTCGATACGTGCGGTGTGCCTGTCGACGAAATCTCTGAAATCCATTTTCACTTTATTTGATCACGACCCTTATGTCTGCCGGCGAAATCTCTGAAATTCATTGTCATATCGTATGATCGTGCCTCTTTAGCCAGCAAGCCAAATTTCTAATAACCATTTTTATATTATTCAATTACGACTCCATAGACGCAACTCCCGCACACGCTGCAATAACCTTGCCGCCGAGATCCCGTTCATCACTGACTCCTGGATATGAATAGAGAGACCTGATAAGCCGGTACTATTTTGAAGAAAAGCGCATATGTCAAGGAAAATTTACAATTCGAGAGATATCTGCCGCTCCGTGGCCGAACGGATGAATCTCGATTCATGTGAGGCGATGAGAGCGGTCAATCCTCTCGATTTGAGACGGGCAAGAGCGGCAGCCAGCATGGAACGCGCTTTGCCATCGAGAAAGAGCGTCGGTTCATCGAGGTAATAAAGTTCCGCAGGAAGAACGAGCAGCGAGGCGATCGCCACCATACGCTTCTCACCCTGCGAGAGACGAAACGGACTGCGCTGCATAAACACTTCCGCATCGAGACCGACTGCTTCGAGCGCACCCGTCACCGCTTTCGTCACACCATCGGCGCCGTGAAATCTGCGATACCCGAATGCCACCTCATCGTGAACGGTGGGTGAAAAAAATCCTTCCTCCGGCGTTTGAAAGAGAAATGCGATTTTTCCCGAAGGGCGATCGTTGGCCGATCGGATTGCTTTATCGAAAATGATCAGCTCACCGCGGCGCGGCGGCAGGATCCCTGAGCATCCGAGGAGGAGCGTTGTCTTGCCCGAACCGGAAGGACCTGTAATCCCGACCGTTTCACCGCTCCACACGCGCAGACTCGGGATTGTGAGTTCGAAATCGCCCTCTTCGGGCGAGAAGAGGGCATCGGTCACAGTTACCAGAATCGGCGCGGATTCAGCAGGCGCGTTTCCCATAGGCGCGGGTCCGGCTGGCGCGTTTCCCGCAGGAGTGTGTCCCGCAGACAAATGTACCTCATGAGCATTCCCATCAAGTGCGTGCCCCGCAGACAAATGTACCTCATGAGCATTCCCATCAAGTGCGTGTCCCGCAGACAAATGTCCCTCATAAGCATTCCCCGATGGTGCGATTCCCGTAGACGAGTTTCCTGCGGGCTCCTTTCCCTCGCGTTGCCCATTCACCCTCTCGAGCAGATACGGGGACAAGGACTCCGTGAGAACACCATCGGCTATGATCGAAGCCAGTTGCTCGGGTGATCCGTCGCAGGCAACGCATCCCTTATCCAGGTAGATGATCCGATCGGCATACGCGATTTCATCGGGCTGCAGCGTCGACCACACGATCGTGAGTCCTTCCCGGTGAAACCGGTCCCTGACCGCTTCGAGAAATGCGCGCCGGCCTCGGGAATCGAGAAAAGAGAACGGCTCGTCGAGTATAATGTGGCGCGGCTGCATTACCCAGATGGAGGCAAGCATAACCCGCTGTTTCTCCCCTCCCGAAAGCGTGTGCGGATTTCGCTGCAAAAGCGCCCCAAGCCCGAACATCTCCATCGCAGCGCGTAACCTCTTCGACATCGTTTTCGCGTCAAATCCCACGTTTTCCATTCCGAAGAGGATCTCGCGCTTCACGGTCGATGTCAGAAACTGACTATCAGGATTCTGAAAAGCGATTGCGACTGAAGTTCCGGTTGCCCTCGATCCATAAATATGAGCTCCGTCGACTCGAACCGAGCCCGCAGTGGGTTCGTACAGTCCGGCGATCAACCGGCATAACGTGCTCTTTCCAGAGCCGTTGCCGCCGGTCACGGCAACCCACTCTCCATCTCGAATGGTGAGGTTAATTGAATCAAGAATTGTATCCCCGTTGGATCCGGAGTGGGAAAAAGAGACATTCTGAAAGTCGATCAACGGTTACCTGCCACGTATATCGAGAAGAGCGTCGAGGTGAGATCTGGCGCTCTCTGCGCGCTCGCTTTCCGGAAAGCGTTCGAGGTATTTTTGCCACAGCGCTATAGCCTTGTCGATATCGCCTGTTTTCTCGCAGACAATAGCTAAAGAAAAAAGGGCTTTATGATGATCGGGATTGTATTTAAGCGCGTCCTCGAAAACGCCACGCGCGCCCGCTAGGTCACCTGAATGGAAAAGGGAATGCCCGAGGGCGAACTCGTACTCGGCGACGCGGGGATGTGTCGAAGTGAGCTCCTCGAGCGTGACTATTGCGTTTCTATGCAGCCCTAGTTTCTGGTAGGTGACGGCCAGGTTGAACGCCGCATCGGAGAGAAGGGGATCGATCTCGAGCGCCTTCTGAAATTCCTCCACCGCCTTTGCATAATTGCCCTCAGCGGCGAGATCCAGTCCATGATTGTAAGCCGTAACGGCATCGAGCCTTCCGCCGAGAACCCTGAGATCGCGGGACGAGAGCGGAATGCGCACGCCGGTCCCCGGGTCGAGAGGGCGCTGCATATCGGATCCGTTATATGTTGCGAGCTGCGCGGCTCGGCCGGTGTCTCCGTAGAAATCCATGGCAATGGATTCCCACGTCTCACCGTAACTCACACCGTGAGTGATAACCTTCTCAATATCCCTCGGATGAGATATGCCCTCTTTGCCCGCACAACCTCCCAGGACGATCATGCAGAGGAGCAATCCCGGCAGTCGCAGCTTCATGAGCGTCTCTTTCTCGCTCCCCCGGCCGACTTCGCTCTGCGGCGCGCCCGCCTCTTTGCGCTGCGGTGTATTCGTCCGCCTGCGGTTCGCTCGGTTGTGCCGGAGGCTGTGTTATCGATTGTAGAATGCTCGAGCGCCGCCCTGAAAACCTCGACAAACGGTATACCCTTCTCGCGCGCTATGATCCGGCAGGACTCGTATTCGGGCGACGTTTTAACGGTCCCATCCGAAAGCCTGCCCCGCTTTACCTGAACTGCTCCGAGCGGCGTTTCAACGGGCTCGGTCCACCGTTCGAGCTCCTCGCGCCCCTCGATCGAGATCCGGATCCCGAGTGTCGTCGTCTCGCGGAAAAGGATGCCTACGATTTTATCCTTAATTGCCGATTCGCACAAAACCGTTACGAGAACGCCCGGCCTCCCCTTTTTCATTATCAGCTGTGTGAGGTAGACCTCGAGGACACCCTCCTCGAACAAACGCTCCTGAAGGAATCCGTAGGCTTCCGGTGTCATATCGTCTATCGTCGTGCGGATTACCGTTACCTCATGCTCGATCGCCCCGGCTTCGAATGCGATAAGGCGAAGCATCCCCGGACTCTGTGCCGCTTCCCGCGTACCGACCGAATAGGCGATGCGCTCGGGCTTAAGCGAAAGCGATGTGGGGAGCTCCTCGGCAAGCACTTTCATGAGCGCGGCGCCCGTCGGTGTTACGATTTCCGCCTCCTCGTCGGTCAACCGGATGGTGCGTCCCTCGAGAAGCTCGAGCGTAGCAGGCGCCGGCACGGGAAGCGCCCCATGGGATGTTGCAACGGTGCCGCTCCCGAGCCTGAACGGCCTGTGGTAGAGACGAGGAAACCCATGGTGGCCGAGGGCCACGGCGGCGCCCACGATATCGACGATCGAGTCGACGGCCCCGACCTCGTGGAAGTGAACCTTTTCAGCCGGCACACCGTGTATTTTGCCCTCCACTTTACCGAGGGCGCGGAATATCTCCGATGAGAGATCCTTCACTTTTTTATCCAACGGAGATCTCTCTATCATCTTCAGAATCGTTCCGAGGTCCCGGGCACGGGCTTTCGCCGGGCAGCGCACCTGCGCTCTCCATGCGGATATCCCCTGCCGCTTGACCCTTCCGACCACAAGCGAAAATGATTCTAGTCCGGGCAGCTTCGCGACTTCCGCTTCCACAACCTTCGGTCTGGCGCCGAGGGCGCAGAGGCCCGCGAGAAACATATCTCCACTGAGGCCCCGGGATGGATCAACGACAATCCCTGCTATATCTTCTTTCTTCGATGTGCTCAATTGCATATCCCCCCTGATATTTATTTCTTCGGCTTGCGTTTCATCGCTGGCCCCTGATTCGATTTCTTCGGAAGTTTACGCCCCTTGGAAGCCGACGGCCCCGAGGCAAGTTTGCGACAGATAACGGCAGCCGCGTATCCGGCGCCGAATCCGTTATCGATATTCACGACCGTCACTCCGCCGGCGCAACTGTTCAGCATCGTGAGCAACGCCGATAGCCCTCCGAAACTCGCCCCGTATCCGACACTGGTCGGAACCGCGACAATCGGCGCATCGGCAACGCCCGCAACCACGCTTGCGAGCGCCCCCTCCATGCCTGCAACGACAATTATGACATCCGCCTCTCGGATCCTCTCGAGGTGGGATAGGAGCCGGTGAATGCCCGCTACGCCGACATCGTAGAGGCGGTCCACATCGCAGCCGAGAAAGTGTGCGGTCAATGCGGCTTCCTCGGCGACTAGACGATCACTCGTTCCTCCGGAAACCACCACCACGCTCCCGCTCCGCTCAGACTCGGTCGCGCTCACCGAAAATATCGATCCGCTTTCATGGTACTCGGCGCCGGGAAGTTCCTTCGAGATAACCCGGAACTGCTCCTTGCTGCAGCGCGTAGCTAAAAGATTGACACCTTGATCCAGTATCCCTTTTGCGATCTTGATTATCTGCTCAGGTGTCTTTCCCTCACAGAAGATCACCTCGGGAAAGCCTCTTCTGAGCGCACGGTGGTGATCGACCTTCGCGAAACCGAGATCTTCAAATGGCAGGACGCGAAGCCGTTCGAGTGCCTCTCGAACCGAGAGGGCGCCGTTTTCGACACTCTCGAGCAGTTTCCTCAGGCGGGTTTCTTCCATATTAAATCAAGCTCCTCTCTCATACTCTTGATAATTTCTAGCACATCACCGAGCGTCGCAGCTTCCGAAAGCCTGCGGCGATACTCCCGAACACCGGGCAGCCCCCGCAGGTACCATCGGTAGTGCTTTCGCATTTCGAGCATTCCTCTCTTCTCACCCTTCCACCCGACCTCCATCGTAACATGCCTCGCAAGCACGGCAATACGATCCACGGACTCGAATTCACTCGTTTCGCATGTATCGGATTGAACCGGCGGCGCATTGTCGCCCCGTTCGTTACACGCGATTTGATATTTAATATCTCTAAAAATCCACGGCCTGCCGAGAGCGCCCCTTCCCACCATCACCACGCGGCTCCCTGTAGTCGCGGTTATCGCCTCGTAGTCTTTTACGGTGCGCACGTCACCATTGGCGATAACGGGAATCGAAAGATGTTCGTTGAGATTGCGGATATGGCGCCAGTCGGCGGAACCCCCGAATCCCTGGCTCCGGTAGCGGGGATGCAGGGTGACGGCCGAGATGCCGGTGTTCTCGAGCACATCTCCCGCCTCGATGTAGTTTTCCTCTTTGGTGTCCCATCCACTTCGTATCTTCGCGGTCACGGGAAGTTTGACGCTCATTACGACCGCCGTGCAGATGCGGCTCATGAGTTTGAGATCGCGCATTACCGCGGCGCCACCGTTTCTTCGTACGACCTTCTTGACCGGGCAGCCGAAATTCAAATCAACGAAAGCTGCTCCCGCTCCTTCCACAACCTGGGCTGCTGCGGCCATCGAATCAGGATTGCTGCCGAACAGCTGCATTCCGAGCGGCGCCTCACCGTTGAGCCGCTCGAGAAGCCGCTTCGTTCTCGCACCCCCCCGGACGAGGCCGTCGGCGCTTACCATTTCCGTGATTGCGAAATCGGCGCCGAACTCAGCGCAGAGAAGACGAAACGGCGCGTCTGTATATCCCGCAAGCGGGGCAAGGCAGACGGATGCCGCCCTGAGTTTCTCGATGAAAGTGCTTCCTGTTTTTGCTCCCACGTTTGCGCTCCCTCATTCCGCTCCTGCGAATACGCTCCCTCATTCTCTCCTAGAGGCTGTGAGGAACTATAAATAAAAACAGGCTTACAACGAAGCTCACAATCACGGCAAACGCAAATCCCTTCGGTCCGAGCGTATCGGATTTTATATCCCGGCCAAGAAAGCTTCCGCGCACGAGAATGAGACTGATGAGCCAGAAGACGAACATCAACTGTGTCTTGTTATCCGTTATATCGGACCCGAAGGGAAATGCTTCCCACAACACGCCGAAGACCTGGTAATTGAGTATGAAACCGAGCGGCCCCCCCCCGAGAAACGAGAGAATCAAGACCCACCGCGCGAATCCAACCGTTCTGCGTTGATCCTCGGTGCCCTTCAGGATCTCGATAGCGCTGAAAAAGCTCATGAACATAAAAAAGAAGGAGCCGAACATTGCCGCAATATGCAGGATCAAAACGAGGGATGAATATGTTCCCTTGAATTTTATCGGGAAAAAGCTGCCGGACTCTTCCGGGAGCCTTCTCGTATCGCCGTCCGACCGAACCACCTCGAAGGCGTAGAGCAGACGCGCGCCTATTCCTCCGTCCGGTAGACGCGCCTCCCATCGACCGTCGCCGACCTGCACCATCGAGCTCCGCTGCAAATTCTCCTCTTTCGAAAACCGATAGAGCACAAACGGCGTCACTATCCCGGTAGAAACAACAGTCAGGTTCACCGTCGGTTCTCCGGCTCCTTTCTGTTCGGTGATCGTCGTATGACTCAATCGAATCCCCTCCGCCTCGCTCTCCACCTCGCTCGTCCGCCGCATTGAAAGCTTCCTCGACGCAGAAAGTAATAAGATAGTAAGTACGATTCCAAGAATGATGCGTCGTATCATGTTACCTCAATATGATTTACGATGAATGAACTCCGTTTCGGGCTTCTGTACAGCTGATTTCAAGGTATCCAAATAATACGGTACCACGCCGAGCTTTGCAAGGATGCACATTGAATCGTTCCATTGACTTGGGCGCGCCGATTATTCTATATAAATATTGAGAAACCCAACCCCAAGAGCCCGATACGTGCCGGCTTCAGTCGGAATGAGCAGTTTATGGAACGTGATGATATTTTGCAGGAAGCGGTAATCTATAACGGTTCGCCCTACCCTGTCATGGTCGATATCCGAACGAGAAATAGGGAAGAATCCCTTCCTGTGATCATAGTAAGCCATGGATTTCTCGGGTACAAGCGGTGGGGATTCTTCCCATACATCTCACAGCGGATCGCCCAGGCGGGATTCCACGTGTTGACCATGAGCTTCTCCATGAGCGGTATCGACGAAAACACGGGGCTTTTCACGAAGCAGGAAGCTTTTGCACAAAACACTGTAAGCAAAGAACTCGAGGATATCATTTCCGTTTGCGAGTACATACGGGAAGCATCGTTTCCCTTGGAAATACTCGATAATCGGTGGGGTTTCCTCGGCTACAGCAGGGGCGCATCCATTTCGATTCTCCTGGCCGGAGATATCGACGAGGTCCGTTCGCTCGTCACATGGTCGACGCCTTCCCGTCTCGATCGATACACCGAACGGAGAAAGATGCAATGGAAGCGCGACGGCGCGCTTGTTTTTCAGGACAATCGATCGCGCGTTCCTCTCGAACTCGATTATGCGTACTACGAGGATATCTACAGAAACAGGGGACAGTTCGACCTCAAAAACCGAGCGTCTCAATTGCGCATTCCACATCTCATGGTGCACGGCGAGCGGGATGCCGCTGTAACACTTAATGAAACGAAAGAACTTCTCAAGGTCCCGCGTTTCGAAGACACGAAACTCGAGGTGATCGAAGGCTGCGGACACGCCTTCGGGGTGACCCACCCCATGCAAACTAGCACCGCTGCGCTGGAGAGAGCCTTGAGCCTGACCGAACAATGGTTTAAGCACACGTTGTTGGAGTATTGATTTGCCGATATATTTGAAATGCCGGTTCGAACGACCCCGGCAGCGCGCCCGAATGAAAAGATGAATTTTAGTCCCGCCGGGACGGAACATCGACGAAGGAGGATTGTTGATGTTGGATCGAAAGCTACTGGTATTGCTGGTTTTTTTACTCGTATTCGCAGGTGTTGCGAGCATGCTCTTTCTCATGCGAGATTCGATATCGAAAAAAGTCTACCTCAAGACGGGGGAGCGGCTCGGGGAACGCCTGAACCCCGAACAGAGAGACAAATACGGCGAGGAGCTCAGTTACACACTCGAAAAATTCTGGAGATTCTACGAAAAGGAGCTCGTTACCCGAAACGACCTCAACGATGTCATGGAAAAGATGAATCGGCTCTCAGAAAAGGAAAAGCTCGGCAACATGGAGATCTTCGATTTCATCGGGTATGTGAGTCGGATATATACAGAGGCAATGCGCAACCGGCAGTATGAGACACCGTAATTACAGGAGAAAGCGTCCGGTGAGCTCCCGTTCGATATCCCGGAAATTCGAAAACGGAATGCACGCTATCTCTTCCTGCTCGCAGTGCTCGAGGAGTTCACCTTTTGCGAATACGAGCTCGGCATACTCGACAGGGCAGCGATCGCTGAGGCCGTTGCCGATGTACACGACAAAATAACCTTCCTCCTTCAGCATTTCGAGATGGCGCCGCTTGCAGTTGCCGCACCTTGTGCACTCCAGCGTATTGTAATAGGGAAATTCAATGCCTGAAAGGTTTCCGTTGCTCATGACCAACCGGTTGGCCTTGTAAGCCAGATAGCCGAGACCGGAATTCATCAGCATACGCTCGATGTAGTAATCGAGTCCGTCACTGACAATTAATATATCAAATTTTCTCTTGTTGCAAAAATCGACGAAATCTTTGAAATATTGGTCTAACTTCTCGTTGTTGATAAAAGCGTCGAGATCTTTCCGGTCAGCGTCCAGGCTTTCGAATTCCCGCTCGAGGCACTCCCGTGAACTTATAAGCCCAAGCTTCCAGCGGTCGACGAGATCATTCCACCCATCCTTGTCGGCGATGAAGGTGCCGAAGAAATGATGGCCGACATCCCGCTCGGCTATGGTCCCGTCGAAATCACACAGTATGGCGATCTTCCTGCTCACTCGGTCTCCGCTTCCACCAGTTCTTTTTTCTGTTCGACATAGGAGAACATCTCCTGCAGCGTGGGCGCATCGTTGAACATCTGAAGCACCTTGTTGAGTGTTTCATCTTCTTCCATCGTCGCTATGTATGCGCCCCTGATCCCGAATAATTTTCTGAAAACTTCCCGCTTGATGCCGATCTTGGTATACTCGACATTCTCCTCGGTCCACTCCTCGTCCTTAATCTCTATCTCTTTCGATGCAATATACTCCTTGAATTCCTCGAACACTTCGTCCGACGGCTCGAAGCCCTCGTCGAGATCGTGATACGCCGTATACTGGATCGCATAAGAGAAGAAAACACCGGTCATCTCGAGCTTTCTCTGCAGGTCGGTAAGCGTTGGAGGAACGATCTCCCAATCGGGATTGATCCCGCCGCCTCCGTATACGACTCTCCCGCCGTACGTATTGAACTCTTCTCCCTCAGTTTCCGCTTCCGCGCCGAGCGAAACATCCCCCTCTTCACCCTCTGCCGGTTCATCACGGTGAATACTCCGTCCAACCGGCGTGAAGTACTTTTGCGTCGTGAGCTTTAGCGCCGATTCTCCACCGATCTGGAAAACGGTTTGCACCGAGCCCTTTCCAAAGGTCCTCTGGCCGACGATCACGGCCATGTCCCAGTCCTGCAGCGCACCCGCGACGATCTCCGAGGCCGAAGCCGATGCCCCGTTCACGAGGATGACGATGGGATAACCGTTATGAATCGATCGGGCATCCGATTCGTACTTGTTGCTGTACTTCTGAATGCGGCTCTCCGTTGAAACGATGAGACGGCCCTTTTCGAGAAACAACCCGGAAACATTCTTGGCCGCATCGAGCAGGCCTCCCGGATTCGAGCGGAGATCGAGAACCAGTCCCCTAATGCCCTGATCCTCGAAATCGTCGATGATCTCATCCAGCTCCCGAGCGGTCCGCTGCGCGAAGCGCGCTATGCGGACATAGCCTACCCCATCGACAATGTCCCAGTACGTGATGCTCGGCAC
Organism: uncultured bacterium; assembly: GCA_965369375.1. Lineage (GTDB taxonomy): Bacteria > Krumholzibacteriota > Krumholzibacteriia > Krumholzibacteriales > Krumholzibacteriaceae > CBDUQN01. The sequence goes on along the minus strand of CBDUQN010000059.1, from coordinate 6,316 downwards.
CTTAATAACTTCCCTGGTTATCGCATAGTAGAGCGAATCATCGAGGCCTTCCCTGCTGATCGTCACATTTACCTGGGTGCCGGGACGTCCCCGTAGTTTTGAAACCGCCTCTTCGGAATTCCACCCTTTTGTCGACGTTCCCTCGATCTCGACGATCCTGTCCCCTCCCTGTATCCCGAGCCGGTAGGCGGGTGTGCCCTCTATCGGAGAGATAACAGTGGGGAATTTATCCCTGATCGATATCGTGATCCCGAGCCCGCCGAACTCCCCCTGCGTGTCGATCATCAGGTTTTCCCACTGGTGCTTGTTGAGGTACACAGAATGGGGATCGAGCTTGCTCAGCATCCCCTCGATAGCGGCATCGATGAGCTCCTGTGACTCCATCTCCGTTACGTAGAAATCCATGATCTTCGCGAGAATGGTCCCGAAGCGTTCCATATCCTGATAGATCGCTTCGTCGCGTTTGTCCCGACGTTCCTCCGCCCATACATAGATCGAAGCCGCCGTTATCACGGCGAGAATACAGAACGTTATGATAATCCGCTTATTGAATCGCAACATCTACCTCCAGGATTGAAAAAGGTGGGTCTATTTATCTATAATAACGTTAAGAAATCACCTCATGTTGCATCGATTATCACGAATCGTGCCGGTAAAATCATTCATATGCAATCTTCCACTTGAATATAGTAGAACGTCGGTTACCGAATCAAACATTTTACGCTTCAAAGAAATTTTACCCCGAAGCGCGATTCGAGTTCCCCGAGTATTGCGGCGAGGACTTTCTCGAGCGGGAGCGTTGCATCTATGACGACAAAACGCTCCTTCTCCCGTTCGGCGAGCCGGAGATACCCCTCCCTCACCCTCTCATGAAATGACCGTTCCTCACGTTCGAGACGGTCCTTTCGCCGCTCACCCGTATCCTCACGGCTCTCGGGTCCCCGCTGAAAGCCCTCTTCGACGGGAAGATCAAGCAGAAACGTTACGTCTGGCACTATCTCACCGACGGCGAATCCGTTCAGTTTCTCCACCACATTCTCGCCGAGCTCCCGCGCCCATCCCTGATATGCGACGGACGCATCCATGAACCGGTCACAGAGAACGGTCCGGCCGCCCTCCAGCGTGGGTTTGATGAGCTCTTCGACGAGCTGTGCCCTGCTCGCTAGGTAGAGCAGGAGTTCGGTCTTTGCATGAATGAGTGAACGTTTCGGATCGAGAAGTATGTGACGAATGTCCTCCGAAGTCTCCGTTCCTCCCGGCTCCCGGGTCAAAACAACCGCGACACCCGCTTTCAGGAGGCGATCGTGAACCGCCTTGGCAACGGTAGACTTGCCGGATCCCTCGATCCCTTCGAACGTTATGAAGCGCGCTTTCATCACGAAACATCCTTGCCTGGATTGCGAGCCCCACCGGCCGCCTTACCTAGATGGTGAGCTTGGCCGGCCACCCTACCTAGATGGTGAGCTCGGCCGGCCACCCTACCTAGATGGTGAGCTCGGCTAGCCGTCTTCGAAAACGTCTCACGGCGAGCGAGAGCTTGAATACTTCGTCTACCCCATGGGCAATCCACAGACCCATCAGCGAAAGGCCGAAAGTAAACGCGAGGTTGTATCCGATTATCACTTCGAAGATAATAACACCGAATATCGCGAGATACATCGGATACCGGTTCTCGCCGATCCCCCGCAAGCTGAAGGAGTAAACGTACGAGAGCGCCTTTGGTATCTGCACGAAAGCGGCGATCTTGAGAACCTTCGTGCACAACACGACGACATCGGGATCGGATGTAAATATAATTACAAAATATCTGGCCCTGAAATAGATAATAGCGGCAAGAAACAGGACAACGCTGCCGACGAGCCAGCGGAAGATCACCGTCGTCTGTCTTGCGTAATCATGCTCGTTCGCCCCGTACCGCTGGCCGACAAGGGTGAGGGCTCCTATCCCGAACGCTTGATATAAAATTGAAAACAGCCGCTGGAAGCTGAGGATGATGATATGCGCCGCGGCGGCGGCTGTCCCGAGCCGGTTACTATAACCTATCACGATGGTAATACCGATCATCCAGGCGAGTTGCTCCAGAGTTATGGGTGTACCCGTCTTGAATACTTTTATAATCTTTTCCCTGCTGATTCTCGTAAAATCGCTCCACGTAAAGGTGAGAACGCTCTTTCCCCGCAGAATCACCGAAAAGGTCAAACAACAGCCAACGGTATGCGATATGCCCGCCGCGAGCGCCGCACCGCGCACGCCGAGATCAAAACCGAAAATGAGGCCAAAAGCGAGAATGAGATGAAGTAAGTTGACGAGGAGTCCCGTAATCATCGAGAGATGCGTGTCCCCGGCGCCCCTCACGATGCCGATCGCCACGAAGTTCAAGATTATAAACGGCGCGAAGATCGAAAGTATCCGGATATAGTCCACACCGATAGCGGTAACAACCTCGGAGGTCCCGAGAATGACCTTGAAAACAAACGGGGCGAATGCAAACCAGGTGAGCGCAATCAGGGCGGCTGGAAACAACGTGGTGAACAGCGCCTGGCCGAGGAAATGGTCGGCTTCCGAACGCTTCCCTTCCCCGATGAGCTTGTTGATGATAATAGTCGCGCCGAAAACGAAGATCAGGAGGCATGTGCAGGTAAGGATGATGATCTGAACGACATTTCCAACCGCCGTAAGCGCGTCGATGCCGGACGCCCCCATCCCCGGATAGCAGCGTTCCATTACCGTTAACGAAATGTGGCTAACGAGATTGATCTCGATAGTCCACATGATGATCTGCGCGGCCAGATCGACCACTATCGGCACGGACGTTTTCAGGATGGATCTTAAACCGGTTTTCATTTTATATCCCGGTCATTATTCGATGTCACGCGCTTCACGTGGAGAACCCGTTGCATAAATGTAATGACCGTGAGGACGGCGAGAAAAAGAATTACCGCGATCAACACGGTGCGTCCGAGAAGGAGGCCGAGAATGAGCAGAACGATTCGTTCGGGCCTTTCCAGCCATCCAACGCGGCATTCCAACCCAAGTCCCTCGGCCCGAGCGCGCGCGTAACTCGTAAGGAACGAACCTGCGATCGCCACGAGCAGAATAAAGATAATAAATCGGCCTGCGGGCTCGACGCTGAGAAAGTAAAAAATCAGCGCTCCGAAGTAGACAATCTCCGTGATGCGATCCACGTTCGAGTCGACAAATGCTCCAAACGTGGTTACCCTCCCTTCACGCCGCGCGAGTGAACCGTCCAGAGCGTCGCATAATCCGGATAATAAGAGAACGATCGCACCGGTGATGTGTGAACCGGCCGCTACAAACGCCGCCCCGACAAAGCTCAGCACCAATCCGAAGATGGTAATGGCCATGGGGGAAATTCGCAGGCTCGAAAGGAGGGAAACGAGCGGATCGAGCAATCCTTTCAGCCAATTCTTGATATCATTCTTGCCGGCCAAATCGAAATATCCAATCTTTAATACCCTGATCACGATATTATGAAACGGTACCGTCTATGCTGTCAAGCCGTTCCCCCACCGCTACCGGCGCCTTTTGCCCCGTCCCCGGATTACAATGGTGATCTCACCCTTTACGCCGTGCTCTTCGAAATGTGCCACGCAGTGCGTTGCCGTGCCCCGCACAATCTCCTCGTGCAGTTTCGTCAGCTCTCTCGCCACCACGGTTTCCCGCTCGCCGAGCTGCTCTGCAATCGCATGCAGCGTTTTCAGAAGCCGGTGAGGGCTCTCGAAGAATATCGATGTTCCAGGATTATCGTGCGCCTCACTCAAAACCTTATCACGCTCTCCGCGTTTGCGTGGAACATAGCCGAAGAATGTGAAACGATCGGGTGGAAATCCGGAAAGTACGAGGGCCGTAACGGCTGCGCATGCGCCGGGCACCGACGTCACCGTGATGCCTTCTTCGAGCACTTTTCTCATGAGATAGTATCCCGGATCCGATATAAGGGGAGTTCCCGCATCGGCGACGAGCGCCACTGATTTCCCATTGCGAAGCGCATCGATAACAGCTGGCGTTACCCTTTCCTTGTTGTGGTCATGATAGGATCGCAAGGGTGTGCGTATCTCGAAACGCCCGAGCAGCACCCTCGTCTTTCGCGTATCCTCGGCCAATATGATATCAACGTACTCGAGCACCTCTACGGCACGGCTCGATAAATCGTCTAGATTCCCAATGGGCGTGCTGACGAGATAAAATTGATAAGGCCTCATTGCATTAATAGAGATTCAAGATGAACGTTACAAGAAAGCGTCTGCGCGCTAGAGAATGCTGGAGACTGCCGCTCCAAAGCGTTCGATATCGTCCGATGAAACATCCAGGTGCGTGACCATTCTCATGCAGCCGCCGAATGTCAGTGAGAGAATTCCCTCTTCTTCGAGTGCTTCCCGCAATTGCTCGATATCAGCGGAGTTATCAGCCATTTCAAAGATCACGATGTTTGTTTCGACCGGGAAGAGGAGTCTGAGGCGCGGATTCGATTCCACGATTTCACCGACCCGTGCGGCATTGCTATGATCTTCAGCGAGACGCTCCATATTATTATCGAGTGCGTAGAGGCACGCGGCCGCCAGCACACCTGCCTGCCGCATCCCACCACCCAGTCTCTTTCTCCAGAATCTCGCTTTCTCTATGGTCGCCTCATCCGATATGAGAATGGAACCGACGGGGGCGCCGAGACCCTTCGAAAAACAAAAGGTAATTGAATCCGCGAGCGCTCCGTACCGCTCGAAAGAAATGCCGGTGGCGACGGCGGCGTTTGCGAGACGGGCTCCATCGATATGCAACCGCAGAACCCGCTCTCTCGCAAAACGCGATACCTGCTCCAGCTGCTCGAAAGGATAGATCCTCCCGCTGGCGCGATTATGCGTGTTTTCAACCGCAATCAGGGCGGTTTGAGGGTGATGAACGTTCCGTGCTCTCACCGCAGCCGGCAATTGCTCGAGCGGCAGCAATCCGCCGTGTCCATCGAGGGGAAAGGGCTGGATGCCTCCGATAGCCGATACGGCCGCCGCCTCGTAATTGAATATATGGCAGTTTCGATCCAGGATCACTTCATTGCCCGGGCTCGTCTGGCAGATGATGGCGAGCGTGTTCGACATGGTGCCGCTCGGCACGTACAGCGCCGCTTCCTTGCCGAGCAGACCGGCCATTCTGGATTCGAGTTCCTGAACGGTGGGATCATCCCCGAGCACGTCGTCGCCCACGACCGCCCCGGCGATAGCCTCGCGCATCTCCGCGCTCGGCCGTGTCACGGTATCGCTTCTGAGATCAACAATTCTGTCAGCCATCGATCACCCTTCACGGTTCTTCGGCGATGCGACAGACGCCGCCCTCTTCCGCCGGCTGCACCACGGGAAGGCGCGTCATTGAACATTGAACGGAGTTTAACCTGGCAGGTGAGCGTCAGCTCTGCGTAACCAGCTCTTTTAGCTCCCGGGATACCTTGAAGACAGGGACCTTACGGTCCGGTACGGGAACTGGTTCGCCGGTCCTGGGGTTTCTTGCCATCCTGGCCTTGCGTGCCTTGACTTTGAAAGTTCCAAAGCCACGGATCTCGTAATGCTTGCCTTCGGCGAGACCTTTTGATATACACGCGAGGAAAGAATCGATTGCCTCAGCAACTTCCTTCTTTGTCAATCCAGTCCTGCTGGAAATATTCTCTACAATCTCCGCTTTAGTCATCGTGCTCCTCCTTCCTACCGCAGGATTATAACCCCTCTATCATGGAAGTAATCCAGTGTAGAGCCTAACAACTTAGTACACGATAAGTTAGAAGGTGTCAAGAAAATTCTCCGCTTGTGGCGTGCTGCCCCCGACGGTGTCCATGGCATGACGGGACCTCAGTGGGGGCGCCGAATCGCACCTCTACGGGGCCGCGTCGATGAAACGCGGAATGTCAATCGTGGCATTGCGTCACCATGTTTATGATCCGTGGGATATCAATCGGGGTGTTTCCTCACCGCATCGACAATGCACGCGCGATAAGCACAAGTACTCCAAACTGGCATTGTGCTTCGTCACGACACCGACAATCCCTCGTGCAGGAACGCAACCGGCATATTGCAATGTTGCGAAAACATGTGCTCCAACCGGTCCGCGCCTGTAGAAATTATCGGAAATCATCGGAAACGTTGGTAAACACGGCATTTCAGAGGAAAAGAAAGAAGATGCGAAGGGACTTACTGTTAGAAAAACACGCGCCCATTATTGGCATATGCTGGTATGCCCCTTGCTCTAGTGCCTCAGTGCTGCGAGGTGGTCGCCGCCTTCACGAACCCGACCCTGCATCGTACTATCTCGCAGC
>CBDUQN010000058.1:0-18955 GCA_965369375.1 uncultured bacterium | reverse complement strand
CGGAAGATTATATTGCCTTGGCGGCGGCAATCGTATAGTATCTCTTTTAGGTGAAATGGGTGGGCGATTAGCTCAGTTGGTTAGAGTGCCTGCTTGACATGCAGGAGGTCACAGGTTCAATTCCTGTATCGCCCACCATTTTTTATTGTTTACCGTAGGCCGTTTTTTTATTGTAATCACATGGGATAACTTTTGCGATTCACTATAGTTCGAGAGACGGGAACATGGTCGAGATTGAATTCAAAGATGACAAGAAGATAGAGGTAGCCGAGGGAACCCTTCTCTGCGAGCTCTTCTCGGAGCTCCCCGCCAAGGTTATGCGCGAAACGGTGGCCTTTCGGCTCAACGGTCGTGTCTTCGACGCGCGGGAAAAGATAACCGATGGCGGCGTGCTCGAGCCCCTTACCACTGATAGCGACGAGGCACTCGATATACTGCGGCACAGCGCTTCGCATCTGATGGCGCTCGCCGTGCAAGAGCTCTACGGGGACGTCAAGTTCGCCATCGGCCCCTCGATAGATGACGGCTTCTATTACGATTTTCTCCTGGAGAATGTTTTCTCGCCGGAGGATCTCGAGCGCATCGAAGAGAAGATGCGCGAGCTCCAGAAGGACAAGAATCTCATGTTTTCTCGCGAGGAGCTTCCGCGCGGTGAAGCGATAAAGCTTTTCACCGAGCTCGGTCAGAAGTTCAAGGTGGAACTTCTCGAGGAGCTCGAGGTGGATACCGTTTCGATCTTCAAGCTCGGCTCGTTCACCGATCTCTGCACCGGGCCCCACGTGCCGGATATCAGAATGGTTCGCGCGTTCAAGCTGCTCTCGATCGCAGGCGCCTACTGGCGGGGCGACGAGCGCAACGAGATGCTCCAGCGGATATATGGAACAGCATTTTTCGATAAGAAGAAGCTCAAGGAAGAACTCGTTCGCCGCGAGGAGATAAAGCGCAGGGATCACCGGAAGCTCGGTCCCGCGCTCGAACTCTTCGATATCAGGGAGGAGGCCGGCGGGGGACTCGTCTTCTGGTACCCGAAGGGGTACGTGCTACGCGAGATTATCGAAAACTACTGGAAAGAAGAGCATCGGAAGGCGGGGTACGACATCGTCTTGACACCGCATATCGCGAAGGCGGATCTCTGGCGCCGCTCGGGGCACTACGACTATTACCGTGAGAACATGTTCATCATTCCGGGAGAGGGACAGCAGGAGTTTGTTCTCAAGCCGATGAACTGCCCGGCACACATCATCATATACAAGCGGAAGCTTCACAGCTACCGTGACCTGCCGGTGCGGTACGCCGAGCTCGGCACGGTGTACCGGAACGAGCGTTCGGGCACCCTTCACGGACTCCTGCGCGTTCGCGGATTCACTCAGGACGACGCGCACATCTTCTGCACTCCCGACCAGATCATCGACGAAGTGGACAAGTGTTTCGAGTTCGCCCACAGGCTTCTCGTCTCGTTCGGATTCGACGAATACAAGGTCGAGCTGAGCGCGCATGATCCAGCCGAGATGGACAAGTACGCCGGCACAGAAGAAGAATGGCTGATGGCGGAGAAGTCGCTGATGTCGACCCTGGACAAGAGTGGCATTCCCTACGAGAAGATGATCGGGGAGGCGGTCTTCTACGGACCGAAGATAGATATCAAGCTCATCGACGCGATCGGACGAGACTGGCAGGCGACAACGATCCAGTTCGACTTCAACCTGCCGCGTCGTTTCGATGTGGTCTATGTAAACAGTGAGGGAAAACGCGAGAACGTCTACATGATCCACCGCGCCCTTCTCGGTTCGATCGAGCGGTTCATCGGAACGCTCACCGAGCATTACGCCGGAGAGTTCCCGCTGTGGCTCGCTCCCGTGCAGGTCCGGGTGATACCCGTCGGTCCCGATTTTCACGAGTATGCGTTGGAGTGCGTCGATAAGCTGAGGGAGGCCGGCATCAGGGTGGAGGGGGACTTGCGCGAGGAAAAGCTCGGGTACCGGATCAGGGAGGCCGAGCTCGCCAAGATCCCGTACATGGCTGTCGTCGGCGGGAGAGAGGCCGAAGAAGGAACCATGGATCTTCGATCCAAATCGAAGGGGAGGCTCGGCAGCAAAAAAATCGAGGAATTTATCTCCGAACTGGTTGACGAGATAGACAGAAAAGCGTAATATTAAAGTCTCACGGTCATAAAATGAAGAAGTAGAGGTATAATCCTCTCACCTTACGGTCTTTAATGTACTGGTAGGGTTTCATCGTATCCTCGTTGTTGTGCGGGCAGATGGAACATCTACCCGCGTTTTTTTTCTTTGAAAGTACAGGAGGTGCAAGCATCAAGGAGAGAAAAAGAGAACAGCGGACTCGGGTCAATGACATGATTCGGATTGCCGAGGTGAGGGTCATTGACAGTGACGGCAGTCAGCTCGGCGTCATGCCGACTGCCGATGCGAAAAAGATCGCTGAGGAGCGCGAGCTCGATCTCGTTGAGATCGCTCCGCATGTCCGTCCGCCGGTTTGCAAGATCATGGACTTTGGGAAGTACAAGTACGAGCAGAGCAAGAAGGCGCACGAGACAAAGAAGAAACAGCACGTCACACATCTCAAGGAGATCAAGATACGTCCGAAGATCGAAGGACACGACCTGGACTTCAAGCTCAAGCACGCCGAGAATTTTCTTCTGAATAGGGACAAGGTGAAATTCACCGTGGTCTTCCGGGGACGAGAAATGGATCATTTAGAAATGGGATATGCGCTTCTCAAAAAAGTCACTGAACGGTTCAAGGAGATTGCAGTAGTCGAGAAAGAGGCAACCCGGGTCGGCAGGATGATGTCGATGATTCTGGGGCCGACGAGTGAAAGGAGAAAGGGGGGAGGTGAGGGGTAATGCCGAAGATAAAAACGAACAGAGGCGCCAAAAAGCGTTTCCGCGTGACCGGCAGCGGAAAGATCAAGAGAGCCAAGGCATTTACTAGCCATATCTTGACAAAGAAATCGAGTAAGAGAAAGAGAAAGCTTCGTCAGTCAACCGCCGTCTCGAAGGTTGACGCACGACGTGTTAAGAGGATGTTGGGCATATAGGGCAAGGCTTGCCTTTACGCTAACATAATTTTATCGAAATTGCGACAGGAGGCGTTTTGATATGCCGAGAACGAAACATAGCGTAGCCTCACACAGGCGAAAAAAGAAGATCATGAAAGCCGCCCGAGGCTATGTAGGCGGGAGGAGCAAGCTCTACCGCACCGCCATGGAGGCGGTCAATAGAGCGCTTGCATATGCATACCGTGACCGCCGAACACGTAAACGCGATTTCCGCAGGCTCTGGATTGCGCGGATCAACGCGGCAGCTCGATTGAACGGTCTGAGCTACAGTCGATTTATCAGCGGGCTGAAGAAGTCCGATATCGAGATCAACCGGAAGATGCTTGCCGAGCTCGCGATAAACGACGCTGAAGGTTTTTCGAAACTTGCAGAAATCGCAAGGGAATCCCTTTGATGAAGGGCGAAGAAACGAATCGCTCTCGAATTGAAGAGCTTGAGAAAAAGGCCGCCAAGGCGCTCCAGGAAGCGGAGGATCTGAAATCTCTCGAGGAGACGAGAATCCGATTTCTCGGCCGAAAGGGGGAGATTACGGAAATCCTGCGATCGGTCGGTCGGCTCCCGGCCGCAGAACGGCCGGTCATCGGCGGTCACATAAACGAGCTGAAGGAGAAGTTGCAGCTCATCATCGATGAGAGAAAGGCGAAGATCTCCGCCGCCAGGAAGGATGAGGCGCCGTTCCCCGGAGATCCGACGTTGCCGGGGCGGCGAAGCTGGCCGGGCGGGCTCCATATACTCCACCAGGTCTTCGGTGACATCAAGAGCATCTTTTTCGGCATGGGATACTCCGTTGCGGAGGGCCCCGATGTGGAGCTCGATTACTATAATTTCGAGGCGCTCAACTTTCCCGCCGATCATCCCTCGAGGGACCTGCAGGATACCTTCTATATCAACAGGGATATACTGCTGAGGACGCATACCTCTCCCGTGCAGGTTAGGTTCATGGAAAAGAACACGCCGCCGATCAGAATCATCGTTCCCGGGCGCGTCTATCGGAATGAATCTCCCGACGCCACGCACGCGGCGGAGTTCCTCCAGATCGAGGGTCTCTATGTCGACCGGGACGTTTCACTCGCAGATCTCCGGAGTGACTTGACCTTCTTCGTGCATCAGTTCTTCGGCTCTGATGCGGACGTCCGTTTCCGGCCGCACTTCTTTCCCTTTACCGAGCCGAGCGCAGAGGTCGATATGTCATGCTTCGGCTGCAAGGGTGAGGGATGCCCGATCTGCAGCAAGACGGGATGGATCGAGATCATGGGGGCCGGCATGGTGCATCCGAATGTCTTCCGGTATGCGGGGTACGATCCGGATGAATACACCGGATTCGCGTTCGGGATGGGAATAGACAGGATCGCAATGCTCAAATACGGAATAGACGATATCAGGCTCTTTCTCGCAAACGATCTCAGGTTTCTCCAACAGTTCTGGGCGGGAACCTCGGCGGGGGTGGTGAGGTGAAGGTAAGTCTCAACTGGTTGAAGCGCTACGTCGATATCGGTGAGGAACCCGAACTTCTCGCGCGTGACCTCACGATGTTCGGTCTCAACGTGGAGGAGGTTCGCCCGCTCGTGGCGCCGTTCAGCGGAGTCGTATTCGGCAGGGTTCTCGACGTCGAGGCCCATCCTCGTGCCGACCGGCTCAGTGTCTGCACGGTGGATGTGGGTGGTGATACGCCGTTGAACATCGTCTGCGGCGCAGACAATGTCCGTCCCGGACTCGGCGTTCCGGTGGCGCTGCACGGTGCTGTGCTCGATAAAGGTTTCAAGCTAAAACGGACGAAGATCCGCGGCGAGCAGTCGGAGGGAATGATCTGCTCCGAGATCGAGCTCGGGATAGGCACGGACGCCGAAGGGATCATCGAGCTCGATTTCGAGGAAGAGCCGGGGACGAGTCTCGTTGGAAAGCTCGGCAGTGATGACATCATTCTCGATATCGAGGTTACGCCGAACAGGCCCGATCTGCTTTCACATGTCGGGATCGCCCGTGAAATAGCGGCTCTGTATAAGCGTGAGCTCAAGAGCCCTGAGCTCCTTTCGCTCGATCTCGGTGCCGATTTTGATCTCGAGATAGAGGACGAGCGTGATTGTCCGCGGTATTCGGCGGCATTCGTCGAAGATGCCAGGATCGGTCCCTCCCCTGAATGGATGAGAGACCTGCTCACCGTGGCAGGCCTCAAACCGATAAACAACATCGTTGATATAACCAATTTCGTGCTCATGGAGCTGGGACAGCCGCTTCACGCGTTCGACCGGGATAAGCTGGAGGGAGATAGAATCATCGTCCGCCGGGCGAGAAATGGCGAAGAGCTCGTAGCGCTCGATGGCGAGGGACGCAAACTCGATCCCGGAATCCTCGTTATTGCCGATGGTGAACGGGCGGTTGCCCTTGCCGGTGTGATGGGAGGGAGAGATACCGAGGTTACCGAGAAGACCAAGCGGATCCTCCTCGAGAGCGCCATGTTCGATCCTAAGCTCGTCCGAAAGGGGAGGCAGCAGCTGAAGCTCGAGACGGAAGCTTCATACCGTTTTGAACGAGAGGGTGACGTCGGGGTGACACTCGATGCGCTGCGCAGGGTCTGCAAGCTGATCGAGGAGACGGGCGCCGGGAGGCCCGTATTGAAATGCACCGAGCGGGTCGGAAAGGATGCGGTCACTTCGCAAACATCGGTTTCCCTTCGTGTAGCGCAGGTCAATCGGCTCCTCGGCACACATCTTTCCTCTGACGATATAGCGTCCCTTCTCGAACGGCTGGGACTGTCTTCGAAATGTACGCCGAAGACGCTCCAGGTCGGTGTTCCGACCTTCAGGCGGGATCTACGCAAAGAGGTTGATCTTATCGAGGAGGTTGCGAGAACGTACGGATACGATAACATCGGTCTCGAGGCCGTTGAGCGCGGAAACATCTTCTCGCGGGCCCTGCCGGAGGAGCTACGCAGCGAAAGGATCTGTTCATACCTTGCTTCAAGGGGGTTCGCGGAAGTGATGACGAGTTCGTTCATGGATCCGGGGGATCCCGAACGATTTGGATGGGGAGATAACGATCAGCGGGGCAGCCCCCTGGTAATAGAGAATCCGCTCACCGCGGCTCAATCGGTGCTTCGGACATCCTTGCTGCCCGGCCTCATAGGGGTTGTCAGGCGTAACGCCTCCACGGAGCGGGAGGGACTGCGCATCTTCGAGCTCGGGAAGGTCTTCATCACCGTAGGCGATGGTGACGGACTCCCCCGCGAGGAACTGCATCTGGCAGCGCTCTTTGCGAGAAAGGCCACACCGCTTCATTGGATGGACAAGCAGCGGCCCTTCGATTACTTCGATATGTCGGGCGAAGTCGAATCGCTCCTCGGCCAGCTCGGTCTTTCTCGGGAACCCTCACTAATTCGAAAGAGTGATAATGATAACGAATTTATTTTCAATTGGTTGCTAAAAGACAAGCATCTCTCCGAATGCGGGCTCCTGCCGAGCGCCATCGCGCGGCGGTACGATATCGAAGATCAGGTCTTCTACTTCGATATCCTCATGGATACCCTTCCTGCCGCCGATTTTCATGCGGCGAGATACCGCAAAATCAGCCCGTATCCGGCCGTCAAGAGGGATCTCTGCGTCGTAGGCGGTGAGAGGGTCTATTTCGCCGACATTAGAAACAAGATTAGCAAAGTGGCAAAAAATCTTGATTCCATTCAACTTTTCGACTACTATAGGGAAGGTCAATTGGGGGAAGGCAAACGAAGCTACACATTTCGACTTGCTTTCAGGTCCCCGGAAGGTACACTGGAAGACAGCGCAGTTGACAGGGAGATCGAACGAGTGCTCGAAACGCTGCAGCGGGAGCTGCAGGTAACACTACGAACGGAGTAGGGGAGGATTGGATATGGGGGCTACCGGCATTGCGGGATTTGATACACTCGAAAAAAAGATAACAAAAGCCGCGGAATTGATTGGCCGGCTGCGAAGCGAAAAAAATGAGATAGAAGTGGTGAATAAAGAGTTGAAAGAAGAAATGGAATCGTTATATATTAAGAATGAGGAGTTGAACAAGGAAGTAAAAGCTCTTAATAAAGGAACGATACGAGACAAATCGTTCGACAAAACCAGAGAGGAGTTAGCGCAAAAGATAGAGGAGATGCTGACAAAGCTCGAAGGGTTGCAATCTTGAGCTTGTCCGCCAAACGAGGCAGCAGTTCCGGATGAGGGGTTGGGATGGTGGTTCTGCATTAATCATGAAAGGTAATAAGATGGCCGAAAAGAGTACTGAAAAAGTGGAAATTTTTGGTCAAGAGTATAAAATTAAAGGAGTTGGCAACCCTCAGTACATACACAGGATCGCAGGCTACGTAGACAAGAAGATGAGGGAGATCGCTCATTCGAGCGGCATAATGTCTCAGTCACGTATCGCCATATTGGCAGCTCTCAATATCACTGATGAGCTCAATCAGGAACGGGAGGAACGGAAGAAGGCGCAGAAGGAGCTCGAAAGCCAGGCATCGCGACTGAGCCGGCTTCTTGAGGATAAGATTGGTGTAGAACTGTAAATCTCATCCCCGGAAGATAAGGTATTGGCTTATACGACGGGGATTTGATAGGATATAGACAGTATATGAAGGATAAATTCCCTACCGTGTTCGTGTTGGAGATGGTGATTTTTGAGCCAACACCTTGAGCCCGGAAGTCCGATATCTGGACGGGGATGCTAGACCCGCACAATACGGGAAAGCTGAACCGGTCATGAGGACATCCACCTTGTTTGATGGGCTTAAAAAAACTCTTCGCACACGGCAATGCGTGGGGAATTTTTCTATAAGCCCGTTCACGTGCACCTCCCCTATATTGTAGAACGCACTGAAAAGCACTCATATGCATTACATTGTTTCGGAGTGATTGCATGTTACGTACCCTGTCAATGATGGAGGTGAACCGTCTGGCGATAGGTCAGGCAGAGAGATATGGATAATTTCTTATTCTATATCCCGGCGGGGATCCTCGTCCTGTTTCTTGGATTAGTCTTCGGATGGCTGATAAATAAGAAGGTTTCAGCGGGTCATCTCAGGCATACGCAGAAGCTCGCTGAAAATATCATTTCCGAGGCTCAGAGGGAAGCCGAAACCCAGAAGAAGGCGGCGATCCTGGAAGCAAAGGACGAGTGGTACCAGGCAAAGCTCAAGTTCGAGCGGGATACGCAGGATGCGCGTGTAGAGCTCAAAAAGGCGGAAAAACGCCTCGACGAGAAGGAACAGAATATAAATCGCAAGGTCGATTATCTCGAGAAGCGCGAGCACGAGGTCAATGACAAGCAGAAAATACTCGAGAGCAAGCTGCACGCTATCAGCGAGAAGAACGAGGAGCTCTCGCGGATCCTGATGCGGCAGAACGAGAAGCTCGAAAAGATCGCCGGTATGAGCACTGAAGAGGCGAAAAAGCTTCTCATATCGAATCTCGAAAACGAGGCGAGGCATGAGGCGGCCAAGAGTATCAGGGACATCAAGGAAGAGGCCGAGAGAACGGCGACAAAGCAGAGCCGGGAGATCCTCACGCTCGCCATCGAACGGTGCGCCGCGGATCATGTCGTGGAATCAACCGTATCGGTCGTCGATCTTCCGAACGACGAGATGAAGGGCAGGATCATCGGAAGAGAGGGAAGAAATATCCGGGCGTTCGAGAACGCGACGGGAATCGATGTCATCATCGATGATACGCCAGAGGCCGTCATTCTGTCGGGATTCGACCCCATCCGCAGAGAGGTGGCGCGTCTCGCTCTCGAGAAGCTCGTCAAAGACGGCCGGATCCATCCGGGGCGGATCGAGCAGGTCGTCGAGAAGACCCATACGGAGCTTATGGAGGAGATACGCGAGGTCGGGGAGGCGACCTGCTTTGAGCTCAACATTCACGCTCTTCATCCTGAACTCGTCAAGCTTCTCGGCAGGCTGAAGTACCGGACCTCTTACGGGCAGAATGTACTCCAGCACGCGAAGGAAGTAGCGTACCTGTCGAGCCTGCTGGCGAGCCAGCTCGGTATGGATCCGCACCTCGCGAAACGGGCCGGGCTGCTGCACGATATCGGCAAGGCGGCGGATCACAAGATAGAGGGCCCCCACGCCGAGATCGGCGCCGAATTCGTGCGTCGCTTCGGTGAAAACGACGTGATTATAAATTCCGTCGCGGCGCATCATGAGGATGTCGAGGCCACGTCGATGATCACACACCTCGTTTCCGCTGCGGATGCCATTTCGGGTGCGAGGCCGGGGGCTCGGCGCGAGACCTTGGAGAATTACATCAGGAGGCTCGAGAAACTCGAGAAGATCGCCGACGCGTTCGACGGTGTCGAGAAATCGTACGCCATCCAGGCGGGTCGCGAGATCAGGATCCTGGTGAATTACAAGAAAGTCGATGACGTGCACGCCGTGGATCTGGCCTCCGAGATTTCGAGGAAGATCGAGGATGAAATGGAGTACCCCGGCCAGATCAAGGTAGTGGTGGTGCGGGAAACGCGCGCGATCGATTATGCCCGCTGAGGATCCGGCCCGGCACATGCGGCACGGATTTCCATAGATGGATCGATACCCTCAAAAGGGGAGAATTATCACATGAGAGTGCTGTTCCTCGGTGATATAATATCACGAGTGGGACGAAAGATCATTTCCGACAATCTTGCCGCGTTCAAGGATAAACTCGGTGTGGACCTCTGCATCGGAAATGTGGAGAATGCAGCGGGGATCTTCGGCATAACGGACAAAGTCATCTGCGAGATATCGAGTGGCGGCGTCGATGTGATGACGAGCGGAAACCATGTTTGGGACAAGCGCGAGGGAATCCCGCTCCTCGACGAGAGGGACGATCTGCTGAGACCGGCCAACTTTCCCCCGGGCGTCCCCGGCAGGGGCCATCTCGTGACCACTGTCGGGGGGATTGATGTTGCTGTTATCAATCTGCAGGGCCGGACATTCATGAATCCGATCGATTGCCCCTTCCGCGAGGCGGACGATATACTCTCCGAGCTCGATCCTTCGGTAAAGATTATTCTGGTGGATTTTCATGCGGAGGCGACGAGCGAAAAGCTGGCACTCGGCTTCTATCTCGATGGCAGGGTGAGCGCGGTTTCGGGCACTCATACGCATATTCAGACAGCCGACGAAAGGATACTTCCGGCCGGAACGGCCTATTTGACGGATGTCGGCATGGTCGGCCCGTTTGATTCGATAATAGGCGTGAAGAAGGAGCAGGTCATCGATCGATTTCTGCATGGCCTGCCGGCACGGTTCGAAGTGGCCCATGACAGGCCCTGTCTCGATGCGTTTCTTGTCGAGATCGACGATGTGACCGGCACGGCACTATCGGTCGAGCGGTATCATAAAGATGTCGAAGAGAGGGATGAATAGTGGCAGAAGTGGATACGCGAAAACTGATCGATGGAAAAGCGGCGGCCGAAGAGCTTTTTTCCGAAGTCACCGCCGGTGTGGAACGATTCAGCGCCCGACACCGCCCGCCGAATATCAGCGTGATCATCGTCGGGGAGGATCCGGCGTCGAAGGTATATGTGAAGAGCAAGGTGAAGGCGGCCGGGCGGTGCGGCATCGATTCGCGTTTGATAGAGCATGCGTCCGATCTGACGGAGGACGGGCTGCTCTCGGAAATCGATCGCCTGAACAGCGACACCCGCGTGGACGGCATTCTCGTGCAGCTTCCGCTGCCGCCGCATATCGACAAGCAGCGCGTGATAGAGCGCATCTCTCCCGACAAGGACGTCGATGGATTGCATCCGTACAATATCGGGCGGCTGGCCAGTGATCTGCCGAGATTCGTTCCATGCACGCCGGCGGGAATCATGAGGCTTCTCGGCAGGTACAATGTCGAGACGGCGGGAAAGAGAGTCGTGATCGTCGGGCGAAGCATCCTCGTGGGAAAGCCGCTTGCGCTGCTGCTTGTGCGCAAGGGTTCCGAAGGGAACGCCACCGTTACGATCTGCCACTCGCGCACCAGTGAGCTGTCACTGGTTACTAAAACAGCAGATATCCTCGTTGCGGCTATCGGCAGGGCAGAAATGATAACGGGAGATATGATCAAGGAAGGAGCGGTAGTCATCGACGTAGGCGTAAACCGCGTGGATGATCCGGAGATGAAGAGGGGTTACCGTCTAAGGGGCGATGTCGAATTCGAATCGGCCGGAGCGAAGGCATCACTCATAACCCCGGTCCCCGGCGGGGTCGGTCCGATGACGGTCGCGATGCTGATGAGCAATACCCTCATGGCTGCAAAGTGGGCGAAGGGAGTCGAGGATGATGGAGAGCAGCTGGGATGAAGGGCCCATCACGGGAAACAGTGATATCTACACGGTAACCGAACTCACCGAAGCGATACGGCAGAGCCTCGAATCCGAGTTCCCCCATGTCGATGTGATCGGAGAGATCGCGAATTTCAAGGTTCACACATCCGGACACTGCTATTTCAGCCTCCGGGACGAGACGAATGTCGTCCGGTCCGTGATTTTCAGGGGTAATATGAAAAACCTCTCCTTCGGTCCGGAGAACGGGATGCTCGTTGTCGCCTCGGGACGCCTCTCTCACTACGGTGGCGGCGGTCAGACGGAGCTCATCGTGCGCTCACTCTCGCCTGCGGGCAGAGGGCGGATGGAGCTGGAATTCATGAAGCTTCTCAGAAAGTTCATGGACGAAGGCCTCACCGATCCGGACCGCAAGAGACCCTCGCCCGAGTATCCGGCGAGGATCGCGGTTATCACCTCTCCGACGGGCGCCGTTATAAAGGACATTCTGGACACGCTCCGTCGCCGTTGGCCGGTCGCCGAGGTGATACATATCTGCACTGATGTTCAGGGGGCCGGCGCCGATCGCTCGATCAGGAAAGCATTCGAAATGTCGAACCGTATCGAGAATGTGGATGTCGTGATTCTCGCGCGTGGCGGAGGAAGCGCAGAGGATCTCTGGACGTTCAATATGGAGGGAGTCGCCAGGGCGGTGGCGGCATCCGTTCATCCGGTCATAACGGGGATAGGCCATGAGATCGACACGACAGTCGCTGATTACGTTTCGGACATACGGGCCGCGACGCCGACCGCGGCGGCCGAGATAGCGACGCCGCTGATGGACGACGTGCGGCGCCACGTCGAAAAACGATTCGGGGATCTGCTGAGGCTCTACCGGGATTCTTCTTCCAAGAGACTCAATCTCATCGAATACATCCTGCGCAGCAGCGCATTCCCCGCCCTCATTCACCGGCTGGAGCGTACCGAGCTCGATATCGACGGAAGGGTCTCAAGGCTGCGGGTGTGGTGGGACAAAAAGCGGGGAGACGGAGATCGGCGGGCAGGTGCATGCGCCGCCGCGCTGGAGCGGGCTGCCGAGAGGATGGTGAGTGACGGGGAAACGAAGCTCATGCGGAGGCTCGGCCGACTCGCCCTCAACAGTCCCGAGAAAACGGTGGCGGCCGCGACTGAGGCGCTCAGACACCTCGATCGAGTTCTCCACGTGCGGATGACGGCCGCGATAGCTCTCGGGAGACGTGAGTTGAACGAGAAGATGAGGACGATCAGCGGGTTGCATCCCGACGCGGTATTGAAGAGGGGGTATGCCTACTGTACGACCCCCGAGGGAGAAACGGTGATATCGAGGGCGCAGGGCATAGCGCCCGATGAACGGGTACAGATTAATTTTTACGATGGTGGTGTGTTGTGCAGGGTAGAGAAGAAAAGGAAGGGAAAGCCATGCCTAAGAAAATGAACTTCGAGGAGTCGATCGAGCGGCTCGAAGAGATCGTGCGAAAGCTCGAGGAGGGGGAAGTTCCCCTCGAGGAGAGCATCGAACTCTACGAAGAGGGAATGAAGCTGGGCACGATGTGTAGAAAGATACTGGATGAAGCGGATCAGAGGGTCCGCCGGCTTTCCACTGAAATCGAGGAGGGGGGCTTCAAGGGTGAGCAGTAGAGCGGAAACGAGAGATTTTGAAATGCGTCTCGAGACCGGCCGTACAAAGATAGAGGGCCGCCTCGATGAGCTCATGCCGCGCTCCGGCGAAGCGCCCGCATCCCTCCATGAAGCGATGAGGTATTCGACCCTCGGAGGAGGCAAGAGGATACGCGGCATACTGTGCATCGAGAGTCACCGTATCTTTGGAGATCCCCATCCCGGGGCGGCGCTCGATGCCGCCTGCGCGATCGAGATGCTTCATGCATATACGCTGATCCATGACGATCTGCCTGCGCTCGACGATGATGATGTGCGCAGGGGCAAGCCATCGTGTCATGTTCGCTTCGGAGAAGCCGTTGCGATTCTTGCGGGGGACGCCCTTCAGGCGCTCGCATTCGAGGTCATCTCGAAGTGCTCCGCTCCCGGGGATCTCGCGCTCCAAGCAGTGAGAATGCTCTCGTGGTCGGCCGGGTCACGGTATCTCATCGGCGGTCAGGTGGCGGACATCGAAGGTGAGGGGACCGAACCGACGGAAGAATCGGTCACATTTATCCATTCGAGAAAGACCGCTCAATTGATATCCGCATCGCTCGGCATCGGGGCGACGCTTGCTCGAGCTGACGATGATAATTGCGCAAAGATGCTCGAGGCGGGACGTAGGGTGGGATTCGCTTTTCAGATCATAGATGACATTCTCGATATCGAGGGCAGCGAGCAGGCGGTCGGAAAAGGCTTGCGGAAGGATTCGAAAAAAGGGAAAATCACACATCCCGCGTTTTTCGGTGTCGAACGGTCACACGAGGTCGCTCGGGAGCTTATTAGCGAAGCGGTAGCCCAAATCCAGGAGCTTGGCGACCGGGGATACCTTCAGCGAATCTTCGAAATAATCCTTGAGCGGGCATCCTGAAATGATCAGACAATTCGCATACCGGCATATTTACCTCGTTCCCTTCATCTGTGTTTTTTTCGTTCAGTGCCTCAAGCTGCTGCTCTATTCCATCGTTGAAAGAAGAATGCAGCTCGGCAAGCTCGTCCAGTTCGACGGGATGCCGAACCTACACAGCGCCGCCTTCAGTTCCCTCTCTACCGCTATCGGCATCAAGTACGGCGTTTCATCCATTCTTTTTGCGCTGGCAACAACCTACAGCGTGATCATTGTTCACGATACGATGAGGCTCAAGGGGGAGAAGGGAAAACAGGTATATGTGCTCAATACGTTATTATCGAGTTTAAGTGAGTACAGCCAGCTGAATAACAATGCGAGACTGCGTGTTCTCTCGTTCAAACCGTTCGATGTTATGTGCGGTGTGATTCTCGGAATTCTAGGCGCTTATATATTGATGTAGACGAGCCCAGGAAGGGTTGAATGTGAGCGGACTTCTCGATCGAATCAATTTCCCTGAAGACCTCAAGGCGTTTTCGCACGAGGAATTGAAGCGATTAGGCGAGGAAATCAGGAAATATATTATCGAGGTCGTCTCGAAGCGCGGCGGACATCTCGCATCGAGCCTCGGATGCGTTGAAATCACTCTCGCTCTCTATTACGTCTTCAATGCTCCGCGGGATCGTATCGTCTGGGACGTCGGGCATCAGAGTTACACGCACAAGATCCTGACCGGTCGAAAAGAGCAGTTTATCGATCTCCGCACGAGAGGGGGCATAAGCGGATTTCCCTGCATATCCGAAAGCGAGTATGACATCTTCGGCGTGGGGCACGCGAGCACGGCTATTTCCGCCGCGCTCGGAATAGCCGCCGCCCGTGATATCAAGCGGGAGGATTATTTTGTAATCAGCGTCGTCGGCGATGCGGCCCTCTCGGGCGGAATGGCTTTCGAAGCGATAAACCAGGCGGGGCATCTCAGGAAGAATCGATTCGTCATTATTCTCAACGACAACGAGATGTCGATCTCTAGAACGGTTGGTGCGATGTCGAAGTACCTGACGAAGATCACCACCAAAGAGCTCTACCTGCGGCTCGAGGCGGATGTGTGGGAGCTTCTCGGGAAGATACCGACCCTCGGGGGAAAGGCCCAGACGCTTGCGCGCAGAATCAAGGAGAGCATCAAGAATCTCGTTGTTCCAAACATTCTCTTCGAGGAGCTCGGCTTTCGATATTACGGACCGCTTGACGGTCATGATCTCGATGAGCTCGTCGAGACATTTTCGAATCTTCATCAGGTGCCGGGTCCCGTTCTCGTCCACGTAGTTTCGAAGAAAGGCAAAGGATATACATTCGCCGAGAACGACGCGGAGAAATTCCACGGCGTGGGAAGTTTCTACAAGACAACGGGAAATTCAAAGAGCAATGCGCAGAGCCCCAAGTACAGCGACGTATTCGGTGAGACCATGGTGGAGCTTGGGCGAAGTGACAAGAAAGTCGTCGCAATAACGGCGGCCATGAAAGAAGGAACGGGGCTGTCGAATTTCGCGGAACGCTATCCCGACCGGTTTTTCGATGTAGGTATCGCCGAGCAGCATGCGGTCACATTCGCCGCGGGACTGGCGCGGGCGGGACTGAAGCCGTTTGTGGTCATTTATTCGACATTTTTGCAGAGGGGCTTCGATCAGATCATTCATGACGTGGCGCTCCAGAAGCTCCCCGTTCGGTTTATTCTCGATCGCGGCGGAGTCGTCGGGGAGGATGGACCGACACATCACGGTTCCTTCGATTTGAGCTACCTTCGATTGATACCGGGGATGATACTGATGGCGCCGAGTGACGAGGAGGAATTGCGCCGCATGCTTCTCGCGGCGCTGCTCTATGACAAAGGCCCGATTGCCATGAGGTTTCCGAGAGGCGCCGCGGTCGGCGTGGAACTCTCGGAGAAGATCGTGCCGATTGAATTGGGCACGGGGAAGCTTCTGCGAAAGGGGAGTGACGCGACGATCATAGCCGTCGGCTCAATGGTGGGCATAGCGGGGAAAGCCGCGGCGAAACTCGCCGATGGAGGTGTGGAGGCCTCTGTCATCAATGCGCGATTCATAAAGCCGCTTGATGAGGATCTCATTCTCTCATCGATCGGGCCGAACACTCCCGTATTTACACTGGAAGAGAATGCAAAGATCGGCGGATTCGGTGACGCCGTGAGCGCGTTGCTTTCGGACCGCGGATTGGAGAATCGCATGATCCGGATCGGTATACCCGATCACTTCGTCCCCCATGGGAGAAGGGAGGATCTGCTCGACGAAATGGGCCTCTCACCCGAAAAGATCGCACAGCACGTCATGAAGGTACTCCATACGGAAACTCCCTCTGACCACGGAGGCGTCGGATGGACATAAAACGAATCGGCGTAGTTGCCAACATCAGGAAGAAAAATATCATCGAGATCATTGCGCGGATCATGGAAATCATTCCTGGAAATATAGACGTTGTAGGGCCGAAGGAGACGGCTGATCTGGTTTCTTCCGGCGCGATACAGACGGTGGATCATCTCGGTGATTGCGATGTTGTTATTGCTCTCGGTGGTGACGGCACATTGCTCCTTGCGGCGCGTATGGTGGAAGCGGAGGAAGTTCCGCTTCTCGGGATCAAGGTCAGGAGTCTCGGATTTTTGACCGAGGATGATCTCGAACGGGCGATACCGGATCTCTTCGCCGGCCGTTTTCACATTCAGAACAGAATGCGATTGGAGGTTTCACGCGATTCGCAGCGCGAAACGGGAAAGAGCTTCAGCGCGCTCAATGACGTCGTCGTGCACGCGATAGGCGTATCCCGCGTCATCCATCTGAAAACAGCGATAGACGGCGTCGCGGTAGGTGAGTATCTCGCTGACGGTGTTATCGTCTCGACCCCGACGGGTTCGACCGCCTACTCGCTTGCCGCCGGAGGACCGATAATCAGTCCGACGAGTGTGGAGGCATTCGTGATTACCGCGCTCTGTCCCCACTCACTTTCCGTGCGGCCGATCGTAATCAGCAGCAAAGAGCAATTCACCGTGGAGGTTGTCGAGGGAGGGCAGGAAACCCTGTTGACGATCGACGGGCAGCAGGTCTCCGGTATTGAAGCGGGCGAGCGTATCGTGTTCAGGAAGAGCCCGCGGGTGACGAAGCTGATTGTGATGGAAGGCTATAATTTTTACGATCTGATGCGCAGGAAGCTCAAGTGGGGAGGCGTACTGCGCCAGCATTGACATTCACGGCAATACAAGACCATGCTTATTGACATTCACGGCAAAACAAGACCATGCTTGTTGACATTCACGGCAAAACAAGACCATGCTTTCTGAGCTGAGGATTCAAAACCTGGCCGTCGTCGAGGATGCGGTCATACCGTTCACCCCCGGTCTGAACGTTCTGACCGGATCTACCGGGGCCGGGAAGTCGATCATTCTTTCTGCGGTGGATCTGCTCAGCGGCAGCCGGGGGCGCAGGTCGCTCATGCGGCGTGGCGCGAAAATACTCACCGTCGAAGGGATCTTCACGGTGCATGAAGAATGGCAATTCCGGGAAACCCTCGGTATGACTGCGGCGGATGAGTATGTATCGATAAAACGTGAATTAACCGACAAGGGAAAGAGCCGCCTCTGGATAAACGGCATGCTCACCACGCTCACCGCGGCCGCCGATACGGCCCGGTCTCTCCTCGAGCTCCACGGTCAGCGCCGGCAACAGGAACTTCTCGATCCCTCCGGACACGTCTTCTATCTCGACGCAAGAGGCGATTACGGCGATCTCCTCTACCGGTGCATCGAGACGATCGAACGCTATGTGCGTCTCGCGGAGCGGCTGCGGCAATTGAATGCGGAACTCGAAGAGCACAATAAACAGGAGGAATACCTGCAATTCCAGCAGCGGGAGCTCGAAGCCCTCAATCTCGAACCCGGGCTCGATGGCAAGCTCGAGACGCGTGTCAAGCTTCTCGGATCCCGGCATCGCTACATCTCGGAGTTGGAGGAGTCCCTGCGAGATCTCTCGGGGGAGAACGGTTCGGTTCTCGACAAGCTCGCCGGCGCGGAGAAGGCGCTGGTCTCGCTTTCCGAGATAGATGCGAAGTGGAAGGCGCCGGCGTCGGAGATCCGGGATATCCGCATCTCGGTGCAGGAGATCGTTCGCGAGCTGGAACGGACGCGCGGAGAGGCAGAGGACGGCCCCGAGGATCTCGGGGTGCTGCAGGAGCGGCTCGCAGCGATACAGCGGCTCGGCCGCAAGCACGGACTCGATTGCAACGGTCTGATCGAACGAAAAGCCGAAATAGAAGCGATACTCCGGTCGATCAAAGACGGGTCTGATGAGTTGATCGAAACGGAGCGGGAGCTTGGCATGGTGCGAGGGAAACTCGTTCCGCTGCTCGAGAAACTCAGCGCCGAACGCAAGAGAACGGCACGCACACTCGACGGCGAGATGGTAATGGAGTTACGCAAGCTTGGAATGAAGGGGGCGGAGTTCGAGACCGTCGTGGAGCGCCTGGAAGATTGTGCTTTTCAGTGCGCGGACGATGAGATACATTTAAACGCGAGGGGTCAGGATCGTATAGAGTTTATGATCAGGACCAACGTCGGGGAGAATATGCACCCCCTTGCAGAGGTCGCCTCGGGCGGTGAGCTGTCGCGAATAACCCTGGTGCTCAAGAAACTCCAGGCGGAAGAGAGAAAGATACCCACTCTGATATTCGATGAGATCGATTCCGGACTCGGAGCGGATCTCGGCAGCGTCGTCGCGGAAAGACTGAGCGAGCTCGCGGGAGGATACCAGATCATCTGTATCACGCATCTCCCCCAGGTTGCCGCCCGTGCCGCGCAGCACATAGTGGTTCGCAAGCGGGTGAGGGAAGGGAGGACGGTGACGTCGGCGGCGGCCCTCGACAGAGAAGAGAGAATAGCGGAATTGTCGAGAATGCTCGGCGGCAAGGGGAAACTGAGAGAAGAGCTTGCTGCCGAGCTTTTAAAAATGGGAAAGCGCGCCCGTAGCTCAGCTGGATAGAGCACCGGCCTCCGGAGCCGGGTGTCGGAGGTTCGAATCCTCTCGGGCG
>CBDUQN010000057.1:0-19846 GCA_965369375.1 uncultured bacterium | reverse complement strand
TCCGATTTCATGCTCACGAAACCGGTTGTGAGCGCTGCAGTGCAAATGACGGACATGTTCGTGATTCCCTTATCAGAGGGGAAGCGGAACCTCAAGAAGAATTTGAGCGTTATCCTCGTACCGCAAAAATTCAGTAACGAGGTCGATATATTTCAAAAGATTTTCCCCTTCGAGAAAATTCACGTTCTTGTCGAGGAAGCGTATATCGAGCAGCTCGATTTTTATCGCAAAGCGATGTCCCGTAGTGAGGAAGGAGCGGCGGAAAAAGTGGCGCTCTTGCCGCTGACGGATGATCCGGACGAGACGCTCTCGAAGGTGGGCGCCGATGTTCGTGCGGTGGCGCTGACCAGATTGCCGAGACTTTCTTCGGATGGGCGAACCCGCCTCATCAGCGGATTCAACGAGCGTGGCATACCGACATTCAGCCTGTTCGGTCATTCAGATGTGGAGCGTGGCGCATTGGCCGGTGTCACTCCCGACATCGCAAAGCATGTTGCGCGCCGCGCGGCCATGAATATCAACCAGATTATAAGAGGCACTCCGGTCGGTGACCTGCCGATCTTTCTCGTGGTTCATCCCAAGCTGTTGATCAACGGACGGACCGCCGCCGAAATCGGGTATGTTCCGAACTATGAAGCACGAACCTATGCGACGTTCCTCTACGAGGAGGAGCTCTATCGGGGAGCGCAGCCGTTATCATTCGTCCAGGCGCTGCAGCTTGCCGAAGAAGGGAACGTCTCACTAACCATCAAGGATTCTCAGGTCGAGAGTACGAAGCGGGCCGTGGGTGTGAGCCGGAGCTATCTCCTGCCACAGATCAGCGCCGGTGCGTCGTACCAGTATCAGGATCCGCGGATGCTCAAGGAAATCATGCCCGAGGAACAATCGAACGCCGGTGTCAGCATGAGCCAGATGATCTATGATGACCGTGCGGTGAGTGACTTCCGTTCCTCGAAGCGCCTGTACGAGGGAATCCGGCACGAGCGTGAGAGCGAGCGTCTCAACGTGATATCGAATGCCGGCCGCGCATTTCTCGATTATGTGCTTTCCCGCCTGCTCTATAACGTTAATCTGAGCACGCTGCGCTTGACCGAGGAGAATCTCGAGCTCGCGAGATTGAGGGAAGAAGTCGGCTATTCGGGCAAGGATGAGGTTTTCAGGTGGCAGGCCGAGCTGGCAAAGCGAAGAAGCACGCTCTTTCTGAGCGAATCGAATGTCGAGGCGGCACGGATATCATTCAATCAGATTCTCGGAATTGATCAGAGCACTCAATGGATTCCCGAAGAGGTTGTGGTCGATTCCGAGAAGTTCAGTTTTCTCGACGGCCGGCTCGATAATGTATTCAGGGATGCAATCGCCTTCGATAAGTTCAGAGAGTTCATGGTGACATTCGCTATGGGGAATTCACCGGAAATCAAGTTGATCGACAAGGCGATCGATGCTCAGGATATCCAGCTCGGGCAGCGAAAGAGGCTGTTTTTTCTGCCAACCTTCGTCGCCAATTTCTCGTACGATTATCAATTTGAACGCTCACCGGAGATTGCCGGCATAGACAAGGACGAATATCGCTTCGAAATTGCGGCGCTCTATCCGATTTTCAACGGCGGGCGCCGGTACTATGACATGAAAAGAATAGGAGCGGAACTCGAGACGCTCAGGCGCGAGAAAAATCTCGTGAATGAAATCGTGGAGCGGCGGACGAGAACGGCAGTGAGAAGGGTTGAAAACTCTTTTCCGGTCATACGATTGGGTGAGGATGCAGCGGAGAACGCGCGCAAGAACCTCGTCGTCGTTCAGGACAAGTATTCCCAGGGAATCGTCAATGTAACCGATCTGCTCGAGGCGCAGAATGAGAGCTTCATAGCCGATCAAAACGCCGCGATATCGGTCTACAGCTATCTCAAGGATCTCGTAGAGCTTCAGCGGGCCGTATCGTGGCTCGAAGATGAAAAAACGATTGAAGAAAAAGATGCAGTTATAGAGAGAATTCAAGCAGCAGTTCAATAGGTGCTGCCGGTTCGATAGATTTTATCTGAGCAAGGAGGAAAATAAATTATGAAAACAGTACGAAGAGTGTTTGGCTATGCAACGCTCGTCATCGCTCTGTCCGCCATGGTTTTCGCCGGCGGTTGTGGGGAGAAGGCTCAGGAAGAGGCGGCCCCCGTTGTGAGACCGGTAAAGACGATGAAGATCGGGGGCGTTATGGCCGGCCGTCTGACCTTTCCCGGCAGGGTTCAGGCATCGCAGCGTGTCAATCTGTCCTTCCGCGTTTCCGGCCCCCTCGTCGAGTTTCCCGTAAACGAAGGGCAGGAGATCGAAACGGGGCAGCTACTCGCGCGCATCGATCCAAGGGATTACCGGATCGCCCTCGATGAGGCGAGAGCCGCATACGAGAAGGCTGAATCTGATTACCAGCGCTACCAGCGGCTCTACGAGCGGGAAGCGGTGCCCCTTTCCGACCTAGATTTTTACCTCGCCCAAAGGGACGTGGCGAAGGCCCGGCTTGACAACGCAAAGGTCAACCTCTCCGATACCTATCTCAAGGCTCCCTTCTCGGGCCGAGTCGGAGAGAAGTACGTCGAAAACTACGAGGAAGTAACATCGCTTCAGAATATCCTGAGCCTTCATGATATAACGCATATCGAGATTGTAATCGACGTCCCGGAATACATCATGGCGAGTGTGAAGGCGCAGAGGGAAGTGCGGTTGATAGCCGTGTTCGAATCCGCCGCGGGACAGGAATATCCGCTCGAATTCCTCGAGAGCAGCGCCCAGGCCGACCGCCAGACGCAAACCTACCGGGTTACGCTCACGATGCCGCAGCCCGAGGAGCTCAGGATCCTTCCGGGCATGACGGCGCAGGTCAAAGTGTTCGGCCTCGTCGCGGGGGTCGATGAAGCCAGTTCTGATTTTATCGTTCCGGCGCAGGCCGTCTTTGCCGGGGATGACGGGACACAGCATGTATGGATCGTTAACGAAGATATGACCGTCCACCGCCGTGAGGTAAAGGTCGGACGGGTCACCGGAGAAGGAGATATCAGAATCCACAGCGGTCTCTCTGCCGGCGAGATGATTGCCACATCGGGTGTGACACAGCTGCACGAGGGGATGAAGGTTCTGCCGCTGGAAAAATAACCGGGTCATTGATGATGAGGTAAATAATAGCATATAAAACATTATTCTTGCCCTGACGGTTGAAGGTACAAGGAGAGCCGATCGATGAACATAGCCGAGTTTGCAATTCGTAAGAGCGTTATCACCGTGACGATAATGATTGTGCTTTTATTCGCGGGTATCCTCTCGTTTCAAACCCTCTCCAGGCTGGAAGATCCCGAGTTCACCATCAAGGAGGCGATCATATCCACGCCCTATCCGGGCGCGTCGGCCGAAGAGGTCGAAGAGGAAGTGTCGAATGTCATCGAGCTCGCCGTACAGGAGCTAGGACAGCTCAAGAGGGTGGAATCTACATCGACACGGGGATTTTCCCAGATCAAGGTAGTAATCAAGGATAAGTACGACAAAGATGCGCTGCCGCAGGTATGGGACGAGCTGCGGCGAAAGGTGAACGATTATCAGGTCAAGCTTCCCCCCGGTGCCGGTCCCTCCTTTGTCAATGACGACTTTGGAGATGTATTCGGTGTCTATCTGGCGATCACCGGCGGGGAGTATACATACGCCGAGCTGTACGAGTATGCAAAACTGCTCAGACGTGAGCTCCTTCTCGTACAGGATGTGAAGAAGATCACTCTCTACGGCGTGCAGGACGAGGTTGTATTCGTCGAGATGTCGAGGACCAAGATGGCATCGCTGGGAATATCCCAGGATGATATCTACCGGG
Source organism: uncultured bacterium (assembly GCA_965369375.1). Taxonomy (GTDB): domain Bacteria; phylum Krumholzibacteriota; class Krumholzibacteriia; order Krumholzibacteriales; family Krumholzibacteriaceae; genus CBDUQN01. The sequence goes on along the minus strand of CBDUQN010000057.1, from coordinate 16,008 downwards.
CACTCTCGGCAAAGAATCTCCCCGTCAATGCCGGTCGGCTGGAGCTCGGTTCGTTTTACATCCCGATCAATCCGACGGGAGAATTCAAGTCGGAGGAGGAGTTCGGCGACCTGCTGATCAGCGGCCGATTCGGGGACCGGCTCGTCTATCTCAAGGATGTCGCCACGGTCAAACGAGGTTATATAGACCCTCCCAAGGCCGTCCTTCGTTACAATGGCAAACCTGCAATCGGGATCGGCATATCCACCATACTCGGCGGCAATGTCGTGACGATGGGTGAGGCGATGGACGAGAAGCTCAGGGCTCTCAAAACGCTAACGCCTCTCGGGATGGAAATAGAGATCATCTCCCTGCAATCGCAGGCGGTGACCGATTCGATAAACGGGTTCGTGATGAACCTCCTCCAGGCGATAATCATCGTTTTTGTCGTTCTCCTCATCGCCATGGGCGCCCGCAGCGGCCTCATTATCGGGGGAGTGCTGTTTCTCACCATCTGCGGGACCTTTCTCTTCATGAAGCTGCAGGGCATTATTCTCGAAAGGATCTCTCTCGGAGCGCTGATTATCGCACTCGGCATGCTCGTCGATAACGCTATCGTCGTCATCGACGGCATGAAGGTGAAGATCGAGGCGGGCGAAGATCGGATTCAGGCGGCGAAGGATGTGGTTTCCCAGACCGGTTTTCCGCTCCTCGGCGCGACGGTCGTTGCAATTCTCGCCTTTGCAGCTATCGGGACGTCGAAGGATGCAACGGGAGAATTCTGCCGCTCCCTCTATCAGGTCATTCTCATCTCTTTGACGCTGAGCTGGGTTACGGCGGTTACCGTGGCACCCCTTCTCGGCAAATGGTTCCTCAAGGGCAAAAAGGAGGGGAAGGGGGAGTCGAAGGATCCTTACGGTGGCGGCCTGTTCCGCGCATACAGGGGTTTGTTGACCGGATCGATGCGCAACAGGTGGATCACCGTTATCGTCGTGCTTGCGATCTTCTTTCTATCGCTCTATGGATTCGGCTTTGTGAAGCAGATGTTCTTTCCCTATGCGACACGCCCGCAGTTCTTTATCGAGTGCTACCTGCCCGAAGGAATGCATATCGAATATACCATAAAGCAACTCGAGAAGGCGGAGGAATACCTCCATGGAACCGACGGTGTCACCGATGTCATCACCGCGGTCGGTGGTGGGGATCCCCGTTTCATTCTGACCTATGTGCCGGGCCAAACGTCGAGCAGCTACGGCGTTATCCTCGTTTCTGTTGAGGAAATAAAAGTGATAAACGAAATCTTTGATACGGTACAGAACGATCTCGAGAACCTGCTTCCCGATGTCGTGATCAATGTGCGCAGGTTCCTTCTCGGTCCGGGGGAGGGGGGCAAGATACAGCTCCGTATATCCGGTCCCGACCGCACCATTCTTCGGCAGCTTGCGCGGCGGGCGAAGGAGATCATGTACGCCGATCCCCAGTCGAAGGCGATACGCGACGAGTGGAAGGAGAAGGTCAAGGTGGTGCGGCCGCAACTCGCCGAGGCACAGGCGAGACAACTCGGGATAACCCGTCCTCAGCTCGGCCGAACGCTCGAAGCGGCGTTTGAAGGTTCCGTCACCGGTGTATACCGGGAGGGGGAAGAGCTGCTCAGCATCATCGCCCGCGCGCCCGAGAACGAGCGGCTCAACGTCGACAATATCATGGACCTGCAGATATGGAGCCCCGCCGCGCAGCGCATGATCCCGATGCAGCAGGTGCTGACCGGATTCACGACGGAAACCGAGGACGCGAGGATCCAGCGGAGAAACCGGACCACCATGATAAAGATTCACTGCGATCCGCGGACCGACCTGCCGAGCGAGCTCTTCGCCCGCATCAAACCGAAAATCGAAAAGGAGCTCGGCGTCGATCTGGCACGGTACCTCGGGAAACAGTACGGTCCCGGCGAGGATCCGTTCGAAAACCACGACGCCGGTACCATAAAGGTCATCGAAGAGGACCAGATTCCCTTGCAAGGCATGCCCGGCTATTACATGGCGTGGGGCGGCGAGGCCGAGGATTCGTCGAGGGCCCAGGCGGGGCTCGCCGTGACGCTGCCGATCTTTCTCCTGATGATGGTTTTGATCGTTATCTTCCTGTTCAATGCCGTCAGACAGCCGCTTATCATCTGGCTCACCGTGCCACTCGCCATTATCGGCGTGACGGCGGGATTGTTGCTGTTCAAACAGCCGTTCGGCTTCATGGCGCTGCTCGGTTTGCTCAGCCTTATCGGTATGCTCATCAAGAACGCCATCGTGCTGATCGACCAGATCAATCTCGAAATTAGCAGTGGAAAGGAACACTTTCAGGCGGTCGTCGATTCCGGCATAAGCCGTATGCGTCCGGTGATGCTGGCCGCGGCGACGACGATCCTCGGCATGATCCCCCTTCTCAAGGACGCCTTCTTTATATCGATGGCGGTCACGATCATGGTCGGGCTTTTTGTCGCCACACTGCTCACGCTGATTGTTGTGCCGGTGCTCTATACTATTTTCTTCAGGATCCCGAATCCGCCGAAGTAGGCAAAGGGCAATGGGTAAATGACAAGCGGACGAAATGTAGCTGATAGAGCGGGCATTGAGCAAAAGGCCCTTCGTATATCGATCGTCGGCTACCTGCTGCTCGGCATTCTCGCCGTCGTTTTTGCGCTCTACAGCCAATCTGAAGCGATTTTGCTCGACGGATTCTTCAACCTCGTCTCTTTCGTGATGAGCATCGTGACGCTGCATGTCGCGAAGCTGCTTCTCAGGCCGCCCGAGGAACGCTTCCAGTACGGGTACATGCCCTTCGAGCCTTTTGTCAATACGGTCAAGGGGCTGATACTCTTTGTCGTGTGCGGATTCGCCCTCGTATCTTCAGTCGACGCGCTCATTGACGGTGGGAGGGAGTTGAGCGCGGTTCCCGCCTTGATCTACAGTATCATCGCGACAGCCGGGTGCATCGTCGTGATGCTCGTTCAAAAGCGAATCGCGCGGGGCACCAAATCCCCGCTTCTCGATCTCGATATAAAGAGCTGGAAAATAAGCGCGGCGATCAGCTCCGCCGTCGCATGTGGTTTTATCACGGCGGTGATTCTCGATCAGACGGGATTCTCTCATGTCGTGCCGTATATCGATCCGTTGATGGTCATCATTCTCGTCGCAGCAATGATCAAAATGCCCATATCGGCGGTCAAAGAGGGTGTCACCGATCTTTTTCTCGGTGCGCCCGCAGGAGCCCTTCAGACGGAGATCAGGGGGCGAATCACAAAGGCGATCGCTGAATATTCGATGGAGCAAAATGTTATCCGCATGGTCAAGGTCGGCCGCCATATATTCGTCACCACCGTTATCGTGGTCGCGCCCGGCACCGCGATCGGCACCGTCGGCGAGCTCGATGCGGCACGGGAAACAATCGCCGCCGCGATCGAGGGCGTGCACCCGTTTATTATCGTTGATGTGCTTTTTACTGGTGACGAGCGGTGGCTGCCGTAGTATAGTGCACGCATGCAAGCGGCGGAGGGAGTATAAAGCATGAATGATACGAAAGCGGGTAACGGAGTTGCGAGACGGTCGATATACAGCGCAGCCCTGCTCATTCTCGTTGTCGCGATCGTTTTCGTTGTGCCGGTGCTTCCGCAGGCATCGCACAAGATAGTCTATAATATATTATTCACGATCATTTTTCTCGTCGCGGCGATGAGTATGGACAGGGGCCGCGGGATCATCATCGGAATCGCATTCGGATCGATCGTTATAGAGTGGATAGCCGTTATCTTTGACATGCCGGTTCTGCTATCGTTATCCCGGGTTGTTGCATTTCTGTTTTTTATTGTAATTGTAATCGGTCTTATCATACAGATCGCGCTGACGAAGCGGGTGACGGCGCGCGTGATCATAGAATCAATCAGCGGGTATCTGCTGCTGGGGTTGGTATTCATGCTGATAGTCACGGTTATCATGATCGATCATCCCGATGCGTTCACCTTTCCGAAGGCGAGTATCGATCACGGTAGCAACACCTATTCCTTGAGTGAATACATGTATTTCTCGTTTGTTTCGTTCACGACACTCGGCTATGGGGATGTCGTGCCGAAGACACCTTATGCGAAATCCCTCGCGATGCTGGCGGCTGTTTGCGGACAGATATACCTGACGGTCATCATCGCGATGCTCGTCGGCAAGTTCCTCAGTCATTCCCGGGAGGTATCATGATGTTCGGCAGAGGCGCGAAAAAGGCAAAATCAGAGGCGGTGATTGAGCGTGAAACGCGGCAGTTGCGGCGGCTCGAGATTCTGGTTGATGTCGTGTTCGCTATTATGTTTTTCCGCATATTTCTCCTCCTTCCGAGACCGAGTGCGGCGATAATAGAGGGCTTCACGTCGCTGCGGGATTTTTTCGCATCCCAATCCGACACGTTCGGGATGGTGTTTATCGGCATCCTCATGACCCTCATATACTGGAGCCAGAATATCAAAGTTTTCGGCAACCTGAAACGCACTGACGGCACCCATGCCGTATTGTCCTTCCTGCAGATTTTCTTGCTTCTTGTATATCTATACTTTGTTCGTATGGAGATGGTCTTCAAGGGCGATCAGCTGCCGCTGCTGCTTCAGAGCATCTTTCTCGCGCTCGTCGGATTCTTCGGCGTCGCCGCATGGTCGTACGCCCTCAAGGATAGACGGCTCATTACTGATAGCATTACCGACGCCGAAGCACGCGATATACGCCTCCAGATAATGTCGGAGCCGATCACCGCCGTGATAACGATCCCTTTCGCGTTTATTGGCACCACCGCATGGACGCTCGCCTGGTTGATCGGTCTGATCGTTACGAAGCTTTTGAATCGCTGGCGGCCAAAAGGAGAAACCGCGGGTAAGGCGCAGAGCGCCGGATAATATGCCAAAAGGAATCTGTTTTGCCATGAAGTTAAAGATCCTGTTTCTTCTCTCAGTGTTACTCGTTGGCGCTTGGACATGCCAAACCAGGGCGGAAACGTCCATCGGTGTCGTGGGCGGATTGACGCGATATTCTCTGGCCGGTGACCAGCCGTCGGGAGGTGCATACCGCTCTCTCACGGGAGGTACATTCGGGGCGGTATGTGAATTCGGCATTACCGAGTATGTAAAACTGAGCCTCCAGCCCTCATGGATCCGCAAGGGAACGAAGATCGCGTACAAGGTCAGCGGGCAGGATGAGCGCGTCGACAGTGTCGAAGTGAAGCTCGATTATTTCTCGGTCCCCGTTATCGCGAAGATCTTTACGAACAGCAAGCGGTTCTACGTTTCGGGCGGTCTCGAATATGCCTACTTGCTCGATGCGAAGTATATCACCCACAATGAAACACAAGATGCAAAAGAGGATCTCGAGAAACATGATTTTCTGATCATATTCGGTGTGGGGGCTCATATTCCCGCCGGACGATTTGTTATATTTATCGAAGGACGGTACACGCAAAGTATTATAAATGTGGTATCTGAAGATGCTGGGAGCGGAGACAGATTCGAGCCGCGGTCAAAGAACAAGGGTCTGGTGCTATGCGCCGGCATCCTTTTTGGATTATGACGTGCGCACAGCAGGACATAACGAGGAAGGAAGTTGTGACATGTGCCGGGTGATTGTGGTATTTTTATTGTTGTCATCGGTCATCGGATCTATGACCGGCGCTGTTAACGCCGACGATGCAGCAACCGGGAGTGCTGTCCATGGGACAACTCCGACAGTACCGATGCTCGGCGTTACGAGGGTTATACCGAACACATTTCTGCCCGATCCTTTCGTACGTACAAAGATGCAGCTCTCTCTCGGCTACGGCCAATCCTCCAATATCGTAATACCCCTGCTCGAGATCGATGGGGAACCAGTGCTCGGCCTCAAGGGTGACATTCTTTTTGCCCTTCTCGGTTTCGAGTACCGGCACGAGATCAGGGACTGGATGGCCGTTTATGGGCACCTTCAGATCGCCGCGCGGCTCGGCAACGAGCTTCAGTCTCTTCTCTCGCAGGGGGTCAGCGCCTTCCAGGGTTTCGAGCTCGGGTGGCTCTTCAGGCTGCACGAGACCGACCGCCAACTTGTCTCGACCGCATTTCGGCTCAGAAACGGAAAAACGATGTTTATAGATATCCTCGGATTTGTCGATAGGGCGATTGAAGAAGGAGAAATCACCGAGCATAATAAAATTATGTATAATACGCCGACACTCGGTACCGCCCTCGAATTGCAATACGTGTACGCGGCGAACGAATATATTGCTCTCCAGGCACTTGGGGAACTTTCGTACGCAGAATCGATCGACCGGCGGGCTGGCGCCGGGTGGTATTACAAGTTGGGAGGCACGGTCGGGATCGATTTTAACGAAAGAAACGGTGTGCCGGTGGGATTAGTGCTCGGATACAAGTACAATACGATCCCCGAGGGTGGTGATGATATAGTCGATGCCGTGCAATCGGCCCTGGTTAATATTTCTTACACGGGACGCCCCGACTTCGGGCTCGGATTCGATATAGAATTTCAACGCATTCCTCTGAAAAACTTCGACGATACGCCGACCTTTTTCTCAGCCGTCGTCACCATGCAATATTTCTTCTAGGAAATATGTATTATATAGAAATATCCCACTGGATGCGAAAGCGGATGCCATCCACACGATTCTCGCTCAACTCCCGGGACTCGAAGTAAGAGATTTCGGCAGTCAGCTTGTTCAGATGCCCCTTGAAGAACCAGTTCGCGGCGAATGAGTATTCGTGCTCTGCGTTGTCGGGATTGTCCATGTCGGGTTTATAAAATGCGTGGCGAAAGGCGAGCTCGAGCTGCTTGGGAATTCCTTCAAGCAAATAATGGAAAAAGTATCCGAATTGCATGTAGTTGCCGGTCAGCGTCGTTACTGATTCGTTGATCCGGTCATTGATTTCTTTCCAGTGATATTCCTGCTGCCAGGAAAAACCCTTGTACTTGAAATCTGTTTCGACCATCCATTGATTGACGCGATATTGTCCCGGCTCACCGTCTTCGAAGCCTTCGAGTTGTCCGCCGCCCGCCGTTGAAAAGCGCGTATAGGGGCTGCGGTTCGTAACGGCGGCGAGGGCGATCAGGCCCGCTGCCTCTTCGGAATAGGGGATATCGGAGCCTGAGAATTTCAGCTCCCTCCCGAGAAAATTCCACTGTGCGCGTGCCATGTACATCATATTATCGTCGTCATTCGCTCCTGCGCCCCGCCCCATGCCGGTGAAAACCGCGACCCAGTAGTTGAAATCCGCCAAGCCTCCGTCGCTCAGGCTCCCATAGAGCGAGACACCCTGCTGCCGGTCGATGGTAAAGGGACGGGTGATGAGCGAACGTTCGGTCATCTGTTGCTTGCCCGACGAGATGACGCGCTCGCGGTTGAAATGCGCCTTCCACTGTCCGGCCTTGAGATTGAGGGAGGGATATTTTGTAACCATCACACGAAAATCGAGCATATTGCCGCTCGCGAGCTCGTTGTGCCTGCTAAATATTCCGTCCACGTTGGGACGAAGGCAGATACAGTGTGTTAAGTAAAGCATCCTGACGAGCACAGGCTTCAGACCCAGACCCCATTCCGGGCCTAAAATCCGCCCTTGTGTTAACCAAACCGATTTCAGCCCCGCAGCAGTCACCAATCGTTTCGGTGCCACGGGTTCCTTTCCCGTGGCGACGCGGCATACCCTGAAACTCACCGGCATCACCGGGGTCCGGCATGAACGTGGCGCGGATTTCGACGGGATCGCGTTGACGTACCAGTACAGATGGGGTGTTTGATCGAAAGACGTGCTTTTCGGGTACAGTAATAAAAAGCCGGCCCGGGTGTTCAGTCCGGACCGGCTTCGTTTGATCTTCTTCGTGTATATCTTACCCTACAGGTATCTGGTACTGCACATTTATCCGCACCGCGTGCGATGCCACCGGCCCATTCCAATCGTCGTAGTAGACGCTCGAGGAATATTCTATATAGGTATTCCATGTCGATGTTTCACCGACGAATGCCTTGCCGAGCCGAACGCCGAAGGGGATAAACCACGACTTGTCCTGCCAGTTGTAATTGATGACATAATCGCCATTGCCGATATAGAAACCGTTTCCCAACTGGTAGACGAAAGAGATGTTGATCCCGAGTGGTGTGGCTTTCGTCTCCCCGGCGGGGTTTTTTCTCCATGTCTGCTGCAGTAACAGGGCAACGAACAACTTGTCATCGAGTGCGCGCTGCGTCAACGCACCCGCGAGTCCATATGCCCATTCCTTGCTCCCGAATCCCTCCTTGGCGGGGAAATTGATCTGCGGTCCCAAACCCCATCGGCCGGTGGCCCACTGCTGGGCGATTCCGAGGATGAACAGATCCGACGACCCGAATCCATAGTCGCCTGCCGAATTCTGTACCGCCCGCAGGGTGAGGCGGGGGAGCATTGTGATAGGAATTTTCTCAGATTTCGCTATCGGGGCAACGAGACGGAACTGCAGAAAGCCTTTATTTCCCGGTGGCCTCTGCATCCCGTTCTTCATGGTATCGTCTTTGTAGTCGAAGAATCCCTCATAGGCGAACTGGAAGCTCCACTGGGAGGCCGTCGCGTCAACGGCCATCGATTCGCGGCTCTGCTCCTGGGCGCAGACCGGCGCTGCTGCAGTGAGGAACAATCCCATGATAACGAAGAGTACGATGATTCTACTCATGCACATCCATCCTTTCTGAAAGGTCTGGGACCTCTTGGAACATGCTTCCTAGAAAGCACTTCCAATCATCTGCTCTATACTATGTAGCATGACGCGCAATGTCAAGATATAGACATGTTTTAATGCCGTCAATATCGTCATTCGGCATTCCCCAGTTGACCGTTGCTTCGATCGCCCAGCGTTGCTTGAATTCATCGCAGACGGAGGAGAGTCAAACTCATATTCTCGTTCTCTTCCGTTCTATCACATGTTTCAGCAAGGGGAACTTCTTGCTCAAAGCAGGCAATGCAATATACTATGCTTCTGGTTTTCCTTCAAGGTTGAATAGCATAGTATTTACGTTATACTCGCATTTGGATGAACGTATGTAATATGAGTACGGGTAAAATTAAAGAAAGGTAACATTTGGATCCAGAGCCAGGTAATCAAGGGCGACGTGGATTTAGAGTAGGCATGCCGGCCTGCCCGGTATGCGATAGCAGCGCCAAGGCTGTGTTCTTGGCCAAGGTCAATCTCGTACAAGGCATTGACCACGATCTCGTCGAGTGCACCAGCTGCGGTGTATTCCGATGCGATGCGCTGCCCACGGTGAAACAGCTCGAGCGATTCTATGCCGCCCCATACTATAACTTCGACCGCTGGCGGGAGGAAGGAAAGGGAGCGGCGTTTGCCGGGCGGTTGAAGCGGTGGAGAAAGAAGGGAAAGTTCCTCGATGTCGGCTGCGCGGCCGGTTTCTTCATTCGCGGGATCCGTGAACACTCCGCGTGGGAAGTTTACGGCATCGACTTCGGCGAAAGCGCGGTTCGTTACGCCCGAGAGGAGCTGGGCCTTGAGGTTCGGCTGGGAGAACTCGCCGGAGCCGGGTACGCAGATGGATATTTCGACTACATTCATATCAACAACGTCCTCGAGCACGTCCTCGATCCCGTCGCGATGCTTCGCGAGTGCCGGCGGATCATCAAGCCGTATGGGCGTCTCTACCTATCGGTGCCCAATGGTTTCAACGATAGCCGAGAACTGATCGATTACTATAATGAGGAAGGCCGATCCGCGCACACGAACAAAGGTCATATCTTCTTTTTTCCCGCCCGAGCGTTGACTGGAATGTTTGAACGCACGGGCTTCCATGTGCTCCGGCAGAAGAGCTACGGCTTCAAGCGGGGGATGAGAAACCTTGGCAAGTTGCCGCGGAAGCGAAACTGGAAAGAAGCCTATTGCGCACCGGCCGAAAGCGGGCAGGCGGCATGCGCCGACCAACCGGTAATCGGAGGCGGCAAGAAGCGGCCGGGGTGGTATTATCGCTACCGATTCTTCGAGAGCACCATCAAGATGTTGCCCGGTTTGCACAACTCGGCGCTCGACTTCATGTTTCTCTTACGGCCGAAGTGAGCGCAACTCCGAATCCTCCGCATGTGCGGCGGCTGCAGTGGTCAGACAGCAAGCGATCGCGCAGAAGATAATCTGCTCAGCAATGTAAATAGAAATGCATAATTAAAAAGCCGGCCCGGGCGATCGACCCAGGCCGGTTTCGTTTAATCATCACAGGTTATATATTACCCGACAGGTATCTGGAACTGCACATTGATACGCAATGCATGCGTGGCGACCGGGCCAATCCAATTATCGTAGTATAGACTCGTGGAGTATTCGACGTATGCATTCCATGTCGTCGTCTCGCCGATGAAGGCCTTGCCGAGCCGCACGCCGAACGGGATGAACCACGAGCCGTTTTGCCAGTTGTAGCTGATAACGAAATCGCCGTTACCGATGTAGTAGCCACCCCCGAGCTGGTAAACAATGATGGGATTGATCGCCAGCGGCGTTGGTTTCGTTTCCCCGGCAGGATCTTTTCTACACGTTTGCTGCAACAGGAAGGCGAGGTAGAGTTTGTTTCCCGCGGCACGCTGTGTAGCGGCGGCAGCGAACCCATAATCCCATTCGGTACTCCCAAATCCCTCTTTGGAGGGAAAGTTGATCTGGGGGCCGAATCCCCACCGGCCGGTGGCCCACTCTTGGGCGATTCCGAGGACAAATATATCCGAGGAACCGAATCCATAGTCACTCTTTGAGTTCTGAACAACCCGCAGGGTGAGCCGGGGAAGCCACGTGATCGGATTCTTCTCCGATTTCGGTATCGGAGCGACGAGACGGAACTGCAGAAATCACTTGTTTCCTTCGGGTCTCTGCATGCCGTTCTTCATGGTGTCGTCTCTGTAATCGAAGAATCCTTCATAGGCGAACTGGAAGCTCCACTGGGAAGCCGTGGCGTCGACCGCCATCGATTCGCGGCTCTGCTCTTGTGCGCAGACCGGTACTCCCGCAGTGAGGAATAATCCCATGATTATGAAGATTACGGCGATTCTATTCATGCGTGGCCATCCTTCCCGCAATTGCTGGGGTGTCTAGGAACCTTCTTTCTGAAAAGACACTTTGCACCATCGGCTCAAGGCATTTTGAAAAGCAGGCAATGTCAAGATATTTACATGTTTGGTTATTATCCGTCCTATAAAAGGTAGACAAGCGGCACGTGGAATTCTTATAATGATATTCAGTTACACTGATGTTTTATCAGGTCTTTATCCTGGCGACGAATCCTTCGAAGAAGCTTTTGACGGTGAGTTATAGACATGGAATTCGAATATAAAATAGATGCTGATAGCAATCTCGTAATCGCGAAGGCAACCGGTGAATTTTCGCTCGAAGATCTGATAATCCATATGAATGAAGTGAACGCGGATCCCACTTTCAAAAAGGGAATGAACTCGATTGCGGATCTGTCGGAGGTGACGTTCAAAATGAATATGCAAACAATGTCCAGACTGCTCGATTATGTCAGGACGATGGAAAAGGTGAGGGGGGCATGCAAATGGGCCGTCGTAACGCCTCGCGATCTCTTTTTCGGATTGGTAAGGATGTTCTCTTTTATGAGCAGGGATACTGCCATCGAAACGCAGGCATTCAGAACACTCGAGGAAGCAATGGAATGGATCGGAGCTGAGCCTGATGAGAAATAAGGACTCCATGGAAATTTGCGCCATCGATAGAACGTCGCATCAGGTGCGGATGAGAAAACTCTTCACCGAGGGATTCACCGTGCTCGATATCGCCGAGCCGCTTCGTTCATTCGATCACGAGAGATCGGCGGGAGTTGTTAAATCGTTCATGTCGAAGAACAAGCTCGAGGTCATCGGGATCAGAAAATGCGGAGAAATCGCGGGATATGTGAACCGAGCGGACCTGCGGAGCGGGCGGTGCGGCGCCGGCATGAATCCATTCGATGAGGCTTCGGTCGTCGATGAATCGGCGTCGCTTGCTTTCGTTATCGAATGTCTCGCCCGTTGCGATTACTGCTTTGCAAAAATGCTCGGCGCCATAGGCGCCGTCGTTACAAGAAACGATATCGAGAAACCGCCGGTCAGAATGTGGCTTTTTGGCATGATCACGATTGTAGAAATATATTTGAACAACTCAATCGAATCGAGGTATCCGAATCTGAGCTGGAAGAAGGAATTATCCCCGGGACGGTTGAAGAAAGCGCAAGATCTCTACTGGGAGCGCAAACGGCGAAAAGAACCCGCTCTACTGATGAACTGCCTGCAACTCAATGACAAGGCGCATATCCTCTTGAAGGATCCCGAAATGAGAAGGGATTTCGGGGTCGGATCGAAGCGCGAAGGCGAAGCGACGATTAAGGCGTTTGTCAAGCTCAGAAACCACCTTGCCCATTCGGAAAAGATAATTTCGCATAATTGGGATGCTATTGTGGACATGTCCCGCAGACTCGATCGAATCATGACCCGTATTTAACCGGTCACGCTTTGATCCCGGCATTCTGATGATTTTTTCCATAATTGATAAGGAGAAAGCCGTGAAGAAAATCTTTGCAATCATTTTTGTGTTATGGGGCATTGCGATCTGTTTCTCGCATCTGGAGGCGGAGGAAAATAAGAGCCTTGAAAATACAGCGCTGCTGATAATCGATGTGCAGGATTTTTACTTTCCCGGCGGGGGCTACGAAATTGTCAATCCCGAAGCGGCGAGCGGCAATGCAGCGAAGCTGCTGAAGAAATTCAGGGATGAAGGCCGCTTGGTGATTCACATACGGCACAATGTGAAATCGGGTGGGGAGATACACGCGAGTGTCCGGCCGCTGAAAGATGAAATGATCATTTCGAAGAACCATGCCAACAGTTTCAAGGATACAGAGTTGCTGGAGTTCTTGAAGATCAATGAAATCGAGGGCCTGGTCATCTGCGGAATGATGACGCACATGTGCGTCGAAGCGGCGACACGCGCCGCGTGCGACTATGGATTCGATTGTATCGTTGTTCATGACGCCTGCGCAACACGGGCGCTGACGTTCAATGAGAAAGAAACGAGTGCCGAGGACGTTCATAATGCGACCTTGAGCGCCCTCTCCGGTTCTTATGCGAAGATAATAGATACTGAAACATTTTTATCAGGGTATTGAGCCGATGTCTGGATCCAATGATCCCTTCGAAAAACTCGAACCCGGTGCAATTGCAGTAATCGGGATTCCCTTCGACGAACATTCATCGTTTATGAAGGGACCGTCTCGTGCACCAGTGCACGTCCGCGAGGTTCTGCGCAGCGGCTCGATGAATCTCTGCACCGAAAACGGTATCGATCTGGCCGTTGAACCGCGCTTCACAGATATCGGTGATCTCACTCTTGTATCCGGAAAAGAGCCCTTTGCACAGATCGAGCGATTCATTGATCGATTGCTCGAAAAAAATGTTCATATCTTGTCGCTCGGCGGTGATCATTCCGTTACGCTGCCGGTTATCAGGGCGTATGCGAAAAAATACGCCCCCTTGAATCTACTTCATCTCGATGCCCACCCGGATCTCTATGATGAATACGAGGGCGATCGCCTTTCGCATGCCTGTCCCTTTGCGAGGATCATGGAAGCGGGACTCGTTTCGCGCCTCGTACAGGTCGGGATCAGAGCGATGAATCCGCATCAGCGCTCGCAGGCGGAGCGGTTTAAAACAGAGATCATAATGATGAAGGACTGGAATCCCGATAAGATCCCCGTTTTCGAGGGGCCCTTATACCTATCAGTCGATATGGATATACTCGATCCGGCGTTTGCCCCCGGTGTCTCTCATCACGAACCAGGCGGCATGTCGACACGCGATGTGCTGAGGCTTATTCAAAACCTTCGAGCGCCGGTGGTCGGCGCAGATATCGTCGAGTTCAATCCCGAGCGCGATCCATCAGGCATTACCGCCGCCGCGGCTGCCAAGATTCTCAAGGAAATAGCGGGACGTATGATCGAAACAAATAGATAGATTAATAGAATGCAGGATTTCCGATCAAATTATTTTGGTGAATATTGAATATGTAGAGATGAATAGGCGGAATGGAAACGGAGGAGATTACATGAGCAGCAAGAAAAAATCGGACAAAGTCAGCCGGAGGAAGTTTCTCAAGGTCACCGGCGCCGCGGCTGCGGTGGCGGGTGGCGCCGGTCTCGGATTTTTCGGTTACAGCTCGGGCAAGGATCCGCGTTCACACACCGGATGGGAGAGCTTCGAGGGGGCGGCGAAGGTATTCAACAGGAAACGATTCATGGCCGACAAGCCGCATTACCAAATAGTCGGTCCCACGAGGAGGGTTGATGCACGCACTGAAGTCATATTTTCCCGTATGTCGCGACTCATGCGCCAATGGAACGACGAAAAAGGCATCGAGGGGCTCGACGATAATCTCAAGGCGTACTACCTCGCGCACCCCGAAGATCTCGAGCTCGATCTGCGTATTCGGCGTGAAATATTCCCGAAACGGCGGGAGGACAATGCGAAGTATGGAAATCAATTTCTCCTCGCTGAGGCATGGTCTCATGCGATGGGTGAGGTGTGGCCGGAGGGGATCACCGAGCCGCCGCAGGTATCCGACTTTCCAGAAGCCAAAGGATTCGGCCAACCGCCCGAGCCGCTCACCATGAAATCGCCCGAGAAAACGGCGAAGCTCATAAAACAGATCGCCTTTCAACTCGGCGCGACGATTGTCGGTATTACAAAATTGAATCCCGACTGGGTATACAAATATCCGATGCGTCGCAGGGGCCTCGATACCGAGAAACCGTTCGATATTCCGAGGCACTGGGAGTACGCGATCGTCGTCGGGACGCCGATGTCGTGGGATCCCTTCTACGCCAATCCCAACTACGGAACCTCGCACGACGCATACGCGAGGTCACGTATCGTCGCATACCGGCTCACCGCATTCATCAAGCAGCTCGGTTACCCCGCTCGTCCCCACACGCCGGGGATGGAGTACGATCTCATGGTTCCGCCCGTGGCGATCGACGCAGGCCTCGGGGAGCAGGGACGTCACGGGGTGCTGATCACACCCGAGCTCGGTTCGAACTTCCGTCCGGCAGTCGTGACGACGAATATCCCGATGCAGACAGACAGGCCGATCGAGTTCGGCGTCCAGGATTTCTGCCGTACCTGCAAGATATGCGCTGAGAACTGTCCGAGCGGCGCCATCCCGTTCGGAGACAAGATCGAGGTGCGGGGATACCTCCGTTACAAGATCAATGTCTCGAAGTGTCACAACTTCTGGTATTCGAACCTCGGCAATATCGGCTGCCGGCTCTGCGTCGCCGTCTGTCCCTATACACGAAAATCGAACTGGCTCCACCGCGCGGCTTTCCACGCGTCGGCCGATGATCCGACAGGGCTTTCACACAAGGTCTTGACCGGCATGCAGAAGTTCTTCTACCCCGGACCCGATGCAAAGGATTACTACATGCCCTCGATGGGTGGGAAAAACGCTTCGTATCGCAAGCCGCCATGGTGGCTAAAAACGGAAGATTTCATTGATATCTAGAGAGGTGATTCGATGCAGTTTTTTAGCAGCGGTTTCTTCTGGCTTCTCGAAGGACTCCTGTTTTGTCTTGCGATAATAGGATTCAAGAAATGGACTGAGGATCGTGGCGTCGCCATGTCCCCGTGGAGATGGTTCCTGGTTATTGTATGGATCCTGTTCGCCGGTTTCACGATCGCCTTTATCGGCACGAGCCTCGGGGAGGGCGAGCCGACTGCTGCCCTTCGCGGCGGCTTGATCTTCGGCGCCCTATCAGTCGTTACTTTCTTCGCCATTCTGCGTATGATCGGGCTGCTCGGGAAGTCGTGACTCATAGTATTGACAGGACTTCCCCCGAAAACTAACTTGGGTTTGTTGTAATCAAACCAGCCTCAATTAATTATCCCAAACGACAAGTGGGAACGTTGATTTTGGTATTTAATGGTGAAAAATTGGTTGAGCTTTTGACATGAGAGCACCCGAGCTATTT
>CBDUQN010000056.1:0-21049 GCA_965369375.1 uncultured bacterium | reverse complement strand
AACAGAGAGTCGGGCGTGATCGTAGGGAGGGTGTAAATCCTTATATGTATTAGGGGTATAGAAACGCCCCGGAGAAGCGACTCTCCAGGGCTCCTGTTAACCACGCGGTAGGTTTTGACTCGGATAAAAAAATCTGGCTCCCCAGGTAGGACTTGAACCTACAACCCTCCGGTTAACAGCCGGATGCTCTACCGATTGAGCTACTGAGGAGCAGTAATCGTATGTAATTTTAAAGACTTGGGCGAAGGCTCGTGGCCTCGCCGAATTCAAATAATAGTCATCCGCTCGCCCGATGTCAACGGCCAAATGTACAGCCTCCAGCGGGCGGCAATCTCAATCGTTATTCCTGGATTTGATGCCGAAAAGAGGCGCCGTATCCTCGAGAAAGAGCTCTGTGGGAGTCTTTACCGGGATACGCAGCGGCTCCTCGCCCTTTTCCTCACGTTCGAGGACGAAGCGGCGGTGAAGCATGTCCATCAGCTGAACACGGCAGAGCGGACAGGCGGTCGCGACGATATCGGGCTTTGCCTTCGCCACACCGTCCATCTTTCTGCGCGCGACAGCCTCTGAGGCTTCGCTCTTGAAGAAGGTGAACATCCCGCCGCCCCCGCAGCAGCGATCGGCATCCGGCATTCGTACATACATATGCCCGGGCAGCTTCTTGAGTATGACCTCGGGTTCCCATCCGATGCCCTGACCACGCTTGAGGTGACATGGATGGTGATAGGTCACAACAGGAACGCTGCGCTTCCTACCCGCCTTATCCTCGCTCTCATCTCCGGAGATATCTCCGCCGGCCCATTCCTCATCCGCGATATGCCTCGGCCGTTCGAACATCGATTCAAACAGATGCGAGGTGTCCTCGCGGAGATTGAGCAGGCCGACGAGGAGCTCGTTGATGTCATATACCTTGCCCTCGATATACTCGTTGTACAGATCGGCCGCCCGCGGGTATTCGTGGCGCACGAGACTCGCGCCGGCCGCCCGGCGGAATGTCTCAATCTCGGGGTCCCATTCGATCTTGAAGTAGCCGTCGGCGCTCAGATCGAGCAGCCTCGGGAAGGTTTCTTTCATCATGAGGCCGCCCGATGAGCACGATGTGACGATCCAGTCGTAACGCATGCCGGCGAACTTTTCGAGCGCCTCCATGGCCGCCCTCCGCGCCCCCTCGATATCTCCGGCATAGTAGATCGGCGCTCCGCAGCACACCTGATTGTTCGGGGCGAGCACGGTGACACCTAGAAGATTGAGCACCATGACGACTGCCTCGGCCTCCTCGGGAAAGAAGTGATTAACCGCATGACCGACAAAGAAGTATGCCCGGCGGCCGGCGGAGAGATTACGCTCCCTCGCCTCGATAACGCGCCTCGCGAGATCGGCTGCCTTCCCTGCATTGAACGGGCCGAACGGAAGGCCCTTCCCTGAAGCAATCGCCTCCGGATCGGGAAGAACGACTTCGAGATCTTCCGCCCTGAATATCTCCCTGCCGGATCGCAGGAAGGATCGGTCTTTCGGAAGGGGCACGAACCTTTCGCGCGGCCAGCCGAGGAGCGGGAAGAGGAATCGGAGCGGGCTCTTTGCTCCGAAACCGTGCTGGGGCGCCTTGCGCGCAAGACCGATCGCCCGCATCGCCCAGAACAACTTGTTGTCCATGCCCTCGAGCATCTTCAGCGCCATGCGCTTGGCACGGGAGATCTCACCCCTGTCCGCAAGCTCCGCGCGCACCGCCATAACGATTTCGTTCGCCCGCATGCCCGAAGGACAGTTCTCCTCGCAGGCCATGCAGTGGAGGCAGAGATCGAAGATCTCCTGCATCGCCTTCGTGTCTATCTTCTCACCGCGGAAAAAGGCCTCGGCAAGCTCGACCTTGCCCCTCGCCGCGGCCCATTCCTCCCGATGCACGCTGAAGAGGGGACAGACCGAGCGGCATGTCCCGCAGCGGTTGCAGAGCAGAAAATCGTCGGTCAGGTCTCTCTCGTAAGCCTCGTTGTCTTCTCTTTTATCGCTCATGACAGTTAGTAATACCGGTGATAGGGAGTTTTGTTTCGCTTAAGCCTATATCTCTAATGTGCTCAAATCCCGAATGAAAAACAAACGATTATTTAAAAAGCAGTGGAACCTAGGGAAGCATGATCCGCTGTGGATCGAAGACGGCAAAAATCCGCCGCGTGATCTGATCCTGAGCGGCGGCATGCCGGAAGTATTCATCGAAGAGCCCAGGGGTGGGGCCTGTCATCGAAGTGAGGGCGGTAATGAAATCATGAAGCGGGATTCCAAATCGCTCATGGCCGTACTCCCGACGCGACAGAACCTCGATCCTTACTCTGAGATCCGGCCCCATGAGGATTTTCAGCAGATTCTCAGACTGCGGATCCCGGCTCATCAGATCGCAAATCCCCTCTATCGAATCCGGTGAAGACAGGAGGGCACCGGCACAGTGAAGATAGATGTGGCTTCTCTCGGGGTAGAGATTTCTGTATATGAGCGAGCCGGGAACATTGAACCCCGCCGATGAGCCGTCGAACGAGATATGAAGGTAATCTCCTTCGGCAAGCGCACCCCCCGCAAAGACGGGAAACCGCCGGAGCTCCTCGAGCAGGAATGGTTTGACAAGCACGAGCGAAGCCTCGCCTTTCGTATCTTCCGAAACGAGACTATGCAGCTGCTGTTCGACGACGGATTCCAGCCCCTGGAGTTCACCGATGAGCAAGCAATCGCCGGACGATTCGTCTTGCAAGTAAGCGGGCAGCACCTCCCCCATCTCCTTCATGATCCCCCCCCACCGATCGATCAGGAGATGCGCCGCCTCTCTCTCGAATATATCGAGAAAACTGGGATTGTAGCTCCGGTGGATACGGCGGGCGAGCGTTTCAAGCGTGTCGGGATTTCCACGCCCGGCGAAGAATGCTCCGCACTGCGGCCGCGGGTGGAGCCGCAGCGTAATCTTTGAAATCATCCCGCAGGAACCTCCCGCACCCATGAGAAAACCGATGATCTCATAGCCACCGACATCCTTGATGGACCGCGATCCCTGGTGAACGGTTTCTCCCGTGGCGGTGATGAGCTCGACCGAGAGCACGGACTCGCGCTGGCGCCCGAAACGCCCCTCGGTGCTCACGATCGAACCGCTCATGATCAGCTCCGCTATCGTCGTATCGTCGGGGAGAAAGCTCGATTCGAGGGGGAAGTAGAGCCCCGCATCCCTGACCGATGCAACAAAATCACCGAGCCGAACCCCTCCATCGACAACAGCGAGTAAATCTGCCGAGGAAATCTCGTGAATTCTCCTCATCCGGCCATAACTGATGAATACGCTGCACGGTGATTTCCCGGCGAATGCGCTCAGCGCCTTCGAGAGATCCTCTACCGCATGAAAGGCGGGGACATTCTCATGGGATGTGTTATCGAGTTTACTGATATCGGCGGGAATCCCAACGCGCAAACCGGGCCGGTACGGACTCTCCAGGATTCCAACCTTTATGTTCAGGCCCTCCCCCTTCAATCGCGCGCATTCATGAAAGAAGCGCGTTACCGCATCCGGGGGCTCCGGTATAAAAAGCATGCTTTTCTCTTTCTTCATATCAATCAATCGAAACCATGTCTCTTGCTTCGCTACTCCCGAGCGCTACCCGAGATACGCGAGCACCAGTGTAACACTGATTACGCTTACGAGTGTAGAAGCCATTATGGCGATCGTAACAAGTCTCGGCCGGCAATCGAATTCCGTGGCGTACACGACGGCGGCCACGGCGGTCGGCATTGATAACTCTACTATCAAAACCTTCTCGAGGAGGGGGTTGAAATCGAAGAGCCTCACGATCAGCACGCCAACGGCAAAACCGCCGAGTATCCGAAACGCAGCGGCTGTAAGTCCGCTCGCGAGATCGCGGCGTGCGGCTCGGCGCTCCCCCCGCCGGCTATCGTAGAGGATTCTCTCGAGCTGCATGCCGAGGAGCAGGAGACCAAAAGGAATGGCGGACCGGCCGAGCAAGGTAATCATCTTCATGAACGGTTCCGGAGGCAGGGCGTTGATATGCGCGAGAACGCGGCCCAGGACGATCGCATATATGATCGGCACCCTTAAGACGTTCACAAGCGCCTCGGAGGCTTTTCTCGTGCCTGCGCTCGCGAGGAATATCCCGAGCGTCGCCTGAAGGGTAGCCGTCGCAACCACGAATATCATCGCGTACGTCATTCCGGTCTCTCCGAAAGCAAGGAGACAGACGGGAATGCCGTAATAGCCGGCGTTCATGAAAACGGAAGCCAATGAGAGGGCCTGCCGCTCGTCCCGCTCGCGCCGCAGGGCGAATCCGATGCCCTGCGATATGACGAGCATGATAGCTGCTGCCGATGCGGCGAAGAAAAATATTCTGAAGATGAGCGCCGTCTCGAGCTCCGCATCGGCTATCGCCATGAAAACGAGCGCCGGGGTAAGAACGTAGAGCTGGGTGCGGGATAAGACGTGCTCGTCGAGCTTGCCGAATTTTCGCAGAAGAAATCCGAGGAAAACGACGAAAAAGACAGGAAGGATTACTTCAGTGAGAACCAAGATTCAATCTTGCCGTTGGGGGTTTTTGCAGTGGTATTACTTTTTTTCCTTTTTACCGGGCCCGGAGTCAGCGGATGCTTTCTTTTCGCCCTTCTTCGGAGCAGCCTCTTTCTTCTCTTCTTCGGCCGGAGCCTCGGCCGCTTCTGCGGCGGCTTCCTCGGCGGCCTTCGCCTCTTGATCGGCCTTCTCCCTGGCTATTGCGATCGGGCTCTTCGGGATCTCTAGCTTGCGGTATTTTTTCCGCTGCTTCTTCTTTTTCTTTCTTCCCTCTTCGTCTTTCCCGACGAGCTCGAGCATGGCGGTGCGCGCACCGTCGCCGCGCCTCACGCCGAGCTTGAGGATCCGGGTATAGCCGCCGGGGCGCTCGGCGTAACGAGGTGCGATGTCGTCGAATAGTTTCTTCAAAATTTCCGGATCACGAACGGTCTTTGCGACGTGACGCCTCGCGGAGAGATCTCCACGCCTCGCGAAGGTAATCATCCGCTCCGCAACCCTTCTCGCCTCTTTTGCCTTCTCATCAGTCGTCTTTATCCGCTCGTGCGCGAAGAGCGATGTGACCATGTTTTTCAGCATGGCCTTGCGGTGCGAGGCTGTTCTACCCAGTTTTCTCCCAGCATGCCTGTGCCGCATTACGATTTCTCCTCTTTCTCAGTCTTCTCACCGCTCAAGAGCGCTTCAGTGTCCATTCCGAGATGAAGACCCATCCCCTCGAGAATTTCCACTATCTCCTTGAGGCTCTTGCGCCCGAAGTTGCGATACTTTAACATGTCACCCTCGGTTTTTAGCACGAGATCGCCAAGCGTTTTGATATTCGCAGCTTTGAGGCAATTCGAAGAACGCACCGATAGCTCGAGCTCCTCGACGCTGCGGCCGAGAAGTTCCTTCATCCGCTCGAATTCCTCGTCGATCTGCTCTTCTTCCTCCTCTTCCGGTTCTTCCTCGAAGTGGATGAAGAGCAGCATATGATCCTTTAGAATCTTCGCCGCGTATCCCAGGGCGTCCTCGGGCGTCACGCTCCTATCCGTCTCTATATCGAGTGTGAGTGAATCGTAGTCGGTTCGCTGGCCGACCCTCGTATCCTTTACGTTATAGTTCACCTTGGTTACGGGGCTGAAGTTCGAATCGATCGGTATGAGTCCGATGTCGAAGTTGTCGAGATTGTGCATTTCGGCGGGCACGTACCCGCGTCCGTGTCCGACCAGGATCTGAATTTTCAACTTGGTCTTCTGTGTGCAGGTAGCGATCACGAGATCCTTGTTGAGTATCTCGATGTCGGCGTCTTCCGTGATATCCGCTGCGGTGATCTCGCCCTTCTTATCCACTTCGAGGATGAGAAACTTCGGCTCATCGCTGTGCATATTCATGATCATCTGTTTGAGATTGAGCACGATGTCGGTCACATCCTCCTTGACACCCTTGATCACCCCGAACTCGTGAAGAACGCTGCCGATCTTTACCGCCGTTACCGCTGCGCCCTGTATCGACGACAGTAACGTGCGGCGGATCGCATTGCCGATCGTATTACCGAAGCCGCGCTCGAGCGGTTCTATCTTGAAGCGCCCGAACATTGCAGTCGCACTGGCTTCGTCCATCTGAATCTCTTTTGGCATCAAAAGGTTACGCCACTTCATCTATGCGTTCCTCCTTGCATGGTCCGTAACACATCTCATGCGTTACTTCGAGTAAAGCTCTACGATCAAATTCTCTTCGATCGGTACCGGTATTACATCGCGCGTCGGTTCCTCCGCGTAGACACCTTCTTTCTTGGTGACATCGACGGAAATGTAGGGAACCGTGCCGCGGCCTCCGTAACTCTTCAGACTCTCATCGATAACGAGCAAATTCTTGCTCTTTTCCCTCGGTGCGATCCGATCGCCCGCGCTGACCTGGTACGAGGGGATATTTACCCGCTTTCCGTTGACCTCGAAATGATTGTGGAGGATCAACTGGCGCGCAGTCGCTCTCGAGGGAGCGAATCCCATCCGGTACACCATGTTGTCGAGTCTCTGCTCGAGAAGCCTGAGCAGATTGTCACCGGTGATACCCTTCATACGTTCAGCCCGTTTGAAGTAGTTTCTGAACTGCCGTTCGAGGATCTGATACATGCGGCGGAGCTTCTGTTTTTCCCTCAGCTGCACACGGTATCCGCTTCTGCGGCTGAACCGTGAACGCCCATGTTCGCCCGGCGGATAGTTCCGTTTTTCGAGGGCACAGCGTTCCGAGTAGCACCGGTCACCCTTGAGAAAGAGTTTCGTTGCTTCTCTGCGGCAGAGCTTGCATTTTGAACCCGTATATCTCGCCACTGATTCTTACCTCCCAGGGCCGTGAAACACGGCCGGTACTCGAATGCCTATCTTTACGTACTCTATATCCTTCTACGCTTCTTCTGCCTGACACCGTTATGAGGCATCGGCGTACAATCTTTTATCGCCGAAACATCAATACCCGCCGCCCTGAGCGACCGGATGGCCGCTTCCCGTCCCGGTCCCGGCCCCTTGACCCACGCTTCGACACGTTTCATGCCGAGAGCCATGACTTCCCGCGCCGCAGCCGTAGCCGCTTGCTGCGCTGCGAACGGCGTGCTCTTGCGCGACCCCTTGTATCCGAGCTTGCCCGGGCTGCTCCAGGTAATAACCGCGCCATCACGGTCCGTGATGGTTATGAGCGTATTATTGAAGGTAGATTTGATATGGGCGATGCCGAAACTGTCCACCTTCTTGAGCTTCTTCTTCTTTGACCTCTGAGGACGGGCCAACGCATAACCTCCTTGCTGCAATCGAGCTACATATCAAAGATTTATCGATTCAATATATTCGGTCGAATACCTGATTCTTTATTTCTTTTTCTTCGAACCCGGACGCGTACGCGGACCCTTTCTCGTCCGGGCGTTCGTGTGGGTGCGCTGCCCGTGCACCGGCAAGCCGTGACGGTGGCGCATGCCGCGGTAGGCGCCGATGTCC
This sequence comes from uncultured bacterium, assembly GCA_965369375.1. Classification (GTDB taxonomy): domain Bacteria; phylum Krumholzibacteriota; class Krumholzibacteriia; order Krumholzibacteriales; family Krumholzibacteriaceae; genus CBDUQN01. The sequence continues at coordinate 13,540 of CBDUQN010000056.1, read as the reverse complement.
ATGAGACGCTTGATGTTCATCGTTACCTCTCCGCGCAGTGCTCCCTCGATCTTGAATTCATTCTCGACAATATCTCGAATCTTGGCTGTCTGATCGTCGGTCAGATCCCTCGTCTTCAAATCGTAGGGAATCTTCGCCTTCCCAAGGATCTTGCGGGCGCTCGAGCGACCGATACCGAAAATATACGTCAGAGCGATCTCGATATGCTTGTGGTCAGGAATATCGACTCCAACTAAACGCGCCACAAAAAACTCCTTTCGTCAATTCGGAACACAGAGGACCCCTAACCCTGGCGCTGCTTGTGCTTCGGGTTCTTGCAGATCACGCGCAGAACACCCCTGCGTTTGATGATCTTGCAATGGGGACACATCTTCTTTATCGAACTTCTCACCTTCATCGTTTATCAATCCTTCGTTCTGTTTTTGTTCCTCCGCCGATCCTCCTCGCAAGACATTCTCCGCTTACCCGAACATCGAACCATGCCCGGTATCACTTGTACCGGTACGTAATCCGTCCCCTCGAGAGATCGTACGGGCTGAGCTCGAGCGCTACCCTATCACCGGGAAGAATCCGGATAAAATGCATTCGCATCTTCCCCGAGACATGGGCGAGAACGACGTGTTTGTTCTCGAGCTCGACTCGAAACATGGCATTCGGCAAAGCCTCGACTACTGTTCCTTCTACCGGTATTCCCTTCTGTTTCGCCATTTCTACCTTGTCATAATCACGGGGCCGTTATCGGTGACCGCCACCGTGTCTTCGAAGTGGGCGGAAAACTTTCCGTCCACAGTTACAAACGTCCAGTTATCCTTGAGCGTCAGGACATCGTGCGTCCCGGCGTTCACCATCGGCTCGATCGCCAGCACCATTCCCGATTGAAGAACCGGGCCCTTTCCCGGCGGGCCGAAGTTCGGAATCTGCGGGTCCTCGTGCATCTGCCGGCCAATGCCGTGCCCGACGAGGGCTCGCACAACCGAAAACCCCCGCCTCTCCACAAATGCCTGGATCACGTGGGAGATGTCGGAAAGATGGTTCCCGGGTCTCGCCTTGTCAATAGCTAACTCGAGGCTTTCCCTCGTGACCCCGATGAGGCTCCCCGCCTCTTCGTCTATGTTTCCGATGCCGTACGTTCGCGTTGCATCGGCGTAGTATCCTCTCTTGACCACTCCAATGTCGATCCCGACGATATCCCCCTCTGCAAGCTCTCTCGAGCCGGGAATCCCATGGACGACCTCCTCGTTGATCGATGCGCAGATCGAAGCGGGATACCCCTTATATCCTTTGAAGGCGGGTTCCGCTTTGCGCGTTCGTATGAACTCCTCGGCTACCCGGTCGAGCTCGGCCGTCGTCACGCCGGGCTTTATCATCTCCTCTAACTCGAGGAAACAATCTCTCAGGATCTCACCACTCTGCCTGATGAGATCCAACTCCGGTGTGCTCCTCATTACTATCATTGCAGGTCACGGAGTATTTCCGTGGTTATTTCGTCTATATCGATGGCGCCGTCGATGGTAACCAGGCCATCACGCTTTTCGAAAAAACCGACGACCGGCGCCGTCTGTTCCTCGTAAACTCGAATGCGGCGGCGGACTGTTTCCTCCTCATCGTCCGGTCTCTTCACCAAATCTCCGCCGCACCGGCTGCATGTTTGCGTCTCCGCCGCATCCAGCGAATTCAGATTATAAACGGCGCTGCACTCAGCGCACACGAGTCTGCTCGTGAGCCTCGCCACGATAATCCCGGAGTCGACTTCGAGAAGAACGACCCGATCTATCCCGAGTCCTCGTTCCTCGAGCATTTCTGAAAGGGCTTCGGCCTGGTTGAGCGTTCTTGGAAAACCATCGAGAATCCAGCCGGAATCTCCCAGGGCGTCTATTTCCTCGCGGATCATGCCGAGCATGATATCGTCCGGCACGAGAAGCCCGCGCCTCATGTAATCCTCGGCCTGCACTCCGAGATCGGTTTTCCGGGCAACGGCGTTTCGTAAAATATCGCCTGTCGAGAGGTGCTTGATTCCCAGCTCTGAGGCGATCCGGACCGCTTGCGTGCCCTTTCCTGAACCGGGCGGACCGAGTATCACTATGCGAGCCAAGACCGTTACCTTCCTTCTACATTAACGCCTGCCGCGCAGGCGACCTTTCTTCATAAATCCGTCGTAGTGTCTCATGAGCAGGTGCGTCTCGATCTGCTGCAATGTATCGAGCATCACTCCGACGGTAATAAGCAATCCGGTTCCGCCGAATTGAAACGGCAATCCGCCCTTTCTCATCATGACATCGGGGAGAACCGCTATAAAAGCGAGGAATATCGCGCCCGGAAGCGTAACCCTCGTTAGAATCCTGTCGATGTAATCGGCCGTTCTCTTTCCCGGCCGGATCCCCGGTATGAAGCCCCCGTATTTCTGCATGTTTTCGGCGAGATCGACCGGATTGAGAATGATCGCGGTATAAAAGTATGCAAAGAAGATGATGACGATCGCGTAGAGGGTCATATAAACCCAGTTGCCGGGGGAGAGAATCCTGGTCACGGTGGCGAGGAACTCGACCTGGAAAAACGATGCAATGGTGCCTGGAAACATCAGAATCGCTTGGGCAAAGATAATGGGGATCACGCCGGCTGTATTCACGCGCAGGGGAATGTACTGCTGACGGCCGCCGTACACCTTCCGTCCGACGATTCGCTTGGCGTACTGGACGGGAATGCGCCGTTGCCCCTGGGTAATCAGGATTACACCGCCGACCACAAACACCATGATCACAATGAGCAACACGAGCCTCAGCGGTGTGATCTGACCGAGTTTCAGCGAGTTCCAGGTATGGAGCATATTGGTGGGGTAGCGTGCAATGATACCGATCATGATGATGATCGAGATACCGTTGCCGATCCCCCGTTCCGATATCTGCTCACCGAGCCACATGACGAATATCGTTCCCGCCGTCAGCGTGATAATCGTGAGAAGCCTGAAAAAGAGCCCTCCCCCCGGAACGACCGACACACCCTCCACCGTCATGTTCTCGAGAAAGAACGCGATGCCGATTCCCTGGACGACAGCCAGCAACACCGTCCCGTAGCGCGTGTACTGCGTGATCTTTTTGCGCCCCTCTTCACCTTCCTTGGCGAGCTTTTCGAAGTACGGGATCACCGCCTGGAGAAGCTGCAGGATAATCGAGGCGCTGATGTACGGCATGATGCCGAGCGCGAATATCGTCGCCCGCCCGAGATTCCCTCCCGCAAAGAGGTCATAGAGGGCGAATATCGTTCCCTGCTGACCCGCGAAGTATACCTTGAGCGCAACAGGATTAACACCGGGTGTCGTTATATGGCCGCCGATACGGTAGACGATCAGCATGGCAACGGTAAAGAGGATGCGCCTCTTGAGCTCAGGGATCGCGAAAATGTCCTGCAGCTTTTTCAACATTGCTTAGTTTTCTTCGCCCTCCGGTACAGGCGTCTCTTCACTCGCCCGCTCCTTCACCGGCGCTGATTTGCCAACGGGCACTTCCTTGCCCGAAACGAGTTTGACATTGCCGCCCGCCTTGGCGATCATCTCGGCGGCTCTCCGGCTCACTGCGTCCACTTCGATTTCGAGGGCGACGGCCAGTTCCCCGTGACCGAGTATCTTGACGGGCTGGTTTGCCTTCTTGACGAGCCCCGCTTCGATGAGCACCCCCCTCGTCACCTTCGTTTCCTTTTCAAAGCAGTTGAGCCTTTCGAGATTCACCACCTGGTAGCGTGTCTGAAAGATGTTGGTGAATCCCCGTTTCGGCACGCGCCGCTGCAGGGGCATCTGTCCCCCTTCGAACCAGGGCGGCACGCCGCCCCCCGAGCGGCAATTCTGACCCTTATGCCCCCTCGTCGCGGTCTTACCGTGACCGGATCCAATTCCACACCCGATTCGCTTGCGTTTCTTTCTCGCCCCGGGCGGGGGGGCTATCTCGTTCAACTTCATCGTTCGCAGCTCCTTCGAGCGGTTTACTACTGTTCAACCGCTGTGTTACCCGATTTCTCCCCGGCCGGCGCTTCCGCCGAAGGCTTCTTTTCCTTATTCGCCGCCTTGACGACCGTGAAGCCTTTCGAGCGCTCCGATTTCGGAAGGATATCCTTCTCTTCTATCTCTACCCACTCGACGAGGTGCCTGACCTTGTTCAACATTCCCCGTATCTGTGGGGTATCGTTCTTGTACAGGGTGCGGTAATTCTTTTGAAAGCCCAACGCTTCCATGACGTTGCGGTGCCTCTTTCTCTGAGAACCGATAATGCTCCGCACCTGTGTTAGTTTAAGTTTCTTAGGCATCTCAAATTCCTCGCTGTCGTTCTCTTCTCCGGCGAGCGGCGCCGCTTCGCGACGATAACCGAAACGTCACGCCTGCCCGCGAACAGCCCGCTTTTACGCTTCCGGCTGTTCCTCGCTCGGCTGCTCCGCTGCCGGGCTTCCTTCTTCCGGAGCGGGCTCGGGCACTTTTTCTTTCTTTATGCCAAAGAGATCCGCTATCGTTATGTCCCGGCGCTTGGCGACGTCCCTGGCGCTCTTGATGCTTCTCAAACCCGCCATCGTTGCTTTCACCGTGTTGTGGGCATTGTTCGATCCGAGAGACTTTGTCAGGATATCCTTTATCCCGGCAACCTCCAGCACCGATCGTACCCCGCCACCGGCGATCACACCTGTTCCCGGCGATGCCGGCTTGAGCAGAACCCTCGCCGCGCCGAATCGGCCGATCACCTTGTACGGTATCGTTCCTCCCACCATCGGAATCCGAACCATATCGCGCTTCGCGGTTTCGGAAGCCTTCCGAATGGCGTCACTGATCTCGTTGGCCTTGCCGAGACCGATGCCGACCTTGCCCATCCCATCCCCGATTGCGACGAGAGCGTTGAAACTGAAACGGCGCCCGCCCTTCACCACTTTCGCCACTCGGTTTATGTGGATGGTCTGCTCGAGATACTCAGGACCGGTCTCATCTCTTCTGTCCGTTCTTCTGTCCGTTCTTCTGTCCGTTCTTTGCAACTAATACACCCCCATGGGTGAGTGACCGATCCGCTCCGCATGAACGGAGGCGGTCACATGTTCAAAATTCCAAACCTGCTTTACGGGCTTCCTCTGCGAGCTCTGCAACTCTCCCGTGGTAGGGATACCCGCCGCGATCGAAAGCCACCACCTTGATGCCTTTTGCGAGGGCTACCTCGGCAATCCGCTTCCCGACGGCCCGGGACCGTCTCATCTTGATGCTGTCCCGCCTGGCTTTCTTGTTCCCTTTCTTGTTCCCTTTCTTGTTCCCTTTCTTGTTCCCCTTCTTGTTCCCCTTCTTGCCCCCCTCTTCCACCGTTATCTCCGGCGCGGGCTCAGCCTTGAGGCTCGATGCGGAAACGATCGTCTTCGCGACATCGTCGTCTATTATTTGTGCATAGATATGATCGAGGCTCCGGTATACGGCGAGCCGAGGTTTCTCGGCGGTACCGTGAATCTTCCTTCGCACCCTGCGGTGACGTCCTAATCTTGCTTTGCGCTTCTCACGATTAACGTCGCTCACGTCTCTAAGCTCCTTGGTTTACAAACCGGTACCGACGGCCGCCTTGCCGGCCTTGCGCTGAATCTGTTCGCCCTCATAACGGATCCCCTTGCCCTTGTACGGTTCGGGTGGCCTGAACGAGCGTATCTCGGCGGCTGTCTGACCAACCTTCTGCTTGTCAATTCCACTTATCTTTATCTTCTTGGGCTCGGGCACCTCGATCGTTATTCCCTCCACCGGTTCGTAGCGAACGAGGTGTGAGTAACCGAGAGTCAGCACCAGCGACTTGCCCTTGAGCTCGGCGCGGTATTCGACTCCCTCTATCTCGAGATTCTTTTCGAAACCATTCGAGACACCATCGACCATGTTCGCAACGAGCGTGCGCGTGAGCCCATGAAGCGATTTGTGAATTTTCGATTCACTCGGACGCTTCACAAGGATTTCCTCGCCGGCCATCTCGATGATCATCTCGGGATGAAATTGCCACTCGAGCTCGCCCTTCGGCCCCTTGAGCTTGATGAGATTGGCTTCGAGTTCTACCTGAACTCCCGACGGTATCGGTATCGGATTTTTTCCAACTCGTGACATTGCCTTAAGCCCTTTCCGTTCCCTGATCGGTACTCGCTATCGCCGCCGGCCCACGATCCAACGCAAACCTGATTTTCCCCGGCTACCAGACATGACAGAGAACCTCGCCCCCGATGCCCCGGGAACGACATTCCTTGTCCGTCAGAATACCCTGCGACGTGGAGATGATGGCCGTTCCATATCCTCCCATCACTCGAGGTATTGTGCCTTTGTTTACGTAAACCCTGCGGCTCGGAACACTGACGCGCTGCAATCCCTCGATAGCGTTGACATTCTTCTCGCTGTACTTGAGGTACACGCGAAGTTTTCCCTGAAGCCCGTCGTCGATGTATTTCACGTTCGAAACGTAGCCGCTCTCGAGCAGGATCCGCGCAATGTGCGCCTTGATCCTTGAGGCGGGCATGTCGACGTGGCTTTTTCTTATATGGATCGCATTGCGAATCCTTGTCAACATGTCGGCTATCGGGTCTGTCATCATAATACAATCACCTCGCAAAAGCTCTAGTCATTGGAATCTACCAGCTCGCCTTGACCACACCGGGAATCTTTCCCTCCAGTGCGAGCTCGCGGAAACAGATCCTGCAGACTCCAAATTTCCGTAGATAGGCACGCGGCCTGCCGCAGCGGCTGCAGCGGTTGTACCCGCGCACCTTGAACTTCGGCTTCCGTTTCGCCTTAGCCATTAAACATTTCTTCGCCACAAATTCTCCTTATCCACTAGTTCTCTCGAAGCGGCATGCCGAGAAGCATAATGAGCGCGCGAGCCTCTTCGTCCGTCTTCGCCGTTGTTGCAATAGTTATATCCATCCCCATGATCTTGAGGATCTTGTCGTAATCGATCTCGGAAAAGATGATGTGTTCTTTTACGCCGAACGAATAGTTGCCGCGTCCATCGAAACTCTTGGGACTGAGGCCCCTGAAATCCCTGATTCTCGGGATCGCCACGTTCACCAGACGATCGAAAAATTCGTACATCATCTCCTGCCTCAGCGTCACCCGGCACCCGACGGGAACACCTTCCCTAAGCTTGAAACCGGCGATGGCCGTCCTCGAACGTGTGATTGCCGGACGCTGCCCGGTAATGAGGCCCAGATCCTTCGCCGCCGCCTCGAGAACTTTCGCGTCGTTGATCGCCTCTCCGACGCCCATGTTTATGGATATCTTATCGAGGCGCGGCACCTCCATCACGTTCTTGTAACCGAATCGCTTCATCAGTTCAGGCATGGCCTTCTCGAGGTACAAACGCTTGATATTCGTTAATTTTGCTTTATCAGTCATTGTTATCACCATTCATCGTCGTTGCCCGGATCACGCGGCATCGCCGCTCATGTTCACCCTTCGTCACTCAAGGTTTCGTTACACTTCTTGCACTGCCGCACCTTCCGTCCGTCGGCGAGCGCCACCACACTCGTTCTTGTCGCCCGGTTGCATTTCGGACAGATCAGTATGACGTTCGACACATCTATCGGGGCTTCTTTCTCGATGATCCCGCCGTCTTGCCCCTGACCCGTCTGGCGCGTGTGCCGTTTGATGAGATTCACCTTCTCAACGATAATCCTGTTCACATCGGGAAAGACTTTGAGGACCTTTCCCTCTGTGTCCATGTAATTACCCGAGATAACCTTGACCGTATCGTTCTTCTTGATCCTCATAGCGAGCTTTCCGTCTTTAGAGTTAAATCACCTCCGGTGCGAGCGATACTATCTTCATGAAACGCTTTTCTCTCAGCTCCCTCGCAACGGGACCGAAAATTCTCGTACCGATAGGCTCGCGCTGCTCGTTTATGACAACGGCGGCATTCTGGTCGAAACGGATATAGCTGCCGTCGCGGCGCCTGAGCTCTTTGCGGGTACGGACAATCACGCATTTAACGACCTGCCCCTTCTTGACAGCCCCGCCCGGCATTGCGAGCCTTACGGAAGCGCTGATAATATCACCGACCGAAGCGTACCTCCTCCTGGAGCCACCAAGAACCTTTATGCACCGGACACTCTTGGCTCCGGAATTGTCCGCGATAACCAGATTTGTCTGCATCTTGATCATCGTCGTCTACTCCTACTGTGCCCTCTCCATCACTTCGATGACACGCCAGCGTTTGAGTTTACTGAGCGGTCTCGTCGACATAACTTTGACCTTGTCACCAGTGTGGCACTGGTTTTCCGCATCGTGTGCGTATATCTTCGACGTCTTTTTGACGATCTTCTTATACTTCGGATGCTGAAACAGACGCTCAACGGAAACCGTTACCGTCTTGTTCATCCTGTCACTCACGACACGCCCTATCAAAATCTTCCTGGGCTTTCTCTTCTCCATAACGTCTCCTCGTAAGATCCCTCCAACTCTTTGCGCACTACGAGCTTACACGTAGCTCAAGAGTCGGCTGGAGGTCCCGGCGCGGCGCCCGCACCGGATTCGGCATTCGTCGTTTTTTCCTTCTCCGTGATGACGGTCTTCACACGAGCGAGCTCGCGCCGCGTTACGCGCACCTGAAGCGGGTTGTCGAGCCTTTTGATCGCGAGCTGAATTCTCAGGCGGTCAAGCTCTTCGGCGAGCTCCTCCTCGCGAAGCTGAAGCTCTTCGAGCGTCATCTCTCTCAGTTCCACTGCCTTCATCTCAATAACCGTCCATATAAATCGTTCACAAAATCCAATAAATCTCTCTATAGCCCGCGCGGCCGATCTATCCCGAAACCTTGCCGGTGGCGACACGGCGCACGAACCTCGTCTTCATCGGAAGTTTTGCAGAGGCGAGCTCCATGGAGCGCCTCGCGACGTCCGCCTCCACACCCTCGAGCTCGAAGAGGATGCGTCCCGGTTTTACGACAGCCACCCAATACTCCGGAGCGCCCTTGCCCTTTCCCATCCTCGTCTCCGCCGGCTTGACCGTCACGGGCTTGTCCGGGAAAATCCGGATCCAGAGCTTTCCCTGTCTCTTGATATGGCGCATTATCGCCACACGGGCCGCCTCGATCTGGCGGTTCGTCACCCAGGCGGGGGCTTCCGACTGGAGGGCGTACTCGCCGAACGATATCTTCGAGCCGCGGAAAGCAGATCCTTTCATCCTGCCGCGCTGCTGCTTCCGGTACTTTGTCCTCTTCGGCATTAACATCTTAAATAAACCTCACTCAGAAAATCGTGAACCGAATCCTCGACCCTAACGTCCCCCACGTGAACTCTCCTCGATCGCCGCCTCGCTCATCGCGCGCTTGAAATCCTTTGGGAACAGCTCTCCGAGATAGATCCACACCTTCACCCCGACGGTGCCATACGTGGTAAACGCGGTCGCCCGCGCGTAATCGATATTCGCGCGAAGCGTATGCAGCGGCACACGGCCGTCCATGTATCCCTCGCTTCTCGACATCTCCGCCCCTCCAAGACGCCCCGCACACCTGAGCTTGACCCCCTCCGCTCCCATCCGCATCGCCGAGGCAATCGCCTTCTTCATCGCCCTGCGGAAGGAGACGCGCTGTTCGAGCTGACCTGCGATATGCTCCGCCACGAGCTGTGCATTGAGCTCCGGCTTCTTCACTTCCTTGATATCTATGCTGACTTTCTTGTTGGTCAGATGACAGAGCTCTTCGCTCAAGAAATCCACCTCGGCGCCCTTGCGGCCGATAACCATGCCCGGCCGCGCGGTATAGATGTGTATCTTGACTTTCTCACCGCGCCGCTCGATGTCAACCTTCGAAACGCCCGCTCTCGCGAGACGCTTCTTTATATAGCGGCGGATCACTACATCCTCTTCCAGCCAGTTGGAGTAATTTTTCCTGGTAAACCACTTCGAATCCCACGTGCGGTTTATACCGAGCCGTAACCCAACGGGATTTGTCTTCTGACCCAATGTTTCCTCCTATTTCTTGTGTTCCTGCTGATACGCTTCTTCGTCGTAATCCAGAACGACGGTGATATGACTGCTTCTCTTGCGAATACGGTAAGCCCGCCCCTGGGCCCTCGGCCGTATCCGGTACATGGTATTCGCTTCGTCCACGAAGATTTCCTTTATCCCCATGTCCGTCGGTTCGACGGGATGATCGGTCATCTCAGCGAGGTTATGCGTCGCCGAAACGATGACTTTTTCGATAGGGCGCGACACCGCCTTGTTCGAAAATTTGAGTATCTCGAGCGCCTTCTCGACCGGCAGCCCCCGCACGAGATCGGCAACGATCCTTGCTTTCCTCGGGGACACTCTCACATGCCGCGCTCTGGCAAGTGCTTTCATATCCGCCTACCTCCGATAACCGAATGCCTACTTCTTCTTCTTGCTCGTGTGCCCGCGGTAGGTCCTCGTCGGAACGAATTCGCCGACCTTGTGGCCTACCATGTTCTCCGTAATAAATATCGGAATGAACTTTTTCCCGTTGTGAACAGCCAGCGTGTGACCGACAAACTCGGGAGAGAGCGTAGACCTTCGAGCCCAGGTCTTTATCACCTTTTTCTCCCCCGTGTAGTTCATCTTCTCGATCTTCGCCAGCAGCTTCTCCGACAAGAAGGGGCCTTTTTTCAAAGATCTGGTCATCTGACCTCCATCAAATCCTTTTTACGCTCCACGCTCAAGCGCGGGCGTAGCCGCCGCAATCGCGCGGCTCAAACCCGCGGCACCTACCTCTTCTTCTTGCGCCTGTGAATTATGTATTTATCCGAATGCTTCTTCTTTCTCGTCCGGTATCCCTTGGTCGGCTTGCCCCACGGAGTCACCGGATGACGCCCCCCGCTGCTCTTGCCTTCGCCGCCGCCGAGGGGATGATCGATCGGGTTCATCGCGACACCGCGAACCTTCGGCCTCCGTCCCATCCATCGCGATCTCCCCGCCTTTCCGATCGACACATTCTCGTGATCTATGTTGCTCACCTGTCCGATGGTCGCATAGCACTCCTTGCGTACCATGCGTATCTCACCGCTCGGAAGCCGCATCAACGCGTGATTGCCTTCTTTCGCCATGAGCTGCGCGTATGATCCCGCGCTCCGCGCCATCTGGGCTCCCCGTCCCCGCACGAGCTCGATGTTGTGAACGAATATCCCCGTCGGGATTTTTTCGAGGGGAAGCGCGTTTCCGAGATGGATGTCGGACTGCGGTCCCGAAACGACATGATCCCCCACCTTGATGCCGTGCGGAGCCAGGATGTACCGTTTTTCCCCGTCCCGGTAATTGAGCAGCGAGATAAAGGCCGAACGGTTGGGATCGTACTCGATCGACACCACCTTCGCCGGGACGTCGACCTTATCGCGCCTGAAATCGATTCGGCGGTAACGGCGCTTATGGCCTCCCCCGAGGCGACGAACCGTTATGCGGCCCATGTTGTTGCGCCCGGCATTGCTCTTGATCGGCTCGAGCAGCGATTTCTCCGGAGGCGTTTTCGTGAGCACCGAATAATCCGTCACGGTCTTGTACCGCAGCGCCGGGGACGTCGGTTTGTATTTCTTGATTGCCATCTAACGGCTCCTTACATTCCCTATACCTGATCAAAAATCTCTATATTATCACCCTTGGTGAGGGTGACTATCGCCTTTTTTGTGTCCGGCCGCTTTCCCGTGAAACGACCGGCTTTGCGGAACTGCGTCTTTGTCTTCCCGCGTACGATCGCAGTCCGCACTTCCTTTACCGTCACGTTGAAAAGCTTTTCGACCGCAATCTTGATCTCTCTCTTGTTTGCGCGCGGATCGACTTCGAACACAAACTTGTTGCTCGCCTCTTTGAGGAACGTGGTTCGCTCCGTGATGATGGGCTTTCGTATTATCCCATGTATCCCTTTCATACCTACGCAAACACCTCCTCGAGCGACGGCAGGGCTTCCTTCTTGACGAGAAGGATCTCGGCCTTGAGCACCTCGTAGGCATTCATGTTACGGCCCACGATGAATTCAACACCGGGGATATTCTTCACCGATTTGAAGACATTCGAATCGAAAGTATCCGAAACGAAGAGGATCCGTTTGCCCCCGAGCCCCGCGACACCGAGAAATTCGGAGAAGCGCTTCGTCTTCGGCTCTTCCATCGAGACTCCTTCGACGACAACGACACCGTCGCTGCGGCCCTTGTCCGCAAGGGCCGACTTGAGCGCGAGTCGCTTCACCTTCTTCGGCACCGCGTACCGGTAGTCCCGCTTGTGAGGTCCGAAAACGACTCCACCCCCACGCCAGATCGGGGAACTGCGTCTTCCGGCGCGCGCCCTACCCGTGCCCTTCTGACGGTGGGGCTTGGCCGTTCCATAACTAACCTCGCTTCGCCCCTTCGCCTTGGCACTCCCGCTGCGCCTGTTCGCAAGGTACATGCGAACGACGTCGTAGAGGATCCCCCTGTTCACCGTGCCGTCGAAAAGGGAGGCGGGCAGATCAACCTTCCCTTTAAGATCGCCGTCGAAATCGAATAATTTTGCCTTCGCCATGACTCTTCCTTATGCTTTTGCCTCAACCGCCGGGCGTTATGGTAAGCCTCAGGATCGTGTTTCGGGCTCCCGGCACCGCACCTCTGACCAGCAACAGATTATTCTCTACATCGACGCTCACAACCTTGAGGTTGCGCACGTTGAATTTCTTGTGCCCCATGCGGCCGGGGAGCTTCTGTCCCTTCAGCACTCTCGCCGGATACGCCGCCATTCCGATCGAGCCGGGGATCCGGTGAGATTGGGAACCGTGCGTCTTCTTCCCGCCGTGAAATCCGTGGCGCCTCACGACTCCCTGGAATCCCTTGCCCTTGGATTTCCCCGAAACGTTGACACGGCTCACAGCCTTGAAAACACTGACATCGATCAACTGACCCGGAGTGAATTCCGCCACGTTGTCGACCCTGAACTCCTGAAGATGCCGGAACGGCGGCAGATTCTTTTTCAGGAAATGTCCCAGGGCCGGGAGGTTCATACGCGCGGGCGGGATCTCATCGAAAGCGATCTGGACGGCATTATATCCATCCGTCTCGACGCTCTTCACCTGGACCACCGGGCACGGCCCCGCTTCGATGACGGAAACGGGTATCACAACACCGTTTTCGTCAAAAACCTGGGTCATGCCAATCTTCCTGCCGATCAACCCAACCATTGCTTCCTCCGAGTAAATCAGACCTTTATCTCGATATCGACACCCGCCGGGAGATCGAGTTTCTGCAGCGCATCGACGGCCTTCGGCGTTACATTCGTAATCCATATCAGCCTCTTGTGCACCCTGATCTCGAACTGCTCCCGGGATTTCTTGTTAACGTGAGGCGAACGGAGAACCGTATAGACGCTTCTCTTCGTCGGCAGCGGAATAGGGCCGCAGACCTCTGCGCCGGTTCTGCGCGCAGTGCGGACGATTTCCTCCGCGCTTCGGTCCAGCATAGAGTGCTCGTACGCCTTCAACTTAATTCGTATTCTCTGGCCATCCACCAGACTACCTCCGAACCCCATTACCTAATGGTTCTTATTCCAGTATCTCGGTTACGACTCCGGAGGCGACGGTGCGGCCTCCCTCGCGAA
>CBDUQN010000055.1:0-21255 GCA_965369375.1 uncultured bacterium | reverse complement strand
CTTAAACAGGTTCATTTTGGGGCCGGTTAGAAAGGGGTTCCATCGCAGCGCCCGGGAGTTGCTGATTTCTGGGGCTCCTGTTAACCAGACGGTAGCTTTTGACTCGGATAAAAATATCTGGCTCCCCATGTGCAACCCTCTTCATAACCACTCTCTGTTTTTAAGGCTCTACCGTTGGCTTCTGAATAATCCGCTAAGTGCAAGAATAGAAATGCGGACGGAATAAACAGAGGGGACAGGTCGGCAACCACTATAGGTTGGTCTTTCGCACCTCACATTCGCCGCTTTTACCTTTATTATTATCAGTATGGTATCGGGCTTGAATACATGCGGAAATATACGCTGGTAATTTTTGTTGACGAATATAACTGTTTGATATATAATGTGATAGGGGTTTAATAATGTTGATGGGTGGTGACGAGGCCTCATCCGGTACGAATGTGGTTTTGCTTTTCTTGGACGTTTTCTCGCAAGAGGAATATACCGTACAGCTTGTACGCGGTGTTCGGATACTGCAGCAAGCGAAAGCGGTCATATCGAGCAAATACAGAGCGGTGAATGTAGTGCGGAAAATGAAAGAGAAGGGATTGGTGTAGCAATGCGGCTCGTCAAGGTGCTCCAGGCGGTTATCGTTATCGCTCTGTTGATGGTTGCCGTTTCGGACACTCGATCCCAGCATGCTGCGGAATACGTCCCACGCCAGGTCATCGTCAAGATGAGAGTGGAAACGTTGATGAGCGGTGTCGATGAGATTCAAACGAGTCTCAACACTGCCGTTGTCAAGCGATTCAGACTCACCCGCGCCGAGCTCTGGGAGATTTCCGGCATGTCCGTCGAGGAGGCCGTACTCCTATACCGCAACGATCCGCGTATCGAGTATATAGAACCTAACTACATATTGCATGCCGAGAATATTGCTCCCGACGACCCGTTCTTTCATCAGCTATGGGGGCTGCATAATACGGGTCAGAGGGGGGGAACGGCGGACGCCGACATCGATGCACCGGAAGCCTGGGAGATCGCAGCGGGTAACGGCGTGATCATCGGTGTGATAGACACCGGTGTCGATTGGCTGCATGAAGATCTCTCGGCGAACATCTGGACGAACACCGGGGAGATTCCGAATAACAACATCGATGACGACGGCAACGGATATGTCGACGATGTCAGAGGATGGGACTTCGTAAATAATGATAACAATCCAATGGACGATCACGGGCACGGGACACATGTATCGGGGACGATCGCAGGAGTGGGAGATAACGGGATCGGTGTGACCGGCGTGTGCTGGGCTGCGAGGATCATGCCGCTGAAGTTCATCGGTGCGGACGGGATGGGAACTACCGCCGACGCCATCGATGCGATCGAATACGCAACGATGATGGGAGCGAAGCTGACCAGTAACAGTTGGGGCGGAGTTGCATACTCCTCGGCGCTTCGGGAGGCTATCGAGGCATCGGGAGATGCAGGGATGCTCTTTATCGCCGCGGCCGGTAATGATGGGCTCTTTACCGATTTTCGGTCTCACTACCCTTCGGGTTACGACCTCGGCAATATCATCTCTGTAGCCGCGACCGATCACAACGACAACCTGGCCTCGTTCTCGAACTACGGCGCCACCTCGGTCGATCTCGCTGCACCGGGTGTGGATATTCTGAGCACGTTGCCAAACGACAGTTACGGATCTAAGGATGGAACATCCATGGCGACACCTCACGTTTCGGGTGTGGCGGGTTTACTGTGGTCGGTATATCCGGAACTGTCCCACCTCGAGATACGGGATCGAATCCTGGCTGCGGTCGATTCACTTCCATCGCTGAGCGGGAAGACTGTCACCGGTGGGAGGCTCAATGCGTTCAACGCGCTGGCGGAACCGGACAGCATACCGCCCTCGGCTGTCAGTGATCTGGCAACGTTGGATCATCGGTCCAATTCGATCAGGCTCACCTGGACGGCGAGCGGCGATGACGGCGGCGCCGGGCAAGCCGTCGAGTACGATATCAGGCATTCACTTTCGCCTATCGATTCGGGCACGTTCGATTCGGCGACCGAGGTCGACGGTGCACCGCGACCGCAGCCACCGGGCGTGTCGGAATCGTTTACGGTGCACGGACTCGATTTCAGCACGACATACTATTTTGCCGTCAAAGTCTTCGATGAGTGGGGAAATTCATCTGCCGTCTCGAATACTCCATCGGGAACGACCCTCGCAATTCCTTCGGTCGACGTGAGCCCGGATTCACTCTTTGACAGCCTGCTCGCCGGAGGAACGTCGGCACAGATACTGACGATTCGAAATATCGGCGCGGGAACGCTCGATTTTTCCGTTTCGATCGGCGGGGAGACATCAGCGCCCGAGGAGCCGATGACATTGCTCTATACCTTGACACCTCCCCGAGCCGATGCCGCCACGCCTGACGGGGAGAAATCCGCTGCGGCGCCTGCCGTGGGGGCGGCGCTTACGGCACCGCTCGCAAATTTGACCGGAAAAGAGATCATGTATGACAGGTCACACGGGCAGATATCGGGCATCTACTGGTCGACGATCATCGGAGATCTCACCGCGAGGGGAGCGACCGTTACGGTCAATAACGATTCGATCACTTCCGAGCTTCTGGCCGGTTACGATGTGGTGTGGTCGGTGGACGTCGGTGTCGTCTGGTCGGCTGCCGAGTTGTCCGCGTTGTCGAATTGGGTTAAAACAGGCGGCGGATTGCTCCTCGAGGGTGACGATAGCGCCGACGACTTCAACGCTTTGCTCGGCGCGCTCGAAGCGGGCATAGAGTACGCTCCCGAAGGCGTGACGAATGGAACGACTACGAATATACATCCGCATGAAACGACCGAGGACGTGAGCAGCATCTACCTTGAAGATGCCCATGCCCATCTCGCTTCGATCGTGCAGCCGGCAGTCCGCCTCGTTGAGGATCTGACGGGGGTGCCGAATACGGCGTACAGTCTCGTCGGTTTGGGCCGGGTAATCGCGATGGCGGAAGAGCTGTCTATGAACGGCCCTGTTGGTGGAGCGGATAATCAGCTTTTCGTGAATCAGATCTTCGACTGGCTCGCCCTCGACGTCGGTTGGGCGACGGCCGCGCCCGCTTCGGGAACGGTAACCTCGGGTGACAGCGTGAACGTCGTGGTCTCCTTCGATGCCGGCGGCCTTTACGGGGGTGATTACGGGGCCGACCTCATCGTGGCAAGTAACGATCCGGTCACATCCGAGGTGTCGGTGCCCGTTCGTCTCCATGTTACCGGTGTTCCCGATATCGCGGTTGCCGACAGCCTTCTGGATTTCGGGCAGGTATACATCGGTTTTAGTACCGACGGCACGCTCGTGATTTCGAATGTGGGGCCTGATTCCCTGACCGTGAGCGGGATGGCTGTTGACAATTCCATCTTCAATGTCGATACGAGCGGTTTCTTTCTTGGTGCCGGTGAGAGCAGGGATCTGAACGTTGAGTATGCACCCGATGTGACAGGAATGGCAGCAGGAGTACTGACAATATATAGCGACGATCCGGACGAGCCCGTAGTGAACGTATCCTTGCTGGGCGAAGGGCTCGAGGCGCCGGTGCTCGTGGTTTCTCCAGAGTTGTTCAGCGAGAGCCTGTCGACGGGTGAGACATCGTCACACGCGATGACTATAAGGAATGATGGCGGCAGCGAACTGGAGTGGAACCTCTTACGATACCGCGCCTCATCCGCCATGATGAGGAAGGTGTTCACATTGACGCCGCCGAAGCTCGTAGCGACCGGGCCGGACGGGGAGGAAACCGCTGCGCTCCACGATTCCGATCCGGCGCTGCAACTGACAGCGATGCTCGCCGATCTTTCCGGCGTGTCTATACTGTTGGATCAGTCACACAGTCAACCTCCCGAGCAACCAACGCCCGACGAGTGGGCGACGATTATCGCCGACCTCACCACGAGGGGTGCGGCGGTCACTATCAATAACGACTCGATCAGCACGGAACTTTTAACCGATTACGACGTGGTGTGGATGATGGATATGAGCGTCGACTGGGAGAGTGCCGAGCTCGATGCATTGGCTGATTGGGTGGAAGCCGGCGGCGGCCTGATTTTCGAGGGGGATCAGAGTTCCGCTCGCTTTAATACGCTCCTTGCAAAACTGGGAGCGGGCATCGAGTATGCGTACGACAGGGGAATGTCCGGCAGTACCACAACGATATACCCGCACGAGACAACTCGTGGCGTGGATGACATCTACATTCATAACAATCTCGCCTATCTCTATGACGTCATGCATCCTGCAGTGTGCCTGATCGAGGATGCAGCCGGATTACGTAACACCGCGTGCACACTCGTCGGCTCGGGCAGAATTGTCGCGATGGCTGAGGAACTCTTCCATGACAACCTGATCGCAAAGAGCGACAACCAACTCTTTGCCAACCAGGTGTTCGACTGGCTCGCCCTAGGTGTGAACTGGGTATCGGCTCTTCCCGCCTCGGGAACACTCACTGCGGGAGACAGCGTGAGTGTAGAGGTGACGTTCGATGCTGCGGGGCTCGCCGGCGGCGACTATGACGCCGCCCTCATAATAGAAAGCAACGATCCCGTAACACCGGAGACATCCATGCTCACGCACCTTCAGGTAATTGGTGCGCCAGATATCGCCCTCTCGGACAGCATTCTGAATTATGGACGGATCTTCATCGGGGCGACCTGCACCGATACAGTCGTAATCTCGAATACGGGTGCGGACACACTCGTGGTGGACGAGGTGCTCATAGACAATGCGGCATTCAGCGCTGATGTCTCAGGGTTTGTCCTCGATGCCGGCGGGAGCAGAGAATTGGTTGTGGTGTTCACCCCCGGTGCGGAGGGCGTTTTTGCGGGTACGCTGACGGTGATGAGCAACGACCCGGATGAGCCGGTGGTAGCGGTATCGCTGCAGGGTGAGGGGCTCGGGCCGCCGGAGATTGTAGTCACACCGGCTTCGCTCAGTGACAGCCTCTCGAGCGACTCCACGTCGGTGCACATCCTGACAATCGAAAACACCGGCGAAAACGATCTTGTCTTCAGCATCGTCGAAAGCACGGCTGGCCTTTCGGTGACCGGTACCCGAGTACTTACATCGAAGAAGACACCCATGCGCAACCGGATTCTCGATCAGGGGAGATTCACGAACTCCGGAGTGTCATACAACGACGGTCGAAGCCCCATACGGAAGAGATTCGATGCGCATGGGATACTGGGGGGCAGTGGCGCAGTGATCGGAAAGCGGCTTCTCATACTCGGGAGCAACGGCGATGTATCCGAGATCATGGAACTGCTCTCGAGCTACCCCGATTTCTCCGTGGTGGACGATTTCGAAGGTTTTACCGCAACGCCGTCGCTGGAGGATCTCTCCATGTACCATTGCGTTGTCGTGATGAACGAATCGCCGTTCCATGATGCGGCAGCGGTTGGGGATGTCCTGGCCGATTACGTCGATATCGGCGGGGCCGTTGTGCTTACGCTGGCATCATTTATCGAGGAATATGCGGTTACAGGGAGGTTCCAGAGCGACGGGTATTCGCCGTTTGCAGGTTCCGGCGGTCCGAACCGAACGGCGGATCTGGGAAGTTACGACGTGGATCATCCCATCATGTCGGGCGTGACGACTGCAACCGGTGACCTGCTCGGGAACGTAAGTCTGACCGAAGGCGCGGTCTGGGTTGCAGATTGGGACAACGGGTTGCCGCTTGCAGCAACGAAGGGGAACAACGTCGCTGGTGTGAATGTATATGTTGCGACACCCGCATACTGGCTAGGGGATGTTCCGCTGATCCTTCGCAACGCCATACTGTGGGCAATCAGGGAAGGTATCTGTTGGATCTCCGTCGATTCTCCGGCCGACACGATTCCGGCGCACAGCATCAAGGACGTCGCCGTTACATTCGATGCAGGCGCAACGTGTGTATTCGGCGGCGAATATTTCGACAGCCTCGTTGTCGAGAGCAACGATCCCATAAGACCGAAGGTTTATGTACCCGTGCATCTTCACGTAACCGGTGAGCCCGACATTACGGTTTCTGAGCAGAGTATTGATTTCGGGCTGCTTCTGATCGGATCAACAGCTTCCGACACATTCGTGATCTTGAATGTCGGGACTGACAATCTTGTGGTGAGTGGAGTGCAGGTATCCAATCCAGCCTTCAGCGCCGATACGTCCGGTTTCGTTCTCAGCCCTCTAGACAGCATGGAATTGGTCGTCGAGTTTACACCCGATGTGGCGGGGTCGATTGTTGGAGATTTGGACATTTACAGCAACGATCCGGATGAATCGCTCGTGGGCGTGAGCCTACTAGGTGAGGGAGCGCCGACACCGGGGATCGCGGTGCACCCCGATTCGCTGGAGGAAAGCCTCTCTGCGGGCGGGACATCGACACAAACCGTTACGATACGGCAGGATGGTGAAGGCGATTTGGCATGGGATATCCATTTCGTCATTGCCAGCGGGGAAACCGCCCAGCAGTATGTACCGATCCCCCCGGACGCTGGTGCAGCCGGTTCCGATGGTGCCGGCGTGAATTTTGTGCCGGCAGCCAAACGGACGAAGCCGCTCGTCGTGGCATCGGCCGATCTCACCGGTGTCTCGATCGGATACGACAGGAAGCACGGCCAGTCATTGAGCTCCAATTGGTCGACGATCATTGCGGATCTGACCGCGAGAGGAGCAACGGTTACAGACAATGGCAGCATCATCACTCCCGAGACCCTCGCCCCCTATAATGTCTTTTGGATAACCGGTCATCACATCCCCTTCTGGGATTCCGAGCTGGAAGCGCTCACCGATTGGTTCAACGCCGGTGGTGCAGTGCTCCTCGAGGGGGATTACTACGATTCGGAATTGGACGAGATCGCCACGGCGCTCGGTGCGGGCATCCATTACTCCTCGTATGACGGAACGAGCGGTGTAACATCGAACGTATTCCCGCACGAAACGACAAGGAATGTAGAGACCATTCTGATTCAAGATAGCGGCGCCCGTTTGTCTCTGTCCGGGTCCGCGGTTTGTCTGATCGATGATATCGATAATGTGCCGAACGCGGCCTGCGACATCGTCGGTTCCGGCACGGTGGTCGCTATGGCGGATAAGAACTTCAAGAATGACAGGATAAACTCCGAGGACAATCGGCTCTTTGCGAACCAGGTGTTCGGCTGGCTCGGCGTCGGCGCAAGCTGGCTCTCCGCCGGCTCCTTTTCGGGGACGATTTCCGAGGGGGACAGCGTGAGTGTCGAGATCACCTTCGATGCCGGAAATCTATGCAGCGGTGATTACTTCTCCGATCTCGTCATAGAGAGCAGCGATCCCGTTGCACCCGAGGTGTGCGTGCCTGTCCATCTGCACGTTACAGGGATACCGGATATAACGCTATCGAACACGCTTCTGGACTTTGGGCAGTCCTTTGTCGGTGCAACCGTACGAGAGATGCTCGTGGTCTCGAATAGCGGAACTGACGGCCTTGTTGTGAGCGGATTGACGATAAACAATGCGGCCTTCAGTGCAGATACATCCGGATTCGTCTTGGAACCGGATGAGAACCGCAACCTAATCGTAGAGTTTACACCCGACGAGATTGGACAGATACAAGGGATGATGACGATTAACAGTAACGATCCGAATAAATCGACCGTGTACGTTATGCTGCGGGGAACGGGATTGCCGCCGCCGGTGATTTCGGTGTCTCCGGATTCACTGAGTGACAGCCTCTTCGTAGGGGGAACGTCCGAGCATGCGTTGACCGTACGGAACGAGGGTCCGGGTGACTTGGAATGGAGCATCCTCTTTCATGCGCCCGGATCCGGACCCGCCGACCTCACGGGTGTTGCTGTTATGTACGACCGCTCCCACGGCCAGAACGCGAGCTCGTACTGGTCAACGATCGTTTCGGATCTCGAGTCGAGGGGTGCAACAGTCACCGAGAACACTGTTGCGATCACTGACTTCGTCCTTGCAGGATACAACGTGGTCTGGATGACGTGGAGTGAAACCTGGACGACAAACGAGGTCTTTGCGCTGCTCGAGTGGATACATCGCGGCGGCGGGCTGCTGCTCGAGGGGCATTCGAGCGATGCCTTCAACGGGATTCTCGGGATACTGGAAGCGGGCATTGAGTACGGCCCGATTTTTTCGTACGGAAATCCCGGAGCGACGACGAATATTTGCCCGCACGCGACGACCGAGGGAGTTGCCGGTATCTATCTGGGCTCCGTGCTCACCTATCTATCAGCGGTAACGCCCCCCGCGGTCCGATTGATAGATGATGTTGGTGGTGTGGCGAACTCGGCCTGCAGCGAGATCGGCCTCGGCAGGATCGTCGCATCGGCGGAGCAAATGTTTAGCAATAGTCGCATCGACTATCTCAACAACCGGCTCTTCGCCAATCAGGTGTTCGACTGGGTGGCCGCCCGCGTGAGCTGGGTGACCGCCGATCCCGCTTATGGGACCATTCCCCCGGTCGATAGCATTGAGGTTACCGTAACCTTCGATGCCGGTGTTCTGGGTAGTGGCGGATATGACGCCGTTCTCGTCGTGGGAAGCTGCCTTCCGCCGACGCCTGAGATGTTCGTGCCGCTCCACCTTCAGATTCTCGGTGCGCCCGGAATAACGGTATCGGACAGTGTTCTCGATTACGGAACGGTATTCCTCGGATGTGCTTCGAGTGACACGCTGATTATTACGAACTACGGTGCATACACTCTCGTGGTGAGCGGGGTGGTGCTGGACAACGAGTCATTCAGTGCGGATACATCCGGGTTCGCGCTTGGTGTTGGTGAGAGCAGGGAATTGAACGTGGACTTTGCGCCCGATGAAACCGGATTGATCGAGGGAACATTGACAATTATCAGCAACGATCCGGACGAACCTGTAATTGGGGTCGTGTTGCGCGGCACGGGAGCCGCGCCGCCGGTGATTGCCGTTTTCCCCACCTCGCTCGACGAAAACCTTTCCCCGGGAGAAACGTCCATGCAAACGCTCACGATCCGAAACGAGGGTGTGAGCGTCCTGGAGTGGAGCATTCAATTCTCGCCCGGGCTCACGGCGCCGCTGTATGCCATGAAACCTCCAAAGGCCGGCACTATCGATCCGGGTGGTGGTGAAGCCGCCGCTCTAACGGTCGAGAATCGTGCGCGAATGCTGCAATCGGCGCCCGCCGATCTCTCAGGCGTTGAGATCATGTACGATGTCGCGCATGGCCAGAGCTCGAGCGCCGGCAGGACGGAAATCATAGCCGATCTGATTGCAAGAGGAGCTGCGGTCACCGAAAACGGCGCACCGATCACACTCGAGCTTCTCGTCGTGTACGATATTGTTTGGACAACGGATATGGCCGGCACCTGGACGAGTGTCGAGCGTTCCGCGTTGATCAATTGGGTAACTGCCGGCGGCGGGCTGCTGTTGGAAGGAAAGACGGATTCCTCGGTTACCGCCTTCAATTCGATTCTCACGCCGCTGCAAGCGGGAATCGAGTACTCGACGGTGAATGGATCACACGGCACGACCTGGAATATTTATCCGCACGTGACGACGGAGGGTGTGGCGAGCGTTTTCATCTATTTCAACTATGCCTCTCTCTCGACGGTGACTGCTCCCGCCTTTCGACTGGTGGATGATGATAACCATGTGCCGAACACGGCGTGCAGCGAGGTCGGCCTCGGCAGAATCGCCGCGATGGCGGACGATGCCAAGTTCGACAACAACAGGATCGATGTCGATCACAACAGACTCTTCGCCAACCAGGTATTCGACTGGCTCGCCCTCGGCGCGAACTGGCTGGCGATCGATCCACGATCGGGAACGGTCACGCCTGGTGATAGTGTGAATATCGCGGTTGCCTATGACGCTGGGGGCATCAGTATTGGCGATTACGGAACCTTCCTCGTCGTGGAGTGCAACGATCCCGTGACACCCAAGGTAACCATTCCCGCGAATCTGCACGTCATTGTTCCCGATACAATCGCACCGGAGGTGACCGTCGTGTACCCGAACGGCGGTGAGGTGTTTGGGATTGACAGTACGCTCTACATCGAATGGATTGCAACGGATAACCGAAGCGTCGACTCGGTGAGCATATTCTGCTCGTTTAATGGAGGTGCCGGTTTCGAGCTCATTACGAGCGGCGAATCCAACAATTCGCCCTATCGGTGGATCGTACCCGATACGATTTCCGATTCGTGCCTCATAAAAATCATGGCTTTCGATCCGGGACTGCTCATCGGCGAGGATACGAGCGACAGCCTCTTCTCGATACAGAGCACACCGGGGGGTAATGGAGATGAAACACCGTCGCTGCCATATGCCCTCGAACAGAACTTCCCCAATCCGTTCAACCCTTCTACACGTATCGTTTTTTCGATCGGTGAAGCCGGTCACGTTTCCCTACGACTGTTCGATAGCGCCGGACGGTTGATACGGGTGCTCGTCGACGAGAGACGCGAGGCGGGCCGGCACGAAGAGCTCTGGGACGGGAAAAGCACGGGCGGCAGAGCGGTCGCGAGCGGAATTTACTTCTATTGTCTCGTTACCGGTGACTTCATGCAAACAAGGAAGATGGTTCTTCTGCGGTAGGGTCGAGTGCTGGCGCGGCACTCCGTAGGTATGGCCTATCAGTTTCTCCCTGTTTCGTCTGGGAGTGTCTCACTAGCCATTCCGTAAGTCCGTTTCCAGTTCCTACTCCCTCCCATTTATTCCATAGAACCTCCCGGCAGCTCGTTAACGCCGGGGCACCGGTGGTCCGGAGCTAATCTCTTGAACTCAAACACCTGGAATCACGGCTTTCCGGCCCCATCCGGCCACCCGAGCATCTTGACAAGAATTTGAATGCCTATACTTGTGACATTAATAGAAGACGGGTAGCATCAGTATGCGTACTTGAAACCGCCGATGAAGGTAATTCCGGGCATCCCGTACAAACCGGCCTCTCCCCCGGGAAGATCGACGAAGACGGAATACTCCTTGTCGAAGAGGTTGTTGATACCGGCGAATGCTCTCACTCCCAAAGCGATCGTCGATTCCCCATAAACGTCAATCACAGTGTATGAATCTATCGGATCCGTTTGGTCATTGCCGACGTAGTAGTCTTCCACCCGCTGCCCGTTGACCCGGAAAGTGAAAGCCTTTCGGGAATACGCGAACATGAGATCGTACTTGAGTCCCGGCCTGCCGCGTGTCCATTCACCGGGATCGAGCCATGAGTACGAAACCCTGCCCCCGAGCCCGTTTCTCCATTTTCCCGAAAGAGTCGCTTCGATGCCGTTGAACTCGAACTTACCGGTGTTGCTGAAGATATACCTCGGCGGCGGAGGGGAGTTCGGGACCAGTTCGATCATATCGTTTCCGTCCATCCTGAACGCGGCGATATCAAACTCGATCTGCCAGGGAAGCTCTTGGCGCAGGCCGATCTCATAGTTCCAGACCTTTTCCGCTTTCAGGGCATCGTTGGATGGCGGAAACATGTACAGCTCATTGAGCTGAGGCGATCTGAACCCATGCGAGGCGAGAGTCCTTATCGAGGTCCCATCGCTGGGCCGCCAGACAACGCCGAAAGAGGGACTCATCTCGTCACCGGCCACCTCGTCATAGTTGTACCGCGACCCCGCTGACAGGAGAACCTGACCGGCGATAGTGTACTCGGCCGCCAGATAACCGCCGGCCTCCCATTTGTTCCATTCGGCCCCGTCCGTATCGGGAAGCTTGCCCTGCTGGCGCCGGTAGTCCGCTCCGAAGTTCAGCGCCAAGTCCTCGATCAAGCCGACCGACGCGTAGAACATCGCGCCGTTTGTCGCATCCTTCGAGTGCCACCCGTCCGAAAACCGGTGTTCTCCGAAATTGCGGTATAAACGGAAATCCATCGAACGCCGGTCTCGTTCCTCTTTCAGGTGGACGTCAACCGACCCTCTCTCGTAATCATTCCACGTGTCGGAAACGGTTGCGGGTTCGTCAGTGAACCTTATCGGCTCTTCCTTGTACCCATCGAAATACTTGCCGGAAACGGATAAAACGAAGCTGGAATTCAGAACGATCTCCCCCTCGGCAAAGATGTCGGTCCCTTTATACGCAGAGTGCTCGACGTGTCCGTTTGATTCCCTGTGATCGGCACTCAAGATGCCGGATAGCCTGCCTTTTCGTCCGCCGAGCCTTCCATCGGCGACCCACGTATCATAGCTGCCTCCGGCCGCCCTCAGGTCGATCTCGATATCATTGCGGACCCTTCGCGGAATGACATTCATCACACCTCCCATCGCCCCGGAACCGTAAAGCATCGATGATGCGCCCCTGATCACCTCTATTCTCTCCACATTATGAAGTGGAAAGGAATGCGTGACCGTACAATCGAAGAGTGCCATCTTCTCCGGGCGTCCATCGACGAGTACCAGCGAGTACCTGCCTCTCGATCCGAGCCCCCTGATGCTGACATCACTTCGCCCGAAATCACTGGTGCGTTCGATGAAGACTCCAGGCAGAACGCCCGCCATGTCGGTCGATGAATTTTTCAGGGTGGTCTGTATCTCCTTTTCCCCGATGAAACTGACCGAAAGAGCCAAGTCTTCGACCAGCATGGGAGTGCGCCAGCCGATGACAACAATCTCTTTCATCCGGTACATCGGGATGGAATCGCTGGCAGACTCCTCGCCGGCGGGCTTCTCGGCGGTAGGTTTTTCGGCGGCGGGCTCCTCGGCTGCAAGTTTCTCGGTGGCAAGCTTCTCGGTGGCAGACTCCTCTGCGGCGGAACGCAGATTCCCGCTTGCCAGTATAATGATCAGAAGCGCGAATGCAACTATCCGATATCTGTTCATTTCATTCTCCCTCATGAAACAAGCCCGCACGATTTCCGTTGTGTTACTATTACTATTATCGTGCTACACTTGTCAATAAAAATGTGGCACTATACTATAGATCGTGTTACTTTAACCCCGGCGTCATTCCGTATACTGATGAATGGAGGCAGAGATGAAAGGTGTTGCAACATTATCGATCGTTCTGGCTGCCCTACTGCTGGTAGCAGCTCTCGTATCGGGCGACAGTGGCCCGGCTCAGCATTCACACACCAGCGATGAACATCCCGGCGCTTCGGCGGTCATTGTAGACACCGACATGGGGCTCGATGACGTTCGAGCTATTTTCGCACTGATCGGCAGCGAGCATGTCAAGATCGAGGCGATCCTGACCGTCGACGGGTCAGCCTCCGCCGCTAAAGGCGCCGATAACGTCATTGGACTGCTGGAAACAGCGCGCATCGGCGGAATCGCCGTTTACCGGGGACCGGCCGGGAATCCAGCGGCCGCCCCGGCGTGGCGCGGGACATCCGAACGCCTGGCGGGGCACCTCTTTCCTCCCCCGAGAAGATTGCGTCACGAAAAGCTGGACGCGGAGGGGTTCTTTTCGATTCTCGACCGGCTCGACGTCCGGACGAGGTGGCTGGCGCTCGGCCCGATGGGCAACCTCGCCCGGCTCGAAAGAGAAAAACCCGGGGCCATCGAAAAGATCGATGCAGTGGTCATCCCAGCCCGGATCACCGGGAAACTCGTGGATTCCTGGAACCTCGAGTTCGACCTGGAATCGGCCCGGATGGTCCTCGAAAAGGCGACTAAGATCATCCTCGTCGACGTTTCGATCCCCGACGACCCGGATCCTTTCGATATCCTTTCATCCGTCGAGGGCGACTCGCCGGCGGCAAGATGGATCCGGGCGACGACCTTGGAGGGTATCAACCCCATCCACATCTTCATATATGATGAGGTGGCGGTCGCGGCGCTTGCCGCCCCGGAAATCTTTCACACGGATGATACGGAATACACGGTCGATTTCGAAGGCGCCGGCCTGCCGCGCCTCGTGGAAACGGCCGGAGGAAACGTGAGGCTGGCAAGGGTTTCGGGCGGCCCCGTCCTCGCCGGGCTCCTGCACCGGCTCTGGGAAGAACCGCGGACACCCCGCGGAGAGCATGTTCACGCGCCCGCTCGGGCAATCGATCCACTGGCTATGATCAAGTCTTTTCACGGACATCTAGGTCCATATGTCGTGCTCGGCTACAGGATGGGCAGGATCGCCCTGCGTGAGACCGGATCGGCCGGCCATTTCGGCCTGGACGCAAAGGTATTCTCGATCCTCGAACCTCCCCATTCCTGCCTGATCGATGGGGTACAGCTGGGAAGCGGATGCACGCTCGGCAAGAGAAACATCTCCGTTACATTTCATGACGGTCCACCTTACGCAATCTTCGGGACGGATACGGGAAAAAGGGTAATTATCTCTCTCCTGCCTGAAACAACCGTTCTCGTATCGGCGCTTGTCGAAGAGAAAGGGGTCGAGGAGGCGGGCGAACAGATCTGGTTGATGGACGAGGAAGAGCTTTTTTCGATCGAGCAGGATTAATAGCCGATTTGACCCCTTCCCAGAAACTGAACCGGTCAAAGGTATAGATTCCCGGCTCTCTTCAGCTTCACGGTTCTGCTCTGCAAAAGGAATGGATTATTGATAGGTTGATCCATTTCAAGGAGATATTCGAAAGGAAAACGGAAGAATCAACCCGGCTGCAGCGCAAATTGACCGGTCAGCTGATATTCACTCCCATAATGCCCGAAGAGGGCAAACCCTGTTACAAAAAAACTGAATTCAATTCTTTGTTACGGGATCAACTGTTTTTAGTTTTTCGGTGCGCCCTTCGTGCGGCCCATCCAGGAAAAATCCTCGAGCTCGCCGAAGTCCAACCTGCGACGACGCGGAAACGTGCGAACTCACGTGCAGGACAATAACATGTGGTTATTTGGAGACATGCGACGGCTCACCAACCTGTAATTGCATATGCAATTTATATAAGATTAATAAGTATGGAATTGCTTTCTAGACGTTGCCGAGGAAGATCTCACAAGATCAAAGAGTTCCATGAGATTTGGGACCGCGGTATCGTGCCTCAGAAGTACCTCCTCGAACTGCCGAAGCATTGACCTCTGAGTTGGCTGAAAATTACATGAATTGACTTGACTCCAAACCCAGGCATTTTTAGACTGCCTGGAAGCGACGTAATAAGTGCCCATTAACGGCGAACGCGCGAAGTGCCGGGATTATATAGATAGGATGATCTCATCAGCCCGGGATTTCGCGAACGAGCCCTACGCAAAGGAGGCGTTCAAATGAAGAAATGGCACATGTGGGTATTGTTTGCGCTGATGACCCTTGCGATCTCGGCGAGCGCAGCATACGCGCAAGTCGAGTGGAACCTGGGGATTAAAGGAGGCGTCAATATCGTCTCGCTCAAAGGCGATGATGTCGTAGGTGTGGAATCAAATACCGCTTTCATTGTGGGTGCGGCGGTAATGGCGCAGCTCAACAAGAACTTCGGAATCGAGGTTGATATCCTCTACGCCCGCAAGGGAGCCAAGAGTGAGTTCTTCGATGTGACGTTCGATCTCGATTACATCGAGATTCCCATTTTGGCCGTTGGCCTGTTACCGGTTAGTGAAACGGTTGACCTCATGGGTTTCGTCGGTCCGGCCTTTTCTTTTAATATAAGCGCCGATGTTGATGGCGAGGACATAAAGGACGAGGTCGAAGGCACCGATATCAGTGCCGTTTTCGGAGCGGGAGCGATATTCGACATTGGAAGCTTCAAGCTCACGCTCGAAGGACGCTACACACTAGGATTTGTATCGATCGACAAACTCGAAGATGACGATGTGAAGAACAGCGCAATTTCGGTTATGGCCGGATTCATGTTCCCGCTCGGAGGCGGGGGATAATACCGCTTCTATTGTAAGCTATATGCAGACAGCGCAGGGTGTTAAGCGGCAGCCAGAAACCGCATACGAGCCAGCAGATCGATTGCTCTGTCGTCGATGAGAGCGAATTGCGTAAAAGCAGGCGTATACGATGGGCGAGACTCATTCATTCCGACCGGCCATGCGATACCTGTAGCGATAATCCATTTGCGTAAGAAATGAGTTTCGATTCGATTGCTTTCCGGATTCATCGTTCAGTGCCTCCCGTAAGTGCATCTCCTGATACCATCTGACGCCGGTGGATCCCATACACGATGTAAAGAACCGCCGGTATTCCAACAACAGATAGGATAAGGATCATGTCCAGCTCTCGCATGAGAACAAGAAATGCGACCAAGCAAATCAAACTGACGGCCCCTCCCAGGAGTTGCCACCGCCAACCGATCACGTAGCCGATACACAGTCCAAACGGGAACAATGCAAGGCCAAACCACTCAGGCATATTTGGCCCACTCCCACTACCCTGCGGATTGACGGTGTACCCAACAACCATGAACACCAGGAAGACCACAATAATCACCGACACGATTCGAGCTATCCATAGAACGGCTCTCATGCTCTGGCTTGGAGCGAAGCCTCCCTCCGGCATACGTTCCCTCCTTTTTCAAATCGATAATCCGACACTCGCGATGTCTAGCAAGAATTTTACAGCCGCTTCACTTTATTGATGCCGCCCCGATAGCAGCATAAGCTCCTGATACTAATGTCAATGACACGGAATTAACCAGGCTAATAATGTGCATGAGGATATAAAAATGGTGGACACTGTCGCAAAGAATTCGAACCATCGCACAGATCCCTTTTAAGACGGAGATACTTGATACAGGTGATGCGCCGATCTACCAGCAAATCGCGCCTAAGGCATTGCAACTTCAACAACTTGGTCTAAGCAACTCGTCGATCGCCAGAAGGCTCGGTGTCACTGACAAAACAGTGGCAAAAGCTGTTGAATGGCTTCGGCGCATCGAGCATCGGTCTAACGGTTAGAAAGGCGTCTTCCAATCAACCCTGATGGCGCAGCTGATGTGAGTTATTCTTTTCTTCACAACAGGTTATGCAGATTATTAGTGGCTTTGTTCTGAAAAATCAGACGTCAGGGGAAAACTGTCTCTTCTAGGAACTCCGTCCCCTAGAAACAGTTACCTGGTAACGTATAAGTAATGTCTCATGTCGCTCAATGACGGCTTACCTGCGTGGCCGAGAAAATGTCACTCTAGTAAAGAAAGATGTTGAAAGTATTGAAGTTCTAGGCATTTCCTTTAGCAGGCTCACCCATCACGCGTCCAACCCCGAATCGTCACCTCGTTCAGTTTCTGTGCCCGGCGTTTGAGCTTCTGGGGTCTAAAACCCAGGGAGTGAAGAATGCGGCCGATGTGATTCGCGTGATAGGTGACGTGGAAATGCCGGCGGATCAGATCGGCAACCAGAGGGCATGTCCAGCGGTCGTTGGGGTACCCGAAGCTCTTGGCGCCTTCGAGAAGCATGTTTACGAGCAGCTCTCGGTCGTGGAGGGACAAATTGGGCGGGCGTCCTGGGATGGGCCGCGGTGCAAGGCCATCGACTCCTCGATCACGATAGGTTGCCAGCCAGCGATGGACCGAACGACGATCGACGTGCAGTTGTCGTGCTATCTCGCCGGGACCGAGGCCATTGTCGAGAAGTCTTACAGCTTTCAATCGCCGTTGCTCAAGGGATCTTTGATCTCCGAATGGTCTCATGTTTTAGCTCCAAAGAGGAGTATGAGACATTATTTATGCGGTTGCCATGAAATTGTCGTAAAAAAGAAGTTGACGTTTGAATAAGCGGCTTGTATTCTTCGTTTGTACGAGGCAACAATTTCAGCAACGAGAAAGGAGGTGAGAGAGAGAAGCTAAAAAGTCAGGTATCCTAAATTACAAGTGAATAGACTCAGGGGCTGTATAGCCCGAGAGTGTTGAGATAGAGTAAAGCCCAGGCTTCGGTCTGGAATAGAGATGAGCCAAGTCGAGTTGTGATTTCGACCTGGCTTTTTTTTATTTTGAAAAAGTCAATTCAAGAATATGTGGAGCCAGGAATGGGACAAGAAGTAATACATACAAAAGTGAACAGACACGTGTCTGGTTCGAAAGGAAAATCCATGAAAAAGAAAACATCAAGCAGGAAGATCAATGCCAATCGTCAAAACGCCTTCCGGTCTACGGGTCCTAGGACAGCGCAAGGCAAAAAGAAAGTTCGATTAAATGCGCTGAAGCACGGCTTCTTTTCCAAGGAAGCATTCATAAAGAAAGGCGACGGTAGAGAAAGCAAAGCTGAATACAATCGATTGCGCGAGTCAGTAGTAACCGATCTTCAGCCGGAGGGTGCGCTCGAAGAAATGATTGTTGACCTGATCATTTCCCACTTTTGGCGGCTCAGAAGGGTGTTTCGATATGAAACCGGCTCGCTGCGCCTTCGGCTAGATACGGCGGAACTCGATCAAGAGAACCGACGAGCGGACAATCTCCAATGGGAGCTCAAGATGCTGCCCTGCAACGAATTCAAGAAAAACGAACTCCGCCAGTCGTCAAATGGCATCCGCTTTCTCATTAGATTGCTTGGAAGTGCTCATAAGGAATTGAAAGAAAATGGCTTTGTGACCGACACGATTCACCAAGCGCTTGTGAAGTGTTTTGGCGAGAATGCGCGCAGCATCGGAGGCATGTGTTCACGTTTTGTAAAACACGCCCGTAAGGTAAAAAAACTCAAGCGACCGGCAATCTCGTTGATGATCAAGTTTGCATCGAATGTGGCGGTCGAATCTAAGTCGATAACAGGATTGTAGCAGGCACTTCCAGATAAACAGGCGGTCGGGCGATACGTAATCCGCTCATGCAGCCCGTGCCTATTACTTGCAGAATGAACGCCCGAGTATCTGTCCTCATGCAGCCTTGCGATAGTAGTACCGCAGCATACCGCCGAGCCGTTCGCGACAAAGAACTTCGCCATCACGTCGGCTGACTTCCTCTCCTGGTTCGATCACTCGATTAGCGAGGCCTTGGTGATTCCGTTCTTTGTGAAAATGCTCCAGGAACGTGCCAACTGCGTTTCGTAGCGACTTCTCGCCGAAAAAGATCATTCGATTGAGACACTCTTCCTTTAACGAGCGGTGGAAACGTTCCACATGGGCGTTCAAATTCGGACTTCTCGGAGGGAGCCGTACCGGTTTTATGTCTTCGTTTTTCAAGATCTCTTGGAACGCGGGACAGAACTTGCCGTCCCGATCCATGAGCACGTACCGCTTACCGTTCAAGAAACTGTCAAAAGCGTCGGTAATATTCCTGGCAATCTGCTTCATCCACTGCTCGTTAGGGCTTGCAGAACAACCGGCAAAGTGAACACGACGCGTGGCAATCTCCATCACGAACAATAAATAAAAGGTCACCAATCCACCTTTTGTCCACACTTCAATCGTTGTGAAGTCGATTGCTCCCAACACGTCCCAATGAGCTCTCAAAAACGTTCTCCATGTAGTTAGCCGTTTTCGTTCCGGCGCCGGCTCGATGCCGTTGTCTTTGAGAATGTTTCCTACAGTTGTGTCAGAGATCTCATGACCAATATTGCTGAGAGCTCCCTGGATCCTGTCATAGCCCCAGGATGGATTACCACGGGCCATCCGCAGGACTAGTTGCTTCACTTCGTCTGAGACCGGCGGTCGTCCCGGCTTTTTTGTTCGTCGATCACTATAGTCCCATTTCTGAGCGACAAGTTGCCGATGCCACCGCAGAATCGTATCAGGTGTGACAATAGTTGAGATTTCCAGCAACAGTTTACGTCCCAACATTTTACCCTTGACGGCCAAACGCCGACGCTGGTCGTTGTTAAGTAGGATTCTTTTCTTACCGATTTTTTCTTTGAGGATTTGATTTTCTGTGATCAGGTACTCGATCATATGCTGCTGGTTGCGATTAATCCATCCGGATAGCCCGAGGAGAAATATCTGCCAGGGCCGAATAATGAAACTCATAACTCCCCCCTGAAGTGTTTTACAAGAAATGAGCATTATCGGACGCCTGGCACGGCCTGTCAACCAGCGGAAATGGCAGCGGCTGTGGGCGTGCAAACCAAAGATGGATTGCTAGTTGTACATCAGTTGAATTATTTGACCCTACGGGGTAACGTAATCTGACCGACTAAAGAGAGAGGAAATCATATTAAGGGCAATCCATAATCGATTTGTGGGGTAGAGTTTTCCATTTCATACAGCTTAGGACCGATACCTTTCAAACAAGAAATGAGGTAGCAACTTGAGGTATACTTGTGATTGACGAGATGGAGAAGGAGCCTAAAGAAGCTACCTCATGAGCCGTGCCTTCCATAAATGTCGTCCACCTTGCCATTTTTGAACCTACGATGATTCTATTATATCATAGACCACATGTTTGTCATCATTCTGCACGCACTTTTCTCAGCGCTGAGGTCGCACCATGCGTTAGCTCTAGAAAACCTCGCGCTGCGTTATTAAACTACGGTTGTCATATCTAACTGGTTCATCGATTGCATGGTTTTTATGTTGGATGCCATTAATGGAAGTTACAGCTTTTCTATTCAATATTGCCTTGTCTCACTTTAGCAATACCATCTTCTTGCTTGAGGTAATGTCACCCATTCTCAGCGTGTAGAAATAGACTCCACTCGGTAGCTTGGAACCTCTGTTGTTCTTTCCGTCCCATGCAATAGAATAGTTGCCGGATTGTTTGTTCTCAGAAACAAGAGTTTTGAGCAGTTCACCCTTAACGTTGAATATCTTTATCTCCACTAATCCCCCTTGTTGTATGCTGTAGTTGATGGTTGTAGTCGGATTGAAGGGGTTGGGATAGTTGTTCAACCGTATCTGTCGCTTATAATCATTTAATCCGTCTTCACCAATCGCAGTCATAACAGTGCCATCAAAGTGGAAATCGTTAACGAGATACCATTCGGAAGGTTCTTCACATACAAAAATAAGTGAGTCGGCAGATTCGATATAAGGGAACCCTTGAGTATAGTATGTTTTACCATCAGCGTAGGAAAGAAATATATAAGGTCTCCAGAATGAATGGCAAATAGTATTCAATCCTACAACATCACCATCTTGAGGCAGGGCAAGTTCTACGGACCAAGAACATGTGTTTTCGCCACTACCTATATTGTAATTGCTACATACTTTCCATACATTAGTTGAATCGTCATAAACAAGGGCGATAAAATGATACTCTTCCTGATTAAGATAATAATTGTCTATGAGCGTAGCATAGGTCCTTCCGTGTATTTCACTCGTCGGAGCAATAATTATTATCATAAATAGGATTGCCATTGCTTTCATAATAATTTCCTTCCATTAAAGGAAAGTACTTGTTGATAGTATAATATATAGCCGCAATTCGATATTACCATATCGGGAGGTCTAGAATCAACCACGGATATCAGCCGGAGACGAAATAACTACCTGCATCCCTTCTTAAAATGTCGTCC
>CBDUQN010000054.1:0-21850 GCA_965369375.1 uncultured bacterium | reverse complement strand
CGACCGGGGACCGGCTCCGTGCACTCGAGCTTGCGGGGCTTTATTTGATTAGATACCTCTTGCCCGCCGCCATATTTACCGGTATATAATTGCTGTTCTCGATGAAAAGAAGGGAGCCGTTGTGACCGATCTCTACGAACAAATAGAAGAGAGTGCTTCGTTTATCAGAAAGCAGGTCAATATCCGCCCGTCATTCGGGATCATTCTCGGGAGCGGACTCGGCGGACTTGCAAAGTTGATCAAGGTCAAAGCAACGATCGCCTACGAAGATATTCCGAATTTTCCCGTTTCGACGGTGGTGGGGCTTCATGCGGGCAATCTGATCATCGGCACGCTTTCCGGCCGAACCGTGATCGCGATGGAGGGACGCGTGCATTACTACGAAGGGTATACGATGAAACAGGTAACCTTTCCCGTGAGGGTCATGAAAGCGCTCGGTGCCCGGTCCCTGATCCTGACATCGGCGGTCGGCGGCATGAATCCCCTGCTCGACAAGGGGGATCTCGTAGCCGTAACGGACCATATCAACCTCATGGCCGACAATCCGCTCATCGGTCCGAACGATGAACGGCTCGGGCCCCGTTTTCCGGATATGAGCGAACCGTACAACCGTAAATATATCAACCTGCTCGAGAGTACGGCGCTGGATGAGAAAATCAGCTTAAAGCGTGGTGTGTTCGTGGCGGTCGCCGGACCGAACCTCGAAACGGCCGCCGAGTACCGTTTCCTGCGCCGAATAGGCGCCGATGTGGTCGGCATGTCGATGGTTCCGGAGAATATTGCGGCGGTTCACGGTGGAATGAAGGTTCTCGGCATCGCCGTTGTAACGGACAAGGCCCTTCCCGATTGCCTCGAACCGGTCAATATCAAGGATATCATCGCCGTGGCAAAAAAGGGAGAAGCCAAGCTCTGCAAGCTAGTTACCGCTTTCCTGAAGCGGGTGAAGTAGCGCTCCATGCGCTCCTGCATTGCATTCTTGACATTCTCGGCATATTCCATTATAAACAATTGTTCAATTTTCAGGCAAATAGAGCGGTCGAACGTGTGAGAATTGCAGGCCGCGGGACCTAATGAGATGCGGGAAATCTACGAAGAGCATTCGCTGGATATCATATATACGTAGACAACAGATATTTTATTATGAGCGATACAGAGAAGGTCGATAAGAGATTCAGGGAGCTCTCCCCACAGCATCTCGCCCTCGAGACCGAGGATGAGGTCCTTGACTATTGGGACCGCCACGATATCTTCAGGCGGAGTGTCGAGGAACGATCGGCCGATAATAACTTCATCTTCTATGAGGGGCCTCCGACGGCGAATGGCAGGCCGGGCGTTCACCACGCCCTTTCGCGCACGATCAAAGATCTGGTCTGCCGGTACAAGACGATGCAGGGACACCGGGTCGTCCGCAAGGCGGGGTGGGACACGCACGGTTTGCCCGTCGAGATAGAGGTGGAGAAGGCGCTCGGCCTCGACGGCAAGGACCAGATCGAGAAGTACGGGATCGACAGGTTCAACGCGGAATGCAGGAAAAGCGTTTTTCGCTATCTCGATGAATGGCATGAATTCACGCGCAGGCACGGCTTCTGGCTCGATCTCGACGATCCGTATATAACTTTCAAAAACGATTACATCGAATCGGTCTGGTGGATTCTCAAGCAGTTCTGGGATCAGGACATGCTCTTCGAGGGGCACAAGATCGTCCCCTACTGCCCGCGATGCGGCACGTCGCTCTCGAGCCATGAAGTTTCGCAGGGTTATAAGGAAGTAAGGGATCCATCGATATTTATAAAGCTCAAGGTCATCGATGCAGAAGAATATTTTCTTGTCTGGACGACGACGCCGTGGACGCTGCTGTCGAATGTGGCGCTCGCCGTCGGCCCCGATCACAGTTATGTGCGGGTGAGGAACAAGGGAGACGTGTTGATCCTTGCCGAAGATCTCCTCCATGTACTCGATGATGAGAGGGAGGTCATCGAAACGGTCAAGGGCAGCGATCTCATCGGCCTGCGCTACGAGCCCTGCTTTCCCTATTTTGCGGACGCCGAGGGCGGATTTCGCGTTATCGGCGGCGATTATGTCACCCTTACCGAGGGAACCGGCATCGTGCATATCGCCCCGGCCTTCGGTGAGGACGATTATCAGGCGGGAAAGGTGGAAAATCTGCCGTTCTTTCAGCCCGTCGATATCAGGGGCAGGTTCACCGACGAGATCACCCAGTGGGCGGGAAAATTCATCAAGGATGCCGATCCCGAGATCCTCGAGGATCTTGAGTCTAGGGGGATCCTCTACCGAAGCGGCGAGATCACTCACCAGTATCCGTTCTGCTGGCGCTGCAATTCGCCCCTCGTATACTACGCGAGACGCTCGTGGTACATAAAAACGACTGCATTCAAGGATCTATTGCTCGAAGCCAACTCCAACATTCACTGGTACCCCCCCGAGGTCGGTGAGAAACGATTTACGCGGTGGCTCGAGGGGAACGTCGACTGGGCCCTGAGCCGCGAGCGCTACTGGGGCACGCCGCTCAATATCTGGATCTGTGAATCGTGCGGCGAGAAGTATTGCATTGGGAGCGTCGCAGAGCTTCAGTCGATAAGCGAACGCTTCCCCGAGGAGTACGATCTGCACAAGCCGTTCATTGATGAGCTCGATGTCGGTTGCCCCGAATGCGGGGGAAAAATGAATCGCGTCCCCGAGGTGATCGACTGCTGGTTCGACTCGGGAGCAATGCCGTTCGCCCAGTACCATTACCCTGTTGAGAATATGGACATCTTCAAGGAGCAGTTTCCCGCCGATTTCATCAGCGAGGGTGTTGACCAGTCGAGGGGCTGGTTCTATTCTCTCCTCGTTATCGGTGCGTTTCTCACAAAGCAGAGTCCCTACCGGCGATGCCTCCCCCACGGAATGGTGCTCGATGCCGAGGGACAGAAGATGGCCAAGAGCAAGAAAAACGCCGTATTTGCGAGTGACATCCTGCGCAGCGAAGGCGCCGATGCCCTGCGCTGGTACCTCATGACGAGCGGGGCGTCGCATCTGCCGAAGCGTTTCGATCCGGCGGCGCTCAAGGATGTGGCCAACAAGTTTCTCGGCACGCTCCGGAACCTGTACAGCTTCTTCGCCATCTACGCGGAGATCGACGGTTTTACCCCGACCGGAAAAACGGGGAGCGATAATCTGATCGACCGCTGGATACTCTCGCGGTACAACTCAACGGTCGGGGATGTAACTGAAGCCCTTGATGCGTACGAGTTCGCGCGAGGAGCGCGTCTGATCCAGACATTCGTCATCGATGAGCTCAGCAACTGGTACCTCCGGCGGTGCCGCCGCCGGTTCTGGAAAAACGAAATGAACGATGACAAGCTCGCCGCATACGAGACATTCTTTCTGGTGCTCGATGGGGTGGCGAAGCTCGCTGCGCCGTATGCACCGTTTCTGAGCGAGGCGCTTTTCCTGCGGCTCCATGGATTTGGAAACGATGAGAGCGGAAAGACGCAAGCGCCGAGTATCCATCTCGAGGCGTATCCGAAGGCGGCAGATACGCTCATCGATAAGGATCTGGAGAACAAAATGCAAGGAATTCTCGATGCGGTGACACTCGGCCGGGCCGTGAGAAACAAAAAGGGCATCAGGGTGCGCACGCCGCTCGCGGAGCTTCTCCTCTACAATTCATACCGGGGGGATCTCGCCTGGACGGAGGACGGGGAGCTCGCCGCCCTGGTTCGTGACGAGCTCAACGTGAAGGCGATAACGATTCTTGAAACTACTGGTGATTACATCAGTTACAGCGTAAAGCCCGATTACGCGGTACTCGGGAAACGATTGGGAAAATCGATGAAAGATGCCGCGAAAGCGCTCGACGGTTTGGGCGCCGACCAGCTCGGCACACTGCTTTCCTCCGGCGAGATCACTATTGACATCGGAGAGAAAAAAGAGACAATAAAGCGTGAAGAGGTACAAATCCTGCAACACACAACGGAAGGTTTTGCAGCCGAGACGGAAGGTTCTCTGACAGCGATCCTCGATACTCGCCTCAGCCCGGAGCTCCTCAGAGAAGGAATGGCGAGGGACATTGTTAACCGCATCCAGAACTTCCGCAAGGATTCCGGGCTTGAAGTGAGCGATCGAATTGCATTATCATACAAGGCTCAGGCGGAGGCGGGTGAAGTTTTCAAGGAGTACGGGGATCACATCCGCGCCGAGACGCTTGCCGAGCACCTCGAAGAGGGCGAACAGGATTGGGAGTTTGCGACGAAATTTTCAGTCGATAAGAATGAAGTTGCACTCTGGATGAAACGCTCTTAGATTTATTGTGGCTTTAAGGAGAAACAACGATGACTGCTAGTAACAAGAAAAAGAATAAGACGAAATACATTAAGAAGGAGCTCAAGCAGTTCAAGAAGATACTCCTCACTGAGCGTGAACGCGTTCTTCGCGATCTCGGCAGGATCGAAGAATCGATCAACACCGCAACAGAGGATTCTGAAGCAGCGAAGCAGTCGTACTCCAACCATCTTGCCGATCTCGGGACCGACTACATGGAGAAGGAAAAGAACTTCTACTATGCGAGCCAGGAAGGGCACTACCTGAGATCTCTCGACAATGCGCTCGAGCGCATGGAACGCGGAGAGTACGGGAAGTGCGATGATTGCGGTTGTCTCATTTCCCCGAAACGACTCCAAGCGGTGCCGGGCGCCAAGCTCTGCATCGAATGCAAGAGCAAGTCCGAACAGCAGCGGAGAGGAAAATAACGGGTGCTCTACTTTGTTGTAGCTGCTCTTGTTGTCATACTCGATCAAGCCTCCAAGAGAATTATCTGGGAAATTTACAAGTACCAAGGTGGTACCGATATTATTGACGGGATTCTACGGATCGCGCTCAGCAAGAACGAAGGCGCAATCCTCGGAATCCTCTCCGGCGCCAAGCCCCTTCTGCTCACCATCACTATCATCTCGATCGGCGCGCTCATCTTTTTCGCATACCGCATGAGATTTGCGCCGACGAGCAAGCGGGTGTACCTCGGCTTGATTCTGGGAGGCGCGTTTGGGAATCTGATCGACCGGATCGCCAGCGGGGAGGTTATCGATTTTATCGACATGGGAATCGGAAGATACCGCTGGCCGACATACAACGTAGCCGATATCGCCGTAACGATCGGTGCGGTGCTGCTCATTCTCGGATTTATAAGACAATCCGAACCCGCTCATGAGCGGGAAATAAACACAAGCTCCGCTTGACCGTTTGATTTGACGCATTTTCCGTCACACATAGCCGCGCCGGATAATCGGCATTGCCGTATGTAAGGGATTACGGTTATGACTGAGGAAAGATTTTTTAATTTTATTGTCGATGAGGAGGACAGCGGAGAGCGCATCGACACCTTCCTGAGTGAACAGATTCCGGAGCTTTCCCGCTCGAGAATACAGAAAGCCGTTCGGGCACTGGATTGCAGGGTAAACGGGGAACCTGTGGGCAAGCCTTCGCGGAAAGTTCATGAGGGTGAGCACATAATTCTCCAATTCAGTCCTCCAAAGCCGATCGAGGTGCTCCCGGAGGAGATTCAGCTCGATATCGTTTTTGAGGACGAGAACCTCGTGGTCGTCAACAAGCGGTCCGGCATGGTCGTGCATCCCGCGCCGGGAAACGAGAGCGGCACGCTGGTAAATGCACTCCTCGCTCACTGCAGCGATCTCTCCGGGATCGGCGGGAGCTTGAGGCCCGGCATCGTTCACCGGCTCGACGCCGGCACATCGGGGCTTCTTGTTGTCGCAAAGAACGATGCCTCTCATATCGCATTGAGCCGCCAGCTCATGGAGCGAAAGGTCGGAAGAGTGTACTTCGCCGTTGTCTGGGGGGAAATGCCGGCAGCCAGCGGCGAGATCGATCTGCCGATCGGGCGCTCGCCGCGTGATCGCAAGAAAATGGCGGTCGTCCCGACCGGTGGAAGAGAGGCATATACGAGCTACTATGTCCTAGACACCATTTCTCCCTTCCAGTATATTAGGCTCAAGCTCGGGACGGGGCGAACGCACCAGATTCGTGTGCACCTGTCTCACAACGGTCACCCGGTTCTGGGTGATTCCGTTTACGGCGGGCGAAGGATCAGGAAGGGAACGCTTTCCAAGAATGAGGCGGAGACCGCCGGAAAGGCCCTTTCGATGATCGACAGACAGGCGCTGCATGCGGGCGAGCTATCCTTCGTCCATCCGGCGACGGGGAATGTGATGACGTTTCGCGCGCGACTCCCGGCCGACATTCTTTCTGTACTCGAACTCCTTGGGATCAAACATCTTGCAGAGAACGAGTGATCTCGGGAGGGATTCGTTGAAGATTCAGCTTCGAGAGTTCGGCACCGTCGTCATTCTCGATCTTCATGGAAAACTCATGGGAGGCCCCGATGCCGACAGCTTCCGCGATACGCTTCGAAGCCTCCTCGACGAGGGCAAGAAGAACGTTATCGTAAACCTTCGCGGAATCAATTGGATCAACAGCACCGGGATCGGGATACTGATAACGGGATATACGACGCTCAGAAAGCACGGAGGAGACTTGAAACTGCTCAATGTCTCTGATAGAATACAGAGCATACTGTATGTTACGAAGCTCAATCTGATTTTTGAGTGTTACGGCAGTGAAGATGAGGCGTTAGGGAGCTTTGAGACCATATAGATAGAGGCAGATGAGGGAGGGGGCAGGCAACCAGCAATGGCTAACAGTATCGTAGTAGAGTTCCCGAGCGATTACAAATATCTCAACCTCATAGATCTCGTATGCGGTGAAGTGCTGGTAGATATGGGATTTGAAAAAGACGTAAGAAACGAGATAGCGATTTCAGTCGTGGAAGCCTGCACAAATGCCCTCGAGCACGGAAACAAACTCTGCGAGGGCTGTAACGTACATGTCACCTTTATCGAGGAGGAAGACAGGCTTGTTGTCGAGGTGATCGACTGCGGCGACGGATTTGACTGGAAGAGTTACTTGCAGCATATCCCCGACCCCTCCGACATCCACCATCTGCGCGGCAGGGGAATATACATTATGAATTCCATGATGGATTCACTCGATTTCGAGATGATCCCCGATCGAGGCATGAAGATCAAGATAGAGAAGAGACTACGCAGGGGCAACGGCGCCGATTGATGATTACGGCCTTATCACTCTCATTTCGATTTCAATCCAGTGGAAACTTTACGGTGCATAATGACGTAACATTATGTGCGGCTAGGCGGTGCTCCCCGGGTACCGCGATTCACGTTTCTGGAGCTGTTTTATGGTCACGTCCCCGATTATCGCTTCTCTGTATTTTGTTTGCGGGATAATCATTTTCATGCTTGCCGTCTCGATCCTGCGTCACTCGCGCAGAAGCATCGTCAACTGGTCGACGGCTCTTGTGCTCTTCTTTGCCGGATTCGGCCCGATACTCGGCGCAATGGGAGTGCTGCTCAGCGCGAATCCGAAAGAGGGCACCTATCTCTTTCAAAATCTCGTTGCAAGCTTTGATTACATCTGGGAGTTCTTCTTTCCCTCGCTCGTGCTCTTCGCCCTCGTTCATCCGAAGCGCCATTGGCTCTGGGAGCACATCAAGCGGTACATTGTTATCCTGTTCCTCCCGCACCTGTTCCATCTCATTATGATGATCTTTCTCGTCGATCGCGTTGATCCTGCGAGGCTGTTCAGCTGGCTCAACGAGCTGTCCGGTTCGGCAGGCGTGTTCGCAACAATGATCCGATCACTCGCGGCGGCACTGACCGTGTTTACGGAGCTCCTGTTTAAAGCGCATATGCAGCTTTTCTCGCCTGTAAACCTCGCCTATGCGGTTTTTTCCGTAGTGCTCTTGTGGGGAACGATGCGTTCCGATCTCACGCCGCGCGTGCGCAGACAGATGCGGGTCGTCATTGCCGGTCTCGGGATGTGCATTGTGA
Source organism: uncultured bacterium (assembly GCA_965369375.1). Lineage (GTDB taxonomy): Bacteria > Krumholzibacteriota > Krumholzibacteriia > Krumholzibacteriales > Krumholzibacteriaceae > CBDUQN01. The sequence continues at coordinate 13,928 of CBDUQN010000054.1, read as the reverse complement.
CATACTCTTGGGCACGGCTGATCCCGATCATTGCCCGGCTCAATATGCCACAGGATGTCTCAACCGCTTTCATCAACGCTTCGCTGATCATCGGAGGCGGTTCGATCGCCTTTGCCATTGTTAGGTACCAGTTTCTCGATATGCGCCTGATAGTGCGGCGGGGAATTCTCTACAGCGCCATCGTCGCGATTTTCGCCACGGTCTATTTTATCGCAGTGAGGCGGGTCACGGGATTCTTATATCAGTTCGCCGGAGAGGGCGCTAATCCTGAGATTCTCGAAACCGGATTCATAATCCTTTTTATCATAGCGTTTCAGCCGGTTCTGAACCGTCTCGACGACTGGACGGAGCGGATAATCGGACGGGAGGGAAGCGCGCCGAGGGTGCGACTCCGAAACCTCAGCGCGGAGCTTCTTTCAATGGTCGACATCGATGGCCTGAAATCGCGGCTCAGGGAAGAGCTCGGCAAGGTTTTCTCGACGAATGAGGTCAAGCTCATTCTCGCCGAAGAGGTTCTCGCCCGCAAAGACGACGATATTTATGCCGAGAAGGTGATCGAGGTCCTTTCCCATATCGGAGAGCCGATCGGCAGGCTCGATTTCATGGAAACGATGGGCTTTCTCACGCAGCGGAGCAGGCTGTTCCTTCGCCCCGCCAGGAAGGTCATCCGGGAGGCCGTAGAGACACTGCCCGGTATCGTCAGGGATTTTGCGCACTACGAGCTGATCATTCCCATTATTCATGAGGGTGCGTGCACCGCCATGCTGCTGATGGGTTCCCGGCGCGGTTACGGCCGTTATAATACAGAGGAACAGGCGCTGCTCTCCATGCTTGCATCCCAGATAGCCGCGTCGCTGTCGAAGATAGAGCTTCTCGAAGAAGTCGTAGACAAGAAGGTCATAGAGGAAGAACTCAACCTCGCCCGTACGATACAGCTCAATCTGCTTCCCTCCGTATCGCCGAGGCTCGATCGCTACGAGGTCTCAGGCCTCAGTATTGCGAGCAAGCAGGTCGGCGGTGACTACTACGATTTTATCAACAGGGGTTCACTCCTCTCCATCGCGGTGGCCGATGTCGCCGGCAAGGGTGTTCCCGGCTCGCTGCTGATGGCATCACTCCAGGCGAGCCTGAGGACGATGCTCGATGTGATGGAGAATCCCATCGAAGTCGTGGGCAGGGTGAACGACGTCATGTGTGAGATAACCGCTCCAGATAAATTTGCGACTCTCTTCTATGGATGTCTTGACATCAAACGAGACGAATTACGCTATACGAATGCGGGACACACATTCCCTATGGTGCTAAGATCCGACGGTGAGGTAGAAGTTCTCGACTACAGCGGGCTTCTCCTCGGTGTCAAGGAGCGTTTCATTTACGAAGACCACAAGCTCAAGTTCCGGCCGGGCGACACGCTTATCATTACGACGGACGGAGTGACGGAGGCGGAAGGGGGAAACGGACACCTCTATGGCGAAGTGAGATTTTTCGAACTACTGCCCGATCTGATAGGGCTCGGGGCTGCCGAGGTCAAAGATGCTATCGTTAAAGACGTTAACAGATTTTCTCATCCCATCGGCTCCCGCGACGATCTGACTATCCTCGTTTTAAAACGATTTGAATAGCAACGGATTATGCGCACCATGATCGATGCGCCTTTCCCCTGGAGATAAGTCTTGACCGCGGAGTTATTAATAATAATTATTAATTACGATAGTAAAACGGATTATTCGATGAGGGGTGATGATCATGAAATTACAATATTTAAAACTCTTTGTTATAACTGCAGTTAGTCTGCTATTTATTACCATGAACGGACAGGGGGCTGAAAAGGATATGAGCCGAGAACGCGAAGGGAAAGTGCTGACCGCCACATTTGCTGGCGGCTGTTTCTGGTGCACCGAAGCCGACTTCGAGGATGTTCCCGGTGTGGAGGCGGCGGTCTCGGGCTACACCGGCGGGCAGGCGGCGAATCCGAGTTACGAGGACGTATGCACCGGGAAAACGGGCCATGTCGAAGCGGTGCGTGTGCAATTCGATCCGACCGTGATCAGTTACCGTGAGCTTCTCGATATCTACTGGCGGCACATCAATCCGACCGACCCCGGCGGGCAATTTGCCGACAGGGGATCGCAATACCAACCCATAATCTTTTACCACGACGAGGAGCAAAAGCGAATAGCAGAGGAGTCGAAGAATCAACTCGGATCGTCGGGCAAATTCGATTCTCCCTTGGCGGTGGAGATAAAAAAAGCTGAAACCTTTTATGAAGCCGAAGAATATCACCAGGGTTACTTCAAACGCTGTCCGGTCGATTACAAGCGGTACCGGATCGGCTCGGGACGGCAGGGCTATATAGAAGAGATGTGGAAGGTCCAGCCCGGCTCAAAGGGTGCCGCAGATTCCAAGGGTGGAACCGGCTCAAAGGGCGATCAATCCGGGGAATCGGGCCGGGGGGATACGCGTTACGAAAAACCGGGCGATGAAACGCTTAAAGAGAGCCTCGATCCGCTCCAGTACGAGGTCACGCAATGCTCGGAGACCGAGCCGCCGTTTCAGAATGAATACTGGGACAACAAGCGCGAAGGGATTTACGTCGATGTCGTCACGGGTGAGCCGCTCTTCAGCTCTCTCGACAAATTCGAGTCCGGCACCGGCTGGCCGAGCTTTATGCGCCCGCTCGAGCCCGAAAATATCGTCGAGCGCGAGGACAACAAACTCTTCACGAAACGAACCGAGGTGAGGAGCAAGCACGGCGACTCGCATCTCGGTCATGTTTTTCCGGACGGTCCGGCGCCGACGGGACTCAGGTACTGCATCAATTCAGCGGCTCTGCGATTCATTCCCAAGGAAGAGCTGGAAAAGGAAGGATACGGAGCCCGCCTGAAGCTGTTTGAATAATGGAGGGGCCCCGGAGGGCATCTCGGGCTGTTGGAATAGAGATTTCCGCCGTCCCGCCGTTTCGCTTCTCATCCACCTGTGCTGCCGGTTGTGGTATAATTTATAGCATGGAAGGCAAATCTCGCATTCTCGGGATCGATCCCGGCACGAAACGGTTCGGAATCGCCGTCAGTGACGAGCTCGGGATAACCGCGCAAGGACTTGATACGTTTGAAGTTGGAAAGGGCATTGCCTTTATGGACTATCTTCGTGACCTGATTCCGATGTATAATATAGAAGTGGCCATGATCGGGATGCCACTCTCGATGAGTGGCGGGGATATCGCAGGCACCAAGATGGCGCGGGAGCTCGCCGGGGGGATACGGCGGGAGTTCGGTCTCGAGGTGGAGCTTCGCGACGAGCGGCTTTCGAGCCTCGAAGCGGAACGCATCTTGCGGGAGAAAGGAAGGATAAGGAACGCCGGCGATATCGACCGGCTCGCGGCGGTATTACTGCTGCAGAGCTATCTGGATGAAATAAATAAGTAGTCGTAACGACATGAATATCAGCAAGTTGCACCTATCTGAAGCTCTCGGGCGTATTAATTCATTGAACCGCGCCTGCCTGGGGCGTACAATCTTTCCACACGAGCCCGCCCAAGTATAAGAATCACGATGAAGCAGAAGATTACCACCATAATTGCAGTATTCTTATCTGTTTTCCTCATTTTGCTCGTGCAATTCGAGTGGCTCTATTACAGGCAGGATGGTGATGCGGCCTCCCGCAGGATTGAGATAAAGGTGCCGCTGGGCGCCACGCTCCATGACGTACAGGCGATGCTTGTCGAGGAGGGGCTCCTCGAGCATCCGAAGGTTTTCAGGTGGGCGGCCTATATTACGAGAAAAGAGAAGAAGATTCAGAGCGGGCGCTACCTCTTCAGGCGCGGCGAGAGTGTTGCGACGATTCTCGACAGGCTCGCAAAGGGCGAGGTCTCCTTCAGCCGGGTTGTTATCCCGGAGGGGTACATGATCACCGAAATAGCGGGCGTTCTCCAGAAAGGGGTCGAGATCGACTCGACCGAGTTTGTAACCATGGCGTCGGACACGGCAATGCTCAGAGAGCTCGGCATCGATGCGCCTTCGCTCGAGGGCTACATATTTCCCGATACGTATCTCATCAGCTGGCCGGTGACCGTGCGTGATGTAACCCTGCGCATGGTCCATCGATTCAATGAGGTGTTCGTCGATTCTGTGCGTGCCATGGCCGATTCGCTTGGGCTTTCGGTGAATGAAGTGGTAACGCTCGCCTCGGTCGTGCAGGCCGAGGCGGTTTACAATTCCGAAATGCCGCGCATCTCGGCCGTCTACCACAACCGGCTCCGGAAGGGGTGGCGGCTCGAGGCTGATCCCACCGTCGCCTATGCGCTCGGCGGCGTTCGGCGCAAACTCTGGTATAGGGACCTGCGCGTCAAATCACCGTACAATACCTATCGTGTCTTCGGTCTCCCGCCCGGCGCGATCTGCAGTCCCGGACGTGCGGCACTCGAGGCGGCCGTACATCCTCTAGAGGATTGTATGGATCTCTACTTCGTAGCGGCGGGTAACGGCAAGCACATATTCAACAAGACGCTCGAAGACCACATCAGAACGAAGTACCTTGTCCGGTACGGCATTCCCCCGGTGGTGAAGGGCGCCAAAGAATCCGAAAGCGATCATGGCACATCGGAGGAAGGTTTCTCTGACCAAGGGGTTGACTAGAGGAATCAAGGATTCTCGAGGGGTACCACACAGGAGCGAATATCAGAAAATAGGGTTTAATTAAACCACCGCAAATCCACGGATGTGAGTCCGTGGATGAAGTAAATGAATAATTGGAGTTTCCCGGTGAGCCAGGGGGGCAATCTCTGGATAAGAAGCTGAAAAAGAAACTGGATGCCTTGAAAGGTATGTTGGCGGAGTGTCAAGGCGCAGTCGTAGCCTTTTCGGGAGGCGTCGATTCGACGTTTCTCCTGAGTGTCGCCGGAGAGGTTTTGGGGGATAGGATTCTCGCCGTAACCGTTTCCGCGCCGTTTATACCTTCATGGGAGGTAAGCGAGGCAAGGCAATTCACCAGCCGGCTTGGAATCGAGCACCTGGTCATCGAGACGGGTGACGAGGGGCTCGAGGAGATCAGGGACAATCCGCCCGATAGATGTTACATCTGCAAGAAGAGTATCTTTACGAGGATCATTGATATAGCGGCCGATAAGGACTTCAAATGCGTTATCGAAGCCTCTAATGTGAACGATTCCGACGATTACCGGCCCGGTCTCAAGGCGCTCCGGGAACTGGACGTGATGAGCCCATTGATGGAGGCCGAATTCACCAAAAAGGATATCCGCGCCGCTTCGAAGGAAATGGGGCTCGAGACCTGGAGAAAACCCGCATTGGCGTGCCTCGCAACGAGAATTCCCTACGGTGAAGAATTGACTCCTGAAAAGCTCGAACAGATAAGCGAGGGTGAGCGGTATCTCATGTCACTCGGCTTCGAGGCCTGCCGTCTTCGCTATCATAGCGGCGTCGCCCGCATAGAGGTGCCGCCTGAGGAGATCGAACGTTTCCTCGAGTCCCCCATGAGGGAAACAATCGTGGAACATCTGAAGTCTCTCGGGTTTTTATATATTACAGTCGATCTCGAAGGCTACCGTACGGGCAGCATGAACGAAGAACTTGACATTTGACCGGCCGGCAATATCATATAGTGGTGAGTTGCGAGGGCTCGGAGAAAAAGGGAAAGGCTTTCACATGCAGATAATTAGAAAGAACAAACTTATCATTTTGATCGTCGGATTGATATCGATCGTCGCCGGCTATATCTTCCTGGCGCAGGATTCCATCTCTCTCGCCCCCGCGCTTCTCGTCCTTGGATACTGCATTCTCATTCCACTCGCGCTACTATAACGTGGGCGATTAGCTCAGCTGGTCAGAGCGCCTGCCTTACAAGCAGGAGGCCACTGGTTCAAGTCCAGTATCGCCCACCAGTTATCTTCAATTATAATAAAAAGGTATGGGATCATGCGGCTTGGATTTTGGGGGCGATTCAAACAAGGCCGGCGGGTCGGGCTTAAAATGCAACTATTTATTTCCGTTGTAGTATAAGAAATATTCGCAAAGACAGTTATCGAGCTCAATGCACAGCTGCAAGGGCGGATCGATACGGATTGACAAAGGATTGTGACAGAATTATATTAAATCCTCACATAGTTTGTCAGGAATAGTTGAGGTTTCCAACGTATGCCACAAATGTCGTTTTCGAGGTTGTCACCACACTCGCCGTTGAAATGTCTCGCAATATTGACGGTTCTGGCGTTCATGACGTGCCAGACCGTCTGCCTTTCCCACTGTCACAGCAGCGAGCAGCATCATTTCGAACACGATCACATTCCAATCGGGCACCGGAGCAATCATGAGAGCGAGTATCGCCAGATGGAGCTCGATATTGAAGGGCAATCGCACACCCATCTGCATGAGCACTCCAACATACCCCACCCCATCGTTCCCAAGAAGCTCATGTTCTGGTGGCCGGAGATCGCCGTCGATATTACAGCAGTGCCCGCCATCATAGCCACATCGAGGGTGATGGAATACCCCTTCACCCACTGCACCGTCTCCCTGATCGACCGGTACGGATTTACATTCATCGGGAGAAGTCCCACGGTAATCTAGCCGACTCTTCAAGATTCTTATTCACAAATCATCAAGCACAAATGGCCAAGTGAGAGTATTCACACGGTCGGTGAACGATATCAATCGGTGTATCCAAAGTGATGAGATGGAGGAACATGGCTCTAAAAATAGCAATATGCATTCTGCTTCTGACCGCTCTGCCGCACGGCTCAGCGGATGCCGCCGATATCACCCTCCGGTTCGATGAGATAGGCGAATATGCTCTGGCGAACAGTCCACATTCGTACATTCTGGAGAGAGATCTGGATTTCGTAAAAGCGGATAGAGATGCCTCGCTGCGATGGTCGAATCCCGAGTTTGTATGGGAACTGGAGCGGGTCGGAAACGAATCCCTGACGCTGCGCGAGAACACCTTTCTGCTCGAAAAAGAATTTACGTTACCCTGGGTATCCTCGAGAGAACGGGGCGGTTGGAATCTCAGGCTCGAAGCGGCACGTTACAGAAAAACCGCTGACACCCGGCGCCTGCTTGCGACGCTTCGACACGGGTACTCCTCGTTGAGGATTTACAAGACGGAGGCGGAGTACCTCGAAAAGTTCGAGCTTTTGATGGAGCGCGCCTCGAGGATCGCGGACGCAAGAAAACGGGAGGGTGTCATCTCCGGGGTGGAGCAGGATCTGATCGAGATGTTCCTGCTCGGCATTCGCAGTCGAATTCAGGAGAACCGCGATGAGTACAGAACTCGCATGTCCGAATGGAAAACGGCAATGGGCATTCCCGAGGAAACGACCGTCAGGCTTGAAACAGAGATCCGGTTCTCGCGCGAACACCTCGATGCGCAACCGGGGAGCGCAACGGGGATGAACGCTACCGCCGACCTGGCCGGAAGACGGCTCGAGGCGGAAGCTCTCGAAAAAGACATACAGATGGAGAAGGGCGGCATACTTCCCTCCATAGCTATCGCCGGAGGCTACAAGAATGTCGATGACGAATTCGATGGATTCGTCGTCGGCCTCTCGATGCCGCTGCCGCTTCTAAACCGAAATAGCGGTGGCATCGACAGGGCGAGGGCCGAGCATGCCAGGGCTCAACGACGGCTCGATCTCTATCAATCCGCATTGAAACGCCGCCTGACCCTGCTCACAAAAAGCGCAGGAGAGAAGGCGGAGCTTTTGGAAAGATATATCGAACGTATTGAGAATATCGACGAGCATATCGAGGATCTCGTCATGTCGTACAGCGAAGGCTGGATGACCCTCGCCGAACTTCTCGAGGGTATCGAGATTTACACCGAGGGGCTCGAAAACTATTTCGGTCTTCTCGGGGAATATTATGCGGCCATCTTCGAGCTCGAGGCTCTTACGGAGCGGGAACTCGTGAATCCCGCCGTTCAGGAAAGGGAGGATACCGATCAATGAAACCATCTGTGAGTATTTGCATTTTGTTCATCGCCCTGCTGTTCTTTTCTTGCACGGCGGAAAACGACGGCGTATCCGAGGAAGGTCACGGCCTTGAAGATCATACGGTATCCGTCACCCTCTGGAGCGATTCATTGGAGTTGTTCATGGAGTATGAACCGCCGATCGCCGGCCGGAAAACGGACTTTATCATTCATCTGACCAGACTCAGGCACTTCAGTCCGGTCGAGCGGGGCGGCGTCACGGTCAGAATCGAGAGTCACGGAGGATCAGATGTGGTAGCCGAATCGAAGGCGCCGCTGAGAAAGGGCATCTGGAAGGTCGAAGTGCCCGTTCTGGAAGCCGGGGAGTACCATCTCTACGTTCACTGCGATGTGGGCGGTGGAGGTTCCGAGGTCTTCGATGCCGGTCACGCAAGGGCGTGGGCGAGCGAGGAGGATATGGAGCGCGCATGGGACCATGCAGGAGAGGATCCGGATCTTGGGCACGACCATGCCGGCCATGAAGGTGAGATTGGGGAACCGGATCATGAGGACGAGCACGGAGAGCCGGATCACAACGGCGAGACCGGCGATTCGGATCACGATGAATCGAATCACAAAGGCACAGGCGTCGAAATCACATTCCTGAAGGAGCAGCAGTGGAATACCGAGTTCGGCGTCGAGCCGGTCCGCCTGGTCCGGATGCGTTCATCGATCCCAGCCGTTGCCGAAGTCCTGCCCAGGCAGCGTGGCTATGCCGAGATTGTCACACCGGTGGAGGGTTTAATCACCGTTCTGCACAATCAGGACATGGTGGCGCCGGGCACACGGGTCGAGCCCGGTGACCGGCTCGTGACTATTTGCCCGCCTCTCGTGGGCGCAGGCTCATGGACGGAGAGGCATCTTGATTACGCAAGAGCGAAGCAGGAATTCGAGCGCGCCGAAAGACTGTTTCAGCGGGATGCGATCGCGAAACGTGATTACGAGCGGATACGAAGGGACTACCTCGTGGAAAAATCGAGTTACGAGATGATAATCGAGGGATCCTCAGCGGAACCGGTGGAGGTCGAACAGACAGGCGAGGTCCATCTCGAACTCAAGGCCCCCGTCGGCGGGATCGTATCCGCCGTTGACATCCTGCCGGGACAGACTGTATCGGCGGGACAGAAACTGATGACCATCGTCGATCCATCCATCGTGTGGCTGCGGGCCAATCTCTTCGAGCGCGATTATTACAGAATGGGAACACCGGAAGGCGCAGCGATCAACATCCCGGGTCTCGAGACTTCGATGCTGATCGAGCAGGAAGATCTGAAGGTTCTGAGCAAGGGCGATTTGTTCGACCGTTCGAGCAGAACGATACCGATCATCTTCGAGATAGACAATCCAGATGAATTGCTCAAGATCGGGCAGATTGTTCGGTTGGAGATATACACTTCCCAGGAAACCGAGTGCGTTGCGGTACCGGACAAAAGTATCATCGACGAGGATTACGCGGAATACGTGTTCGTGCAGACCGGCGGAGAATCGTTCGAAAAGAGAGCCGTAAAGACGGGAGCCCGCTCGCGAGGTTTCATTGCCGTCCTCGAGGGGCTCGCCGAGGGGGAGCGGATAGTGACGGTTGGAGCTTACAGGGTGAAGCTCGCTTCCACGACGAGGGAGATCGGGCAACCGCACGCACACTAATGGAATCTGAGGGAAAGAGGGATTCAATGCTCGACTACATGATGAAACAGAGCCTGACCAACCGGTTCGCCGTTTTGCTCGCCGCCGCCGTTTTGCTCGCCGCCGGAATTATGGTGGCGCTCAAAATGCCGATAGATGTTTTTCCCGATCTCACGGCGCCTACCGTTACCGTGATGACGGAGGCGCACGGCATGGCCCCCGAAGAGGTCGAGATGCTCGTCACATTTCCGATCGAAACCGCCGTCAACGGAGCCTCCGGCGTGAGGCGCGTTCGGTCGACCTCGATACAGGGATTTTCCACCGTTCACGTGGAATTCGAATGGGGAGCCGATATATACAGGGCGAGGCAGATCGTTAACGAAAAGCTCCAGGGGGTGCGGGCTTCATTGCCCGAGGAAGTCGGGCAGCCGATGCTCGCACCGGTCACCTCTATTATGGGTGAGATTATGGCGGTAGGTCTCACTTCTTCGAAGACCACGCTCATGGACCTTCGCACATTGGCCGATTTCACGATCCGCAAGAGACTCCTCGCCGTGCCCGGTGTGGCAAGCGTCAAGGTATACGGCGGGGAAGTGAAACAGTACCAGGTGCTGGTCGATCCCAATCTGCTCAGAAAATACGAGGTCGGCCTCGGCGAGGTCCTCGACGCCGCAGCCGGTTCAAACCTCAACGCCAGCGGTGGATTTTTCGTTCACTCGGGACAGGAATACCTGATCAGGGGTCTGGGCCGTATCCGAGACATAGAGGAGCTGGAGCAAACGGTCGTGACCACGCGGAGCAACGTGCCCATCCTCCTGCGCGACGTCGCGCGGATTACGACGGGCGCGGCGACAAAACTCGGCGAGGCGGCGATCAATGCGGAGCGAGGTGTCTTGCTGGTCATCAGCAAGCAGCCCGACGCGAATACCCTCGAGCTGACAAGCCGGCTCGATTCCGCGCTCGACGAGTTAGACAGGGCCCTGCCGGAGGATGTGCTGCTGCATCGGGAGATATTCAGGCAATCCGATTTTATCCGGCGCGCGGTTAACAACGTCATGCACGCCCTGCGGGACGGAGCTATACTGGTAGTAATCATCCTCCTTGTTTTCCTCGCAAACATTCGTTCGACGATAATCTCGGCCATCGCGATACCGCTATCCCTCGTGGTAGCCGTCCTGATAATGAAGGGATTGGGATTGTCAATCAACACGATGACCCTCGGTGGTATGGCGATCGCGATAGGCATCCTGGTCGACGACGCCATTATCTATGTCGAAAACGTCCTTCGAAGAGTGCGGCAGAATGTTTGCTTCGATCCGGATGTGAGGAAGCCCTTCTTCGATGTCGTTTTTAAAGCTTCGGCCGAGATCAGGGCGCCCATCGCGAACGCGACGTTCATCATCATAGTAGTTTTCGTTCCACTCTTCTTCCTCAGCGGGATCGAGGGTCGAATGCTCAAACCGCTCGGAATCGCCTACGTGGTTTCGGTGTTCGCTTCTCTTCTCGTCGCGGTCACCGTGTCTCCCGCTTTGAGCGTCATTCTGCTGCGGCGGTGCGAGTCGCTGAAAAGGGAGGAGAGCTTCATTGTCCGCAGGCTGCAGGGGGTTTACCGTCCCGTTCTCGAGTGGAGCACGAGACACGGGAGGGTGATCATGTCGGTGGCCGCCGTCCTGATAGCTCTGACCGTGATACTGTTCGCGCTCCTGGGAAGATCTTTTCTTCCGGAGTTCAACGAGGGCACGCTCAATATCAGCATCGCCACGATTCCCGGCACGTCCCTCGATGAATCCGACCGGATCGGGGCGATGGCGGAACGGCTCCTGATCGAGAACCCGGCTATTCTCTCGGTCGCCCGTAGGACGGGCCGCACCGAGCTCGATGAACATTCTCTCGGCTCGCATGCGCACGAGCTGGAAGTGGTCCTCGACGAGGGCGTGGAAAAAGGAGATATCCTCGAAGATATTCGGGAGCGGCTGACCCTGCTGCCGGGGACGATATTCATTATCGGCCAGCCGATCAGCCACCGGATCGATCACATGCTCTCCGGCACGAGGGCCAATATCGCGGTAAAGATCTTCGGGCCGGACCTCGCGACGCTCCGTTCGATCTCCGTCGCGGTCCAGAATGTGATGGAAGAAGTCACGGGCGTGACCGATCTCTCGACCGATCAGCAGGTCGACATTCCGCAGGTCAGAATCCGTGCGAACAGAGAGAAAATGGCCCTGTACGGTCTTACCATGACGGATATAGACGAGATAATAGACGTGGCGTTTCTCGGCGCAACGGTGTCTGAAGTTTACGATGGTCAGAACCGTCATGCTCTGGTGGTGCGTTACGACGAAGAATACCGCGGTGATCTCGAATCGATCAAAAAGAGCCTGATCGACACACCGCAGGGGGCGATGGTGCCGCTCGATATGGTCACCGATATACGGATCGACCGCGGGCCGAACTATATCAGCCGGGAGAATGTCCAGCGCAAGATTGTCGTGCAGGCAAATGTGAAGGGCCGCGACATGAGCAGCGTAGTAGAGGACATCCGTGCCGGCGTCACCGCTGAAGTCGACCTGCCCGAAGGGTATTTTATCCAGTATGGCGGCCAGTTCGAAAGCGCCGAATCGGCTTCGAGGATAATCGGCCTGCTCAGCATGCTCTCCCTCGTGCTGATAATCGTCGCTCTCTATATGGAGTTCGGCAACATCCGGGACACGATGCTCGTCCTCGTCAACCTCCCGCTGGCCCTGATCGGGGGGGTCATGGCCGTCGTCATTTCGGGGGGCGTTCTCAACATCGCATCGATGGTCGGGTTCATTACACTGTTCGGCATCTCGGTTAGAAACGGGATTATGATGGTGTCACACTACAATCACCTGATGGAGATCGAGGGGCTTCGGCGAACCGATGCGGTCCTGAAGGGATCGCTCGAGCGGCTCAGCCCAATATTAATGACCGCGCTGACTACCGGTCTCGCCCTGCTGCCGATGGCTCTCGCTTGGGGCAAGCCGGGCAACGAGATACAGGCGCCGATGGCGATTGTGATCCTCGGAGGTTTGCTCACCGCCACGTTTCTCAATATGATCGTTATCCCCGTTCTGTTCCATAGATATGGGAAGGGTGACGTGCGGTACCTGGAGAGCGCCTGATTTCGTGGGGTAAGCCCGAGCCGAATTTAACACTTGTGTATATTGCGAATTGTGTTATATTCAGCATCAAGACAGGAGGCTTTAGGATCGAATTATTCTAGCTATCCAGATAAGGGCGAGAGACGAAACCTGCCTCGTTGATCATCTCTAATGGCGGCATACTTGATATTCTTCCTAAAAAAACTGTTTGGTGTTTTAATTTTTAATTGAGACCACTAGGAGGTCACAATGAAGATTTATGTAGGCAATATGTCCTTCGATTCGTCTGAAGACGATATTCGGACAGCTTTTGGAGCTCATGGGCAGGTAGACTCCGTAGCGATCATTACGGACAGGGACACGGGCCGGTCGAAAGGATTCGGATTCGTAGAGATGTCCAATGATGACGAAGCAAGAGCGGCCATCGAAGGAATGAACGGCACGGACTTGGGGGGGCGTACGCTTAACGTTAGTGAAGCGCGTCCTCGCGGCGAAGGCAGAGGCGAAGGCAGAGGCGGCGGCGGAGGCGGAGGCAGAAGGAGATACTAGGATCCTGAACTCCGCATAGAAGGATCATCGGCAATTATTGGCAGGGTAATTTGTCGAATGTAAATTCAAGGGAAACCGGTTTTCGGTTTCCCTTTTTTTTCGCTGATAATGTTATCCCCCAACAGCGGAATCAGCTCAATTTGGGCCCTGAGCGCCGCAATCATCTCATAATATCCGACACGAGAAGAGAAAGCTTGATCGAGCTTGACAATATTCATATATTTGGTATATTTGCCAAATAACAAAATACATGAGGAGTTCGCCATGGATACAAAGACTCAGGCTCTCTTCGAGGCGCGCGCCAGGATCCTCAAGGCCCTCGCTCATCCGAGCAGATTGTTCATCATCGATCGGCTATCGCGGCAGGATTACTGCGTCCAGGAGCTGGCCGAGATGGTCGAGGCCGATATTTCCACCGTGTCGAAGCACCTGTCGGTTCTAAAAAACGCCGGCATTGTAAAGCACGAGAAGGAAGGACAGAAAGTCTATTACAAGATCAACTGTCCCTGCGTCCTCAATTTCTTCACCTGCGTGGAGTCGGTCATCGCCACAACAATGAAAGAGCAGGCGGCGCTGCTGAAGTGACCGCCGATTGCCAGGAGATCAACCGGACGATCGAATACCCGGAGATCAGCCGGACGATCGCCCGAA
>CBDUQN010000053.1:0-21870 GCA_965369375.1 uncultured bacterium | reverse complement strand
GGGTTTTGCACGTGGCTGGCGCTGAGGTGGTACCGGAATCCGTCGGGGGAGATCGACGAGGAGACGTACAAGCGGCTTACAGCCCGGGCAAAGGGTGACGAGCTCGAGCGGCTGGTCGAAGAAAAGAACCTCAAGGGGAGAGCGCGGTCACGCGGGCTCACGTATCTCATTATCTACCTTCTTGCGCTCGGCATCGGATTCCATCTCGGAACAATCCTCGTATTCTGCGGAGTTTTGCTGCTCTGTGTGATGGTGAAGGATAAGGCGTTCAGCAACCTGGAGTTTTTCGTCTTTACATTCGGACTCGCTGTCCTCGTCGCCGACATGACGCTGCACCGTTCATCGCAGGCCACCGTTATCGGACTGATCGTTTTTGCAATTCTTGTCATCTGGAGCACGATCTCGGAGGGCAAATTCGCTCTTACGGCGACCGCGCTCTTCGTTCTCGGCGTCTCCGTTCATCTGTTTCTCTATATCCGGTCCGGACTCAATCCGGCGATCGACGAGGTCAATCCCGAGACGTGGGAAACACTCTATGCGGTCTTGCGCAGGGAGCAGTATCCACCGATCGACATATTCAAACGCAAGGCCTCGACGGTGTTTCAGATCCGGCATTTCCTGCAATACTACGGTCAACAGTTCCGGATGATCGGGGACGTGAAGGCGGGTCCGGTCAACCTCGGTATCGTAACGCTTGTCGTACCGACGGTGCTCGGGCTCTACGGCATCGTGGCGAACTATCTGAGAGAGAAGCGCACCTGGGTCTTGAATTTTTCCGTGCTTGCGTTGAACTCGATAGGGTTGATTGTATTCTTGAACTTCAGCGACAGCGAGGTGCGCGAGCGTGATTACTTCTATGGAGCGGCATTCTTCTACTTTTCGATTTTCATCGGGATAGGTGCGACGTCGCTTCTGATGCTGCTCGTCGAATACGGGAAAGAAAAAGGCAGGGAGATTGCGCAGTGGATTGTGATCACCGGGATCGTGTTGCTCGCTATGTCACTGTTGCCGGCGAATTATCACTGGTTTTCGCATGACCGGTCGAATAATTACATAGCTCGCGATTACGCATACAATTTACTGGCGGGCCTCGAACCCGATGCGATCATATTCACGAACGGGGATAACGACACCTTTCCGCTGTGGTACATCCAGGAGGTCGAGGGATTCAGAAAAGACGTGCGTGTCGCAAATCGCAGCCTTCTCAACACGGATTGGTACATCAAGCAGCTCAGGGACGAAAATCCGAAAGTTCCGATATCGATGACGGACCGTGAGATAGAGGAGCTCCGTCCCGTTCCGGTGAAGGGTGGGGGTGTCGTATGGAAGAGTGAGCTCGCTATCAACCATATCATGCGAGAGACGAACTGGGGGCGTCCCATCTACTTCGCCGTCACGGTGCCCCGCGATGTGTGGAAGCCGTACGAGGAGTATCTCGTTATGGAAGGAATGGCCAGGAGGCTCGTTCCGTACAAGGGCAAGGACATGATCAACGAGTTCATGCTTGCGCGTAACTTCGATGATATCTTCGAGTTCAGGGGGGTCGTAACGGATGAGGGAAAGAGAGACGAATCCGTCTACAAGAATCCCGACACGAAGGGCATGTTCATCAATTTCGCCATTGCGGCGACGCAACTGGGACAGATGAGAGCGATGGAGAACAATTACGAGGATGCTACGAAGAGGCTGGAGCTGGCTCTTAACCTTAAACCCGACTTCAAGTGGGCACGGATGTGGCTCGGCTCGTATTACCAAAGAAGCGGCGAGACGCAAAAGGCGCTGGATCATTACCGTACGGCGATCGAACTCGAACCGACCGAGAATGAATACTGGCTACGGCTTTCACGGGTATTCGAGTTCGAGCGGCGTTACGATGAAGCCCTCAGAACGATCGACGAAGCGATTCAGACCAATCCCGAATATCGGCAGCATTATATAGAGGGATTCCGCATCGCGGCGAGGATGAAGCAGTCGGATCCCGCGAAGAGGTACGTGCAGCGTTGGCTCGAGCGCAATCCTGATGACCAGCAGTTCAGAAGCTTGTTTCAAGATATCGATCGAATCCTCGCCGAGGAATTCGGTATCGTGCCACCGGGAGATTCCCTGCGGAAGGGAGAGCAGTGAAAGGGAAGGTCCTAGTAACGGGTGCAGCCGGATTTATCGGTTCCCACCTCTGCGAGCGCCTTCTCGGGGATGGGTACCGTGTAACGGGAATCGATTGCTTCACCGATTATTACGATCCGGATAGAAAAAAACAGCATATATCCAAAGCTGCCGGTCATGATAACTTCACACTCATCGAAGAGAATCTAAACGCTCTAGATCTCGCCCGCGAGCTCGACGGCGCCGAATGCGTTTTTCACCTCGCCGCGCAGGCCGGTGTAAGACAGAGCTGGGGTAATGATTTTTCCCATTATATAGAATCGAACATACTAGCGACACAGAGGTTGCTCGAGGCGCTCAAAGAGGTTCAAGGACCGACACTCGTTCATTCGAGTTCGAGCTCGGTCTACGGCGAGTCCCGGACTCTGCCGATGCGGGAGGATCATCGGTGCGCGCCGATTTCCCCTTACGGCGCAACCAAGCTTTCGGCCGAGCATCTGTGTGAGCTCTACCATGTGAACTTCGGCGTACGGTATCGCGCGCTCCGGTACTTCACCGTTTACGGCCCGAGACAGCGCCCCGATATGGCGTTCAGCAGATTCATCATGAACGCTCTCGAGCAACGTCCCGTCGAGATATTCGGGGATGGAAAACAGACGAGAGATTTTACGTTTGTTTCCGACGCGGTGGAAGCGAATATGCTCGCCTTCGAATACGACGGGCCGGAGCGCATATTCAATATCGGCGGCGGGAGCCGTGTCTCGGTGCTCGATGTCATCGAGATTCTCGAGTCCGGGCTCGGGGCAAAGCTCGAGACACTCTTCAGGGAACGGATGAAGGGCGATGTTCCGGATACCTGGGCCGACACATCGCGGGCGCGCGGTGAATTGGGGTTTGATCCCCGGGTGGGTCTCGAAGACGGCCTAGGCCGGGAGATCGAATGGTACAGAAACCTATACGAGAACAAGTGAAGGGAGGTCGATGCTTCGTGGATGGGAGCGCCAAATATTCCGTTTCCGTGATCGTTCCGTTGCTGAACGAGGAGGAAAGCATCACGGAGCTCTATCAGCGTCTCACGAGTGTTCTCACGCAATCGGCTTCAGGGCATGAGCTGATCTTTATTGATGACGGTTCGAGCGACGGTTCTCTGGAAGTGTTGAAAGGTTTGCGAGACAATGACAGAAGGGTGAAGATAGTCGGCTTTATGAGAAACTACGGCAAGTCCGCCGCGCTTTCCGAAGGATTCAAGGTAGCGCGCGGGGATGTGGTAGTCACGATAGACGCTGATTTACAAGATACACCCGAGGAGATCCCCGGTCTCATTGCGAAGCTCGACGAGGGATTCGATCTCGTCAGTGGATGGAAGCTGAACAGACAGGATCCGATTTCCAAAACGCTGCCATCGAAGGTGTTCAACTTCTTGGTATCGGTGGTTACCGGGGTCAAGCTTCACGACGTCAACTGCGGGCTCAAGGCATACCGCGGCGAGGTGGTCAAACGGGTCTCCGTCTACGGCGAACTCCACCGTTTCATTCCCGTCCTTGCCGCCTGGGAAGGTTTCAGGGTTACCGAGAAGAGGGTCAGTCATTCTGAAAGGAAATTCGGCGCCAGCAAGTACGGCACGAGAAGATTTATCAACGGGATGCTCGACCTGATCACGGTAATGTTCATAACGCGCCGGGCGACATCGCCGCTTCACTTTTTCGGACGTATCGCTTTTATCTTCTTCGCCGTAGGCAGTATTATCACCCTCTATTTCCTGATCCTCTGGATTTCGGGGAACGGTCTGCGCGTGAGGCCTATCATGGTCGGTGGTCTGATCATGATTGTCATCGCGATACAGATCGGTTCGTTCGGCCTGCTTGCCGAGCTCTTTACCTCTAAACTGGAGAGATCCTTCTCGTATCGCGATTACCAGGTTGATGATTGAGGATAACGGGAAGAAGAAAAAGCTCCGGATCTGTCTTGTCGGACCCACGTATCCGTACAGAGGTGGGATCTCCCATTATAATACCTGTCTCGCCGGGGAACTCGAGTCCCGGCACGACATCTACGCGGTAAACTACTCGCGCCTCTATCCGAAGTTCCTCTTTCCGGGCAGGACGCAACTCGACGAGAGTGAAACAGCGCTCTCCATGGATTCGGTCCGCCTCATAGATTCGATCAATCCCTTCACGTGGATACGCGCCGGCTTTCATATCGCGCGGCTCAGGCCGGATGCGGTTATCGTCCAGTGGTGGCATCCCTATTTCGCGCCGGCGCTCTTTACGATCTGCACTATCCTGCGCATGCTGCGCAGGGGGAAGATTATCTTTATCTGTCACAATGTCGTTCCCCATGAGCGTTCTCCGATCGACCGTATCCTTTCCTTAACGGCCTTTTCCGCGGCGCATGGTTTCGTCGTCCAGTCGAAAGAAGATCAAAGCAATCTCTCGAAGATCCGACCGCGTGCACAGGTCGCAATAAACCCGCATCCTATATACGATTTCTTTGCGCGAGGCAACATTACAAAGGAGGAGGCACGCGCTGCGGTCGGCGCCGCGCCGGGGCCGCTGCTGCTCTTCTTTGGATACATTCGGCCGTACAAAGGGCTGAAACATCTTATCGAAGCGATGCCGACGATCCTCGAACGGCTCGAATGCACGCTTCTCGTCGTGGGGGAATTTTACGAGGACAGCGGGCCGTATTATAACCTCGTCGAGGAGCTGGACCTCACCGAAAAAGTGAGGTTCGTCGATCGGTATGTAGGAAACGAGGAGGTCGAATCGTTCTTCCTCGCGAGCGATCTCGTCGTGCTTCCCTACATCTCGGCGACACAGAGCGGAATCGTGCAGATTTCGATCGCCTTCGACCGACCGGTGATCGTAACCGACGTCGGAGGCCTGCCCGAGGTCGTCTCTGTCGGCAAGACGGGTTTTATCGTTCCGCCGGAGGCCCCCGAGGCGCTTGCCGGCGCCGTAGTCAAATTCTTCGAGGGGGGGTGGGCGGAGAGGATGGCGCCGCACTTCGAGACGGAGCGGGAACGCTTTTCCTGGGCGACGATGGTCGACAAGATCGAGAAGCTCTTTTGCTCTCTGTGAGTAGAGGCGGTTCACCGTGGGAAATGTTAATTTATATGTGATTGTTCTGAATTGGAACGGCGAGAGGGTAATAACAGCGTGTCTCGAATCGCTCAGCGCGGTGAGCGAGCCGGCGATGAGAATCGTCGTCGTGGACAACGCGTCGACCGATTCTTCGCCGCGTATCGTCCGGGAGCAATTCCCCGGCGTCGAACTGATCGTCAACGATCGGAATCTGCTTTTTGCCGAGGGAAACAACGTCGGGATCCGGCACGCGATTTCCGCGGGCGCAAAATATATCCTTCTGCTCAACAACGATACGGAGGTCGATTCCGATTTCGCCGCGAGAATGATCGAGGCGCTCGAAACGAACCGTGACGCCGGTATCGTGGGCCCCAAGATATTTTACCATGATGATCCGAAGCGGATATGGTACGGCGGAGGAAGTTTCTATCCCCTCATATGGGTCCCGCGCCATCTTGCAATCAGGAAGTTCGACGCGGCCGGCACGCCCGGTGAGACAGGGTATGTCACGGGATGCGCCTTGTTCGTGCGGCGGGAGGTTTTTGACGACATCGGGTTGCTCGATCCCGGCTACCGGATGTATTGCGAAGATGTCGATTTTTGTCTGCGGGCGATTCGCTCCGGATGGAAATGCTACTACGAACCGCGTTCGATCGTCTGGCATAAGGTGAGCTCGAGCAGCGGCGGAGGGTTCACGCCGTACAAACTCGAGAACCGAATCGCGAGCACCTACCGGCTGTTCGCGCACTTCAAACCGGTCTGGTGGCGCGTGCTCTCGTTTCCCCTGCATGCGGTGAGTTTTCTCGCCCTCGTGCTCACGCTGCTCGTCACGGCGCGATGGGGCCTGCTGCGCGGCGCGTTCAGAGGGATTTCGAGAATTCTTGGGGGGCGATAATGCATTGCAGTAATATATGCTTTGGCGGTTTACTCAGAGGGGGTAACGTGCTAGATTTAATCAGTGACCGCACTGGAGGTATCGTTTGAGCAAAAAAGGTGGTTCGGGTGAGAGGGAGCGCCCCGATTTCAACGTAATCGAAATCCTCGAATCCGCGGCCTCGTGGAAACGGGGATTGACGGTTGTTTTCTTTCTCTTGCTCGTGCTCTGCGTTTTCATGCCCGAGCTCTGCTTCCAGAACAAGATATTTCTCGTCCCCGATACGAAAGCCCCCTTGAGTTTCGCCGCAATCGGCAAGGAATCCCTCGAATCCGGCACATACCCCCTCTGGAATCCCTACCTCTTCTGCGGCATGCCGAGCTACCCGAGTCTCGCGTATACGCCGTATGTCTATCCACTCTCATTTGTGACCCATGTTCTTCATTCTTACCTTCGTTTCCCTGAATCGATCTGGCTGCTTTTTCACTACCTGCTCGCCGGTGTCGGTGTGTATCTACTCACGCGTTCTCTGAGGATCGGCGCGGCCGTCGCGTTGCTCGCCGGCGCGACCTTCATGCTCATGCCGAACTTCATCGCCGTCGGCGCCAACGGGCACGGTTCGCAGGCTTGTGCCATCGCCTATATGCCTTTTGCCCTGCTCTTTGGCCGGAATATTTTCAGAGGGCGCCGGCGGGTGTTGATGACCGTGCTGCTTGCCGTCGCGCTCGGATTCCAGATGCTTCGCGGGCATGTCCAGATCTCTTACTACACGTTTCTCTTGATAGGACTTCTTTATATATTCGAATCGATCCATTTGCTCCGCAAGGGTGAGTCGCGGAGCGTGTTGATAAATTTCATTTTCACGGCGGTGGCGCTTGCGGCCGCCATAGGGATAGCATCGGTGCTCATATTCCCCGTGCGCGAATACGCGTCACTGTCAATTCGCGGCGGCGGGGGAAGCGGAGGGCTCGATTACGGGTATGCAACGAGCTGGAGCCTGCACCCGAAAGAAATCTGGACGTTCGTTTTTCCGTGGGCTTACGGATTCGGGAAGATGACCTACTGGGGGTCGATGCCCTTTACCGATTTTCCAAACTATCTCGGTATTGTGACCGTTGTGTTCTCCATACTCGCGATACCGTTCGTGCGTCACCGGTGGAAATGGTTTCTCATTGTTGCCGCGGTTCTCTCCACGATGATCAGTTTTGGGAAACACCTCCCCGTATTGTACGATCCGTTGTTCAAGTTCCTTCCCTTTTTCAATAAGTTCCGCGTGCCCGTGATGATTCTCATCGTTCAGCAACTCGCTCTCGTCGTACTCATGGCGATGGGACTCGACCGGGTGCTCCGGATGCATGGCGATGAAGCAGAGGCGCGGCGGCTCGACGCGAACAAAATGAAATGGATCATGATCGCTCTCTCCGTTGTTTTAATAATTATTCTCGCGAGCAGCGGATCGATCAAGGATAGCATTATGGATAACACGGCTCTGCAGAACCGTGTCCGCGGGAATTGGCTCGAATTCGGGGCGGGGGAGTTCACGGGTGATCTGGCAAAAACGGTGGTGCTGCTGCTCGTTGTCGCCGTCGCTCTTTTCTTGTTTCTCCTGAAGAAATTAAAGCTCTCGCACTTTGTAATCGTCATAGCCGTAATATCGCTCTTGGATCTCTTTATCGTGAATCGTCCGATTCTGCATCCCGAGAAAGGGTGGAAGGCGGATGAGTTGAAGATTATCAGATCCGCCGGCGAACGGAGGCAATTCATGGAGCCCGATGCCATCGCGCGCTTCCTTGGAAACGACGGCTCACTGTTCAGAATATTCCCCGTACCGGCCGTTCCTTTCGGGCAATGGTCTCATTCCGTCTCTCCTTTCAGCGAGAACAAGTATATGATTTCCAAGATTTTCTCAATGGGAGGGTACCATGCGGCGAAACTCCGGAACTATCAGGACGTGATGGACGTTATGTTCGAGAGTTTCAATGCAGGCGTTTTCCCGATTAAGATACTGAACATGCTCAATGTGAAGTATGTCGTTTTTCCGGCTGAATATCATCGCCGCTACGAGGGTTACCAGGTAAGCAGGTTAAAGGGTATTCTCGAGAGTTCGGGATTCCTTCCCGTCTGGAAGAAGGGAAATAACTTCGTTTATGAAAACCCGCAGGCGCTTCCACGGGCCTTTCTGGTCGATGCCGTAAAGGTCGTTTCCCGTGAAGAAGCGCTCAGATCTCTCACAATGAAAGAATTCGATCCATCACGTGAAGTGCTTCTCGAGAAGGAGCCGGATGCGCGGCCGGTTTCCATCGAGGGGAGCAGCGTTCGGATCGCATCGTACAATATAAACTCGATAACGATGGAAGCGCACATCGAAAAGCCGTGCATGATGGTTCTCGGTGAAATAGCATATCCGGACTGGAAAGCGGAAGTCGACGGTCAGGAGAGAGAAATACTTACTGCTAATTACTGCCTGCGGGCGATTTCTCTGTCACCGGGGGACAAGAATATCGTTTTCAGGTTTTCATCCGGTATTCTCTCTTTTTCTCTAATCGTATCGATCGTGACATTCGCGTTGGCGATTCTGGTTCCTGTTCTCCATGAACGCCTTTTCGAAAGGAGGGAGTAACACCGTTGGAAGCATTGGTTATAGTACCAACGTATAACGAACGAGAGAATATCCGAGAAGTGGTGAAAGCCGTCGTCGCAGTCGCAGACGGCGTGCATATTCTCGTTGTCGACGATAATTCGCCCGACGGAACCGGAGATTTGGTTGATGCTCTCGTAAAGGAGGATGAACGCGTTCATGTACTCCACCGTTCGGAGAAACTCGGACTCGGCTCTGCGTACATCGCGGGTTTCAAGTGGGCCCTCGCGAATACCGACGCAAAGTATGTATTCGAGATGGACGCCGATTTCTCGCATGATCCGAATTCGATTCCCGATTTTCTGGAGAAGATTAAGGACAACGATCTCGTCCTCGGTTCCCGATACCTCCATGGAATCACCGTTGTTAACTGGCCTCTGAGCAGGTTGATTCTCAGTTGCGGCGCGAATATCTATACGAAAATCGTGACGGGCCTTCCGCTGAAGGATTCGACCGGAGGTTTCAAGTGTTTCCGCAGAGAGGTGCTCGAGCAACTGCCGCTCGATAATATCAAGAGCGACGGCTACTCGTTTCAGATAGAGGTGAATTTCATTTGCTGGAAGAAAGGTTTTCGCATCGTAGAGATGCCGATCCTCTTCGTCGATAGAAGGGTCGGCATTTCCAAAATGTCCCGTAAGATAATCTGGGAAGCCGCGTTCCTCGTTTGGCGGCTCCGCTTCTCGAATCCGCGTCGCTGGAAATGATGCGTACCGATATAAAAACGATATAAAAACATGGATCTTTCGCTTGTCATTGTCACTCATAACAGCTCTTCCCAGATTGAGAACTGCCTCGAATCGATAGATGCACACCCCCCCTCTTGCGAATACGAAACGATTGTCATCGATAACGCGAGCGCCGACGGCACTCCGGAGACGGTTCGGCGGCGTTTCCCGCACGTGCGCCTCGTTACGAATTCCGATAACAGGGGATATTCGCGCGGAGTGAATCAGGGCATGTCGCTCGCAACGGGCGGCGCGATACTGGTGCTCAATCCCGACATCATTCTCCAGAGGGGATCGGTGGATGCATTGCTCGAATTCATGCGGGATCATCCCCGGGCGGGCATCATGGGAGCGAAGCTGCTCTACCCCGACGGCCGTCTTCAGCACTCATGCAGGACGTTTTACTCCATCAAGGTGCTGCTGCTGCGCAGAACGTTTCTCGGCAAGCTTTTTCCCAATGCAAAGACATTGAGAGATCATCTCATGCTCGATTATGACCATGAAACGCCTCGCGAAGTCGATTGGATCATCGGGGCATGCATGCTCGTGCGGCGCGAGGCGCTCGAGCAAGTCGGGAAAATGGACGAGCGGTTCTTTCTCTATCTGGAAGACACGGACTGGTGCTACAGAATGAAACACAGGGGCTGGTCGGTGCATTACGTGCCTTCTTCGGTGATGATACACGCGTACGAACGCTCCAGCGCGCGTTCGATTCTGCGAAAGCCTTTCGTCATACATATGCTGAGCCTGCTCAGGTATTACGAGAAATGGAACAGGATATTCTACTTCCTGCGAAGGCACCGGGCGGCGCTGAAGTCTATACTCTTTGTTCTCTCTGATCTCGTTGCGATCAACCTCGCCTTTTTTGCCGCGTACTTTCTGAGAGACTGGTTCCATCCCTTCTTCACCAAACAGTTGTACCCGCTCGATTGGTACCGGTATTTTGTCTATTTTTACAATTTGATCTATTTTGTGACCTTTCTCTTCAGCGGTCTCTACAGGATACGGCGGGAGACTGTCTGGATAGAGGAATTGCTTCGAATCGCGCGAGCCGCGTTTCTGGTGCTCGCGATACTGCTCGCGGCCACCTATATATCGCGGATCAGGATATACTCGCGTGCGGTGCTCCTCGGCCATACCATTTTCTCGATTCTGCTGGCAACGGGTTTCCGCCAGATCATACGCAGCATTCACCGCGAGCTCGTCAAGGCGAGCTTCGACCTGAAACGGGTCCTGATTCTCGGTAGCGAGGAGGAGGTTTCCCGGATCGAAAAAAGTCTCACCGATTTTCCCGAGCTCGGCATCGACATAGTCGGTTACATCGGAGATGGCGATGATTCACTCGGAAAAGTCGGGGAACTTCCTGAGGTTGTCGAGCGTTTCAGAATTCAGGAGGTGATCGTGTTTCCCTCCTTCCACGAGGAAGAATCCCTGATACCGTTTATGGTTCGATCGAGAGGCAAGATGATTCAGGTGCGCGTGATTTCGCCCCTCGCCCGGTTTCTCGGGACAGGCGTGAGGGTGGAGGAGCTTGCCGGCTATCATACATTTACGATCGATAGGGGATTCTTCTTTCTTGTGTGGTGTGGATTCAAGCGGATCGTGGACGTCGGTGCGGCACTGATTCTGATCCCCTTCGTTTCACTATTCTCTTTGATATATTTCATCTTTGGCAAGATCACCGGAATTATTACATTCTACAGGGAGACTCGTCTCGCTGCCGCCGGCGCGCCGATTCGATGGCCGCGCGCGGTTGCCGCATCCGGCCGCGAATCGTCGGATCTCGTCAAGATCGAGCTCTGGTTCTATCTGCTGACCGGACGGCTGAGTCTCGTCGGCCCTCCGCCGGCGCATACGGCTTGGACCATGGAGCAAACGGTACGCGACATCTATCGCTTCAGGCCCGGTATAACGGGGAACTGGAGAATCGCCCATTACGATGATTGGACGAACGCCACGGAGGACGAAATACTTCAGATGCAGAGTTGCTCTCCAACGAGGGAGATCATTATTCTCGCACGCTCGATAACATTGATGCTGCGAGGAGTATATCCTGCCTGGTTTCACAATGAGAGGAGAAATCCGTGAGAAAGCTTTGGCCCGTGCTGCTCTGTGTTGTTCTGTTATTGCCGCATGCGGCGAAAGGCGCTGACGATCAGTGGGAAGTCTTTCTCAGTGCCGATTTCATAAACCGTTTTGCGCCTGACGGTGACAGCCTCTGGTGCTGTACGAAGGGCGGTTTGCTCCTGTTCGATCTTCGAGATTCCAGCTTTACACACTTTGCCGACGGCCTGGAGTTCTGGAGTAACGACGTCACTTCAATGACCATTGACGACCGTGGAAGCGTCTGGGTCGGATTCGCCTCGACAGGCATCAACCGGATAGATAACATCGACGGCGAGCCCGTTGTGAGGCATTACGGGGCGACGATAGAGGGCCTGGTCAGTGACAACATATCGAGCCTCGTCTCGGTGGGCGATGATGTATACTACGG
Source organism: uncultured bacterium (assembly GCA_965369375.1). Taxonomy (GTDB): domain Bacteria; phylum Krumholzibacteriota; class Krumholzibacteriia; order Krumholzibacteriales; family Krumholzibacteriaceae; genus CBDUQN01. The sequence goes on along the minus strand of CBDUQN010000053.1, from coordinate 9,953 downwards.
CTCTTCGAACGGCGTTGCCAAGTTCTTCAGCGGTCAGCCGACCGACGAGGTGAATCTCACCGACAGTCTTGCCGGGAAGCAGGTCTACGATCTTCTCGTCGTTGAAGACACCCTCCTCTGGGTAGGGTACGCGGAAGGGGTGGCGCTTTACAACCGTCGCAACTTCGGCTTCACATCGTTTCCGCTCGGAAGGATTACGTCCTTGTGCATTCACGACGGTTTCGTTCACTGTGCGGGGGACGGCGGCGTCCAGCGGTTCGACGGCGGCGCCTGGTCTGGCGTCGGCGCGCTCGGGGATGTGCCGCTCTCCGTCTCTTCGGGAGGGGGTGTGCTCGCCTGCGTCACCATCGCGAATGCCTTCACGTGGAGCGGCACTGATTGGACGGACATCACGGGGAACATGAAAGAGCTGTTCGATGATGATTTCAACATTCCCCAGAATTTTGACATACTCAGGGCCGTCTCTGTCGATGCGAGGGGAACGCCATGGATCGGCTGCGGGGTTGCCAGGGGTATGAACCGGGGCACCTATGTAACCGGGTATATCGACGGTGTCTGGCGAAACTGGATGCCCGAATTGATATCACACAGTCGCGTCATCGAACTGGACATAGGTTCGCAGGGGCTCTGGCTGAGCACGCGCTACTACGGGATCAGTCTCCTCACACGAAGCGGGAGGTGGATCGTCTATAAGGATCTACGCTCCGACGATCCGCAGGACAGGGGGCTTTCGTTTTATTTCAACCACCTCGCCATGCTATTCGACTCACAGGGGTATCTGTGGTCCAACGTCCTCGCTTTCGATCTCGATCGGGTCGAGGTGAACGATATCTTCAACAGAGATGATGACGAATGGGAGCATTTCTCTCTCGGCGAGGGCACGATTGAATCGAACCGCTTTGTCAAGGCGAAGGAGGACCCGGCCGGCAACAGGTGGTTCTGTTCCGATGACGATCAGAAGGAAAACGAGATATGGGGAATCAATATTGCCAGCGCAGACGGAACCGATTTTCTCACCGTGAATCCGAGTATCGTAACCGACATGGCGAGCGGCAGCGTTTTCGATTGCGCTTTTGCGAGCGGCGGCAGGGCATACCTCGCCCTCCGGGGATACGGCGTCCAATTGTGGCGCACCGGTGGATTCCAGTGGTCGACGCTGAGCAACCTCGCAGGAGATGACTGGGAGACGGTCATCGGTCCGGACGATCTCGTCAGTGACCAGGTGTGGTCGATCGCTATCGATAACGAGAGCGTTTGGGTAGGCACATCCGGCGGCATTATCCGCAACAGGGCGGGAATAATCGATACGTTTACTACGAATAAGAATTACGGCAAACTTGCCGGATCGATCGTCTATGATCTCGAGTACGACGGTGACGGCAATATGTGGGTCGCCACCAACAAGGGCCTCAGCCGCATCGATCCGGAAGACAATGTCGAGTCGATAACGAGGGTGCCGCCCCTTCCCTCGACGAATTGCGCCACGCTCGTCTACGATGCAGAGGAAAACGTTCTCTGGATCGGAACGGAGGACGGTCTCGCGCGACTCAATCTCACACCGCCCACGCCTGAGCCGATACCTCTCACGCAGATGATTCTCTATCCCAATCCGATCCACGTGTCCCGGGGGGACAATGCGCTCAGGATCGGGAGGATCTCACAGCCGGTATCCGTATGGGTATACACCGTCGAGGGAGAGCTCGTTCACGAGAAATCGGGCGTCCGCGAAGGGGAAGAGGCTTGGGATCTTCTCACTTTGAACGGATTCAAGGCGCGCTCGGGAGTTTACATCGTGCGGGTGAGCGACGGGACATACTCCGAAATGAAAAAGATTGCACTGATCAAGTGATGTCCGAAATCGGCAAACGGATTCTCATTGTCGGCGCCGGTGAGGCCGGCCGGATGGTTGTGTCCGAGATCGCCCGCCACGGGGAGCTCGGTCTCAGCGTGGTCGGTTTTCTCGACGACGACGATAAACTCGCGGGAAACACGATCGATTCTATCCCCGTGCTCGGCGGAACCGGGGAACTCGAAGAGGTTGCGGCACGGCACAGGGTAGACGAGATAATCATCGCAATACCGACCGCTCCGGGGCGGTTTGTCCGGGACATGGTAAAGCGGTGCAGCCATACGGGTCTTCCGTTCAAGATCGTCCCCGGTGTAATGGAGATAATAAAGGGTGATGTCCATATCGAGCAGATCAGGGAGGTTCGGGTCGAGGATCTCCTCGGGCGTGAGACCGTTGATTTCGATCTCGAGTCGGCGAAAAAGGTGCTCGCCGGAAAGCGTATTCTCATAACCGGCGCCGGCGGTTCGATCGGAAGCGAGCTCTGCAGGCAGCTTTCGGGCGTAGCGCCGGGAGAGCTGATACTCCTCGGAAGGGGCGAGAACAGGATCTTCGATATCGAGGAGGATCTTGGGGCTCGGGAGCCGTCCTGCGAAGTCAAGACGGTGATCAATGATCTCCGCGATCCCGATATCACGCGCCGGCTCGTTCATTCGATCGCCCCCGATGTTATTTACCATACCGCAGCCCACAAGCATGTGCATTACATGGAACGGGACCCCGAGGAAGCGGTGCTGAACAATATCGGAGCCAGCGTCAACATCGTACACGCGGCCGAGGATGCGGGGACGGAGCGTTTCGTGTTCATCTCAACGGACAAGGCGGCCAATCCAAGCGGCGTCATGGGGGCGACGAAGCGGTTGGTCGAGCTCTACCTCCGCAGCCGCCGGAACAAGAGTTCATGCCGGTTCATAACGGTTCGCTTCGGGAATGTGATCGGGAGCACGGGTAGTGTCATCCCGCATTTCGTGAAACAGGTGCGCGGCGGTGGACCGGTTACGGTGAGCGACCCGCAGGCGACACGATACTTCATGACAGTCAGGGAGGCGTCCCTGCTCGTCATTCACGCCTCGATCATCGGAAAGGGCGGGGAGACGTTCATTCTCGAGATGGGAGAGCCGATCAACATACTCGAGATCGCGCGTGATGTTGTGGTGCTAGCCGGCCGGGAACCGGACACCGAGATCGAGATCGTTCTGACGGGACTCCGAGATGGTGAGAAGCTCCACGAGGAGCTCATATGCAGCGACGAGCAGCTCGTTGCGCTCGAAGAGGAAAAGATACTCCTGGCCAAGCCGTCTACTCCCGTTGACCCTGATATCGAGCGCGGGGTGGGAGAGATCATCGCATCCGCCAGAGTGGGAGAGAGGGGGAATATCTTCAAGGTCCTGTCGCGCTTTATTCCGAGTTTTGACAGGTCCGATTGACGAACCAATCTCTAAGAGAGTGAATAACGGGTGAAGGTACAGCTGGAAAAGGAAATAGAACGCACGGAAATCTGGCGGTTCGCCGCCTCGCATCGGCGCGCCACTTTTTTTCATACTCCCGCATGGATGGAGGCGCTCGCGGAGGCCTATCCGGGATTCGAACCGCAGTGGCTGACTGCGCGGGAGGGAGGAGAGCTCCGCGGATTCATGCCGCTCGTCGAAAGCCGCCGGGGCCCATTCACGTCCCTCTGGGCGCTCCCCTTCGGCACCTACGGAGATCCGGTCGCCGATGACGGAGCCGTTTCCAGGACTCTCATTCAGGAGTTCTTCGAGCTGGCGCGGCGTCGCGGCGTCGTCGAAGCGGAGGCGCACCTCTTTCTGGCCGGTTCCGCAGACGAGCTCCCAGCCTTCGATACGGGCAGCGCCGAGTATCTATCATCTTCGGTACGGGTCCAGGTAGCGGAGAGCAGGACCATCGATCTCGAAGGGGGGTTCGAACGCTACTGGGATAACAATATGACGAGCAAGCGAAGACAGATCTGCCGGAAAGGGGAAGGTGAAGGCGTCACCGTGCGGCCACTCGAGGGGGAAGAGGAGCTGGAATCTTTCTACGCGCTCTACGAAGAGGAATCAGCCGCCTGGGGAGGCGTCCACCCGTATCCGTTCTCGCTCTTCAGGGAGCTCTTCAGACGTTCGGAAGAGGGGGTCGTCATATGGGGCGGTTTTGTCGAGGGAGAGCTTCTCGGGGGACATGTCAATTTCTACTTCGGACAAATGGCCCAGGCGTGGCAGGCTGGCATGTCCGCACGGTCGAGAGAGTACGGCATCGATGTCATGCTCGTCGTGAAGGCCGTCGAGGAGGCATGCAGCAGGGGGATGATGATTTTCAATCTGGGAAGCAGCGGCGGCAATGAGGGAATTATGTTTTTCAAGCAGTCTCTCGGCGGACGCGAATACCGGTATCCCGTGGTTGCTGTTCGAAAGAGGTGGTGGCGATGGCTGAAGCGGGGGTAGCGCGCAAGCGATCCAAGATAGCGGAGAACACCGTCTTTCTCGCGCTGAGCGGCGCCGGCGGCGCTCTCTTCACGCTCGTGCAGCTCGCTATCCTGAGCAGGTTTCTCGACACGAATCTCTTCGGTTTCTTCGTTGTGCTGAGAGGATTTTCACTCCTTCTTGCAACGATCATTTTGGCAGGCCTGCCCCAGGTGCTGATACGCTATATTCCTTCTTATGAAAGCAGGGGAGAGCGGGGGAAGGCAACATTCATGTTTCTCGCCTCCACGATCGTCGTCATCGTCCTCGCTGTTCTGATTTTTTCCCTATCGCGAAGCTGGACCGGTTGGATGCCTTCGAGCCTGCGAAATCTGCACCCGTCCGGCGATGTGATCTTTTGGATGGCAATTGCCTCGGTTACCCTGGCTCTCAAGATGCTCCTCTATGGCGGTTTCAACGGCCTGCGGGAAATGCGCATCCAGATGATCCTCGAGCTCACCTACCTCGCCGCGCTCACCGTGTTCATAGCAATCCAGCGGAACGCGCTCGACGTCGCGCTTTTGTTCAAGGCGATCTGCGTTCTCAACGCGATTGTCTTTATCTCGGGATTACCCGTTTTCTTCCTGTTCGTGAGGCGATTGATACCCACCATACAGGTGTCCAAGGACGAGGGGATCATTCTGCCCCGCATCCTCCCGTACTGGATCGGTTCGATACTGCTCGGTTTCGTTGCCCTCGCTTTCACCGATGTCGATCGCTTCGTCATGGCTTCGGTTTTGCCGGTGGCGGCGATCTCGATTTTTCATGTCGCTTCGAGAATAAATGGATTGCTCAAGAAATTTCTCGCCATTCCGCTCATCGCAGCGCAACCAGAGATCACGCGGATCTACGAAGACGGGAGAATCGATGAGCTTGTCGGCAAGATCAGGCTCTTTACGAAGGGAACCTTTGTCGCTTCCTGTTTTGTTTCAGGCATCATCGCAATCGCAGGCCGGGACATCATCGCCGTGCTGTCCGGTCCGGTTTACCGCGATTCGTATCAGCTGCTTCTGCTGTTGCTTGTCGCGATTCCCTTCGCGGCTATCGCCGCTCCGCTCCTCACCACGATGCGGTCACTCCACTATATACGGTGGGCCATCGTCTGTGATTTTTTATGGATGGTTGTCTATTTCGGCACCTTCTTTCTCTTCGTGCCCGTTATCGGAATCACGGCCATAGCCCTCGCCCACCTGATCGCGGCGGTGACACAGATGTTTGCGGCGGTTGTGATATCGAAGCGGGAGGGATTTTTCGCCGGTCCGGTGTCGAGGCTCGGCAGGGTGATCGTAATGTATCTCATCGTTGTTCCGGCAGGTATCGTATTCACCGCAAAACTGGGGATCTGGGCTTCCCTTGTCTGTGTCGTCCTCTCTCCCATATTCGGCAAATTATTCCTCGAACGGCTCGATATCTTCGACGCTTCCGAGAAGATGCAGATCATAGACCTCATACCCGTTCCGGCGGGTAGGCGCGCCGTTCGCTGGATGCTCTTCATGGAGGAGTAAAGGTGGCCAAGAGAATCCTCATGTTTATCAACTTCTTCCCGCCGTCGGCGGGGGGGGGGGTCTACCGCCCATTGAGTTTCGTCAAGTATCTGCCCGGGCAATCCTGGAACGTGACCGTTGTCACGCCGAGGGAGGGGGAGTTCTGGATAACGGATCCCGGTCTGCTCGATTCCGTCCCTTCGACGGTTAAAGTCGTGAGAACCGGTTCTCTTTCCGCGCCCCGCGTGCTGAACCGGCTTCGAGGAGGCGGCCGCCGCACGACATCGAGGAGATCTTCCGGGGGCTTCGAGCGGTTGCGCCGATTCGGAGAGCTCTTCTTTCTCCCCGATACATACATCGGGTGGATTCCGTTCGCCGTACGGGCCGCATCACGGCTCGCCGGCACGGGGGGTTTCGATGTCGTTTATTCCACGAGTCCGCCCGACAGCACGCATCTCGCGGCGGAGCGGGTGGCGCGCGCGTTCTCGTGCCCCTGGGTCGCAGATTTCCGAGATCCCTGGATCGGGCTCCGCCTCCGCACACCGCCGTCTCCACTCCATCGCGTGCAGCACGAACGTATGGAGCGGCGGGTGGCGCGCGCCGACAGGGTTCTCGTAACGACGTCATGGCATGAGCGCATAATGCGTGAAGCGCATCCCGGCGCGCGAATAGAGCGGATACCGAACGGTTACGATGAGGATGATTTCAGCGCTCACGAGCCGACCGCTCCCCGGGAAGGTCCGTTTACCTTGCTGCACTGCGGTATGCTGACGCTCGGGAGGAGTTCGCGACCGGTGCTCGAAGGATTGCGGCTCTTCCTCGATCGTTCCCCCGAAAGTGCGGTACGCGTCGTATTTCTCGGGAGTCGAGAATCGGAGAACGAAGAGTGGGTGGCGCGCTTTGGCCTTGAGGATACCGTTGCATTCGAGGACAATGTACCCCACAGCGAGTGCGTGGCCCGCGAGATGGCAAGCCACGCGTTACTGCTCGTCAAGCATGACGATGCGCGTTATCGCGGACTCGTTCCGGGCAAGCTCTACGAGTACTTCGGAGCGAGGCGACCCGTGCTTGCCGTTGTGCCCGAAGGGGAGGCGGCGGAGCTCGTTACCCGCCACCGGCGTGGAGAGGTGGCCCGGATTTCCGATCCTCCGGATATCGCGGATAAGATCGGGAAAATGGTAACGCTGCATCGTGAAGGCAGGCTGGAGCAAGCGTACGATCTCGGGCCCCTCGGACAATATACGCGGAAGGCGCTCGCTGCGCGCCTCGGCGAGGTTCTCGAGGAGATAATTGAAGGAAAATGAGTGAGATTCGCTTCGGCGGTTTCGAAAAGGAAAATACATGAGGTTCTCGGAAGAGGTAGAGCAGCGGAGATGAAAAAGATCGATCCTGTGATTTTCGCCGTCTGTGCGCTTGCGTTCGTCGTCATGGTGTGGCCGCTCAAAAACACCCTCGTCGACGATACGTATATACACCTGCAATACGCCCGAAACTTATCAGAGGCGGGTGAGCTCTCTTTCAACCGCGGCGATCCTACGTACGGGGCGACGAGTCCCCTCTTTGTGTTCGTCCTTTCACTCGCTCACCGATTCGGCGGCGATCTGCTCGTATGGTGCCGCGTTCTCTCGTGGTTTTTCGCCATGGCTTCGATAGCGCTCGTGTACCGCTTCGTCCTCATGCTCGAGGGGAGCCGTCTCACCGCAGGCCTCGCTGCGCTCATGATGGCGGGGGAGGCCTGGTTGCTGCGCTGGAGCGCCGTCGGGATGGAGACTTCCTTTGCCGTCTTCATGGTCACCGCCGTGCTCATCGTGTCCTTTTCATCGTGCAAATCGGTGGTGCGTTCGATCCTCTTCGGGGTTCTCTTGTTTTTCGCCGTTCTCGCGAGGCCCGAAGCTATGTTACTCGTTCCTCTCGCGGTCATCGCTTTCACGTTTGCCGGGGGATCGAGGACATGTACGCGCACCGTCTGGCTTCTCGTCTTCCTGCCCCTCTTTGCCCTGTGGCTCTACATCGTTCACCGGCATACGGGAAGTTTTCTCCCCCTCACGGCGGGGGCGAAACAGGGCAAGCTAATCTTCTCGGCCGGGCTGTTGCGCAGGGCTTTCATACCGATCAAGATCATGGGCGCCACGATCGGCTTGCCGTGGCTGTTCGTTATCGTGGGACTGGTCGTATCGGCGGCAAAGGAGCGGCGCATATTTGCCCTCTTCGAGCCGCCCGGGCCGCGTGACGCCGGCCGGGAATGCGGTGCATCGACGGATGACGAGGCGAGAAAAGACCGGGCGGAAAAGCCCGAAGCGGATCGAGAAGCGGGATACGAACATGCATCGATTACCATGGGATTGACGCTCACTATGCTCTGGATTTTTACCCTGCCGCTCGCCTACGTTATTTTCGACTTCCAGGTTCTCTCCCGGTACCTTCTTCCCGTGTCACCGGCCGTGATAGCTCTCGGCATGACCGCCCTCTCTCGAATCGGTTTCCGCCTGTTCGGAAGCTCGATGAGAAGAGTGATTCTTGTTGTCGTATGTGCCGCAATTATTTTCGTACAAAATACGATTTTTTATTATATCGTCGTCGTTCCACCGACCCGTGCCTTCTCAGACGGCATGCAGGAGGTGCTCGTGGGGATGGGTGAATGGCTCAGGAGTAACAGCGATGCGCAGGCGGTGGTGGCGACACCGGATATCGGGGCGATCGGCTACGTTTCCGGCAGACGCGTGCTCGATCTCGGGGGACTCGTAACCCCTGAGATCAACCGGATGCGCAGGCGCATCGAATACGAAGAGATCGTCGAACGGGGATTCTATCTCAACTTCCGCGCGGACTTCCTCGTCGACAGGAGCAGTATTCCGGCCCGCTTCGACGGAGCGGTAATCCGGGATGTGAAATTCGCGCCCGTCATGCATGGTATCATTCCCAACCTCGGTATCAGGCATCCGGATCCGGTTCACTATGTCCTCTATCGGCTCACCCGGGAGCAGTCGCGCGTGGAGGGAGAAGATTGAACGTTCCCGAGCCCGTCATTCCCGATTCGATACCGGCTGACGCATTGCCGGATCTGCTTCGCAACTGGCATCTCGGATCACGTGCCCGGAGGCATCTCAGCCGCAGGCGGTTCGCTGCCGTCACCGGCCTGCTCGGCTCCGGAAGGGGTGAGCGGGCGCTCGATGTCGGTTGCGGGTGGGGGTACAACCTGTTTCTGCTCGATCGGTCGGGATACGGGGCGTTCGGGGTAGATATCGTGCAGAATGACTTTCCCGCGGCCACCGAGGTTCTCGGTGCCAACCGGTGCGCGTGCAACCTCGCCGGCGCCGATGTCGGCGCCCTGCCGTTTCTCGATGGCGTGTTCTCCGCGGTGACGGCGGTCGAGACGTTCGAACACGTATACGCTCCCGACCGTGAGCGAGCGGTCCGCGAAATCGCTCGCGTTCTCGCTGCGGGAGGTTCGCTGGTTCTCTCGACGCCGAATTACACATCGCTCGTGGAATGGGGCAAGCGGATTCTCGTGCGTTTTCCGTCTCTAAAGAGATTGTTCCCGCCGATGTGCTATCCGGCGGGAGAGATTACGCGCGACGAATATCATCCCTACCGGTACCACAAGCCCCTTCCCTACGGAGAGCTCGCCGCCCTGCTTGAAAATGGAGGATTCACCGTGCGCTCCATAAAGCGCGTTCTTCTCGTCTGGAAGAATATACCCGATGCGCTCTTTCCCTTCGCCAGGTTATTTGAAGGTATCATCGAACGGATTCCCCTTCTCAACCGCATCTGCAGCACGCTCGTCGTGTATGCAGAGAGGAAGAATTAGCCTCAATCCGTCATGATTCGGGAGTTTTATGACTTTAGGATCGGTATCCAATAAGGTTTCCCGGGTCACGGAAGATCATTTCGTCACCTCGCCGTTTGCGGTAGTAATAAATATCACTATGTCCCATGCAATCGCTGATGCAAAACGGTCAGGAGGCGGTTAACACCTTCGCTTTTTGACGGATTGAGGTTAACTGTTTCAATATCGAAAGATTGGCTATCGTTATAGCGACCAGTATGGTAGGATACTTGCTAACGCATTTCTCGTGATCGATTCGATAACAGGAGGTTTTCTTTATGGTCAGAGGAAAAGGGGAGCGGCAAGCCAGAGGAAAAGGGGAGCGGCAAGCCGCAAGA
>CBDUQN010000052.1:0-21901 GCA_965369375.1 uncultured bacterium | reverse complement strand
ATACCACACGCACCTCGAGGGGGAATTCGGCGTACGCATCGAGCAGCCACGGCGCGATCGGCTCTGCATCAACGCCGTTGAATGTAAAGGTCCCGCCCTGAACAACGTGGGCGGGATTTCCGGCACTGCATTCGGTTATCTGAACAGCGGGAGGATCGATGCCGGGGTGGCCGACGAGGCTCACCGTGAAGGTATCGAGATCGGAGTGGTTTCTCACCGGTACGGTTCCGATATGGACGATATTACAATATTCGATGCCATGCCAGCCACCCATGCAATCCGAGGCGGCGAGGCTGATGCCACTGCAGACATCCCCCATCGTCATGACAATGTCGTCAGACCAGACAGGTGTCAGGAATTGGGCATCGGGTGTCGACAGGACCAGTCTGAATTCACAGGCGAGGCCGAGTTCCGACCCGTTACCCTGTATGTAAAAAATCTCGATATTATAATTCTCGCCGATCGGCAGATCAGCGTCATTGTCCGTCAGTGTCATATCGGAGAACAACGCTATCATTCCCTCGTGAGCACTCGAGGAACCGACCAGAACAGCCACAAACAACAGAGCTATTACCACTGATTTCATGGATCTTCTCCTTTCGAGTTTTCTGTGAAATTCCTTAAAGCGAAGAAATATCTAATTCGACAGATGATCAGCATGTAGTTATCCCTCGGCAAGTCCGCGCACACTTGTACCCTGACCGGTTGATGGACCGGCGTCGTTAGAGATAATCGTGAATTGTTAAAAACTAAAGAACCGACCCTGGCTGCGATAAAAGATTAGAATGCCCCTGCGATGTTCTATAGGAAGTTTCGTACCATTTCAGGCCCGGCGCGATAGAATAATTGCAATGTGCGTTCACTAAAACGCTTTCAGCAACCGGGCCCTGCAACGGTCGTCACTGCGGTGAGATTTGTTGCGATATTTTCCCCTGATTATCGATGTTATATGTGGAATATTTCCTGATTCAGAAATAAAATGAGAACGCTGTTATGATTTTCTCTCAACAAGCCTGCCCAAAATATACTTGTGAAGAATACTCGATATTAGTGTCTGGTACGGAATCCCTTCCTCACGCGCCTTGATCTTCAGCCCGTCCAGATCCTTATCTGATATTCGAACATTTATCCTTTTGTTCTTGAGAAAGGTTTTTCTCGCATACTGCGCATAGCGCCTCTTCCTTTGTTTTAGGTCCTCGACGGATTCCCATTCATCTTTACCGTACGATTCCAGAATTTCCTTCTCGTACGTTTCCTTCTTTTCCATCGCTAATCACCCTTTCAGATACTTCTTTGTAGCCTTTCTATTCGGTATGATCGTTTTGAGAAAAACTTCATATTCATCTTCGACATATGGGACAAGGTATGCATAACCCTCCAGTTCGATTACAAATATAAATTGATCCGCGTATTTTTCCCGTTTTGGATTCTCGATGATATCCAGAATTTCTCCTGCCTCTATCTGATACACAATCTGTTCGAAGGACACTCCTCTCTCTTGCTTGAACTGCTCGTTCTTCTCATTGTCCCACGAAAAATATTTCATATGACAAATATAGCACAATGTGTGCCTATTGTCAACACACCATATCACTGTCAATTGGCATATTTTCCAAGTCTAACTTGTTAAATGATTAATAGTTACTTGCAGGATACAAACCGCACGATGTTCTTCGAGTGCTCGATGATTTCGCCGAGAAAACGCAAGGTCCGCTCGATGTCTTCCTCGCTGTTCTCATACCCCAGAGAGAACCGCAGCGCGCAGTGGGCCTGATCCTCGGTGAGCCCCATGGCGAGCAGAGCGTGGGAGGGTTCGGGAGAACCGGAGTGGCAGGCCGACCCCGAAGAGAAGCAGACACCTCGCTTGTCCATTTCCAGAACGATCGATTCCCCCCTGAAACCGGGCAGCGTCACATTGAGGGTGTTGGGCAGCCGGTGCTTTCTATGACCGTTGAGCCGGTAATCCTTGACGATCTTTTTGATCCCCTTTTCCAGACGATCACGGAGTTTTTTCACACGGTTCATGTGCTCGAGGCTTGCGGGCACGCGTTCCATCGCTTTCCCTAAGCCTGCGATCTCCAGGACATTCTCCGTCCCCGAGCGGATACCTCCCTCCTGATCCCCTCCATGAATCAGGTTTTCCAAACGCACCCCTTTTCTTACATACAGCGCTCCGACACCCTTCGGGCCATGAAGCTTGTGCGCCGAAATGGTCAGCAGATCGACTCCAAGCTCTTCAACGTCCACCGGTATCTTCCCCACGGCCTGAACGGCATCGGTATGAAAAAGGATATCCCGCCCCCTTGCTATGTCGGCGAGCTCCGCTATCGGTTGAATCGTCCCGGTTTCATTATTGGCGAACATGATCGTCACGAGACAGGTGCGATCGGTAATGGCTCTTTTCAGATCGCCGGGATCGACACGGCCCGTCTCATCCACGTCGAGATACGTAATCTTGAATTCATATGTATCCAGCCATCGGCAGGTATTGAGAACCGAAGGGTGCTCCACGGTGGAGGTAATGATGTGATTCTTCTTTCCCCGGTTGGCAAACGCGACTCCCTTGATCGCCAGGTTGTTCGCCTCAGAGCCGCAGCCGGTGAACACGATCCTCCTCGCGGTACAATTGATCTGCTGGGCCACCGTGCGACGCGCCTTATCGATTATTCTTCTCGCCTTTTTCCCTTCACGGTGGATGCTCGACGCATTGCCGTAGATATCCGTCACTTCCTGCATCTGCTGCTTGACCTCGGGAGCGATGGGAGTCGTGGCGTTGTGATCCAGGTAGATCGATTCTGCGCTACGCACCTCTTGTTCAGCAGGGATTTCCCCGCTTTTCATTTCACCGGAATCGATGATAAGCGGTCCATCGCCGTCATTCACCTTGGCGACATCACACATAAGCGCCTTGTAAACGGGAAAGCCGGATATGGGGTCGTAATTGTCGAGGTCGGTCAGCTCATTGATATTGCATTCCCGCCAGGCCTTCGGCCCCAGCGGACCGCCGCCGGCATGATTTGCGTCGATGGCTCCCTTGACGATGTCATCGGTGACGATGGCCCTCATGACGACCGAACCCCGCGGGCTTGTGATCTTCACCCTGTCCCCGTTTTGTATCCCTCTCGTCTCCGCGTCTTCGGTATTGATCGTGACGGTCGGCTCGGGCCGCTCCTTGCTCAGACGCTTTATGCCGTGATGCTGCGTATGGAAACTGGTTCTCACGCGGGCCCCTGAATTAAAGACGAGCGGATAGTCTTTGAGCAATTCAGGACGGGATAACGGCCCTTCCGCCGGCTCCGTGTATTTGGGAAGCGGCTCGTAGCCGTACTCCTCGAGAACGGTAGATGCGATCTCGAACTTCCCCGACGGCGTATCGAATCCTGGAAGGCCGTCGGGACGCAGCAATCCCTTTTCCCACTTCTTGTATTGCATCATTTCCGTCTCAATCGACACCGTGCCATCCGCTTTTCTCACATCCTCGAGTGTGAAGCCCGATCCTTTCAATACGTGCCGCAGCAATTCCTCCTCGGTCTGCGGGTAGAGATGACCGTATCCGAGCCTCTCTGCCAGCTCGGCCATGATAAAGAAATCACTTCTCGCCTCGCCGAGCGGCTCGATCATCCGCTCACGGATGCGGAACGTCGAACCGTACGTCATGTAGGATTCGGTTTCATAGTAGGTCGTCGCGGGCAGCACGATATCGGCATAGGCGGCATCGGCTGTGAGCCGCCGGTCTATCGTCACGAGGAAATCGAGCTCGTTCAGCGTCTTCTTCCAAATGGACGGATTGGGCCATGAGGTGATAAGAGAGCCACCCAGAATAATGAGGGACCTGATCTTGTATGGATTTCCGTTTAGAACCGATTCGGGGAGCGCGATAGCGTGAGCCTCGTCGCGGTACTTTATATAAATGGGGAACTTGTCCCGCCCGAGCCTCGGTCCCGTATCGGGATTGGTGATGAGGGCATCACGATTGATGGGGAACTGGTTCTTGTCCATCGAGAAACAGAGCCCGCCGGGCACATCGAGCTGCCCGGTCAGCGCCCAGAGAACGAGCGCCGCGCGAATATTCTGCACGCCGCTGTTGCTGAATTCCAGGCCGGTGTACATGAGCTGCGATACTCCCTTGACTTCCGCTATCCTGCGGGCGAGCGTGATCACCGTTTCAGCCGGGATACCGGTGATATGCTCCACGACTTCCGGCCGGTAATGCTGAACGTATTGAGCGAGGTCTTCGAAACCGATCGTCCAGTTGTCAACGAAGGCCTCATCGTAGAGCTCTTCTTCGATCAAAATATTGATCAGTCCCAACGCGAGCGCGCCGTCGGTGCCCGGCCGAATCGGGATCCACCGGCCGCCGCTCAGCTTCACGGTCGCCGTTTTTCTCGGGTCGATGACCACGATATCCGCGCCCCTGCCGCGGGCCTCGAGAATTCGTTTCATGTCGATGGCAGGAAGATCAGTTGCGGGGTTGGTTCCCCAGACCACGATGAGCTCGGCATTCTCGATATCACTGAAGGTGTTCATAAACATGCGCCCCATGGTGAGGTGCGGCGCAATCATGCCGTATGCCACGTAGCAGAGCGCTCCGACACCCATCGTATTGGGAGATCCGAAAGGAAACAGCACGCTGCTGGCCGAGGATACCGCAACACCCTTGGGCTGGTAGACATCGCACATCGACAGTTCAAAGCTGCCGACACCGGTATAGATGGCCGTCGCCTCGGCGCCGAAAGACTTCTTTATCGATGTCAGTCTGCCGACGATCGCTTCATAGGCCTCATCCCACGAGATACGCTCGAAATCATACGTCCCTTTTTCACCCTTTCTCTTCATCGGGTAGAGCAGACGGTCCTCGGAATAGATGATATCCGGAGAGTGCTCGCCCAGCTTGCAGATCATTCCCATCGGTGAGCCATCGTCGGGCCTGACCTTGACGATCCTGCCCGATCCGTTGCGGGTGGCGATTATCCAGCAACCGGCGCTGCAGATTCCGCAAATAGCGCGTTTCTCAGTATGGCTGTTCTTCTTTGCCGCCATGACTCCTGCGTGTCAATAGAGCCATTACCTTATGTCGGGCTTGAACAATGTCAAATTGAAATACCGTCGGGAGTCATACCACTGTTTGAGTATCCGCAATCCCGAGCGATCCGCGATCTGCTCAATGGCTCCTGGGGTAAATTTGTGGGAATTCTCCGTGTGGATTCTTTCATTTTTATCGAAGTGAAACGTGCGACTCAGATCGGCGATTGCGACATCCTGCTCACAGGTGCTGATCAGGTGCATCTCGATCCTGCTTTTTCCCTCGTTATAGGGAGCATGATGCTTGAAAGCATTCAGATCGAAATCGCCTCCCAGTTCCCGATTGATTCTCGACAGGAGGTTCAAGTTGAACTGCGCCGTTACACCCCGGGAATCGTTATAAGCTCTTTCCAGCCGTGCCCTTTCTTTGACGAGATCAAAACCGATAAGGAAGTAGTCATTCGGCGATAACGTTATTACGACATTTTCGAGGAAACGAACCGCCTCCTTCTGGTCAAAATTGCCGATGCTGGAACCGAGCCAGAGGATGAGCTTTGCCTGCTCATGGTAGCTGTTGAGGTGCCGCAGCCCCTCCTCATATTCCGCGGCGACCGAGACGATTTCCAGATTCTTGTATTTCTGCAGCAATGAAATCGAGCTCTCCTTGAGCATTTTCCGGGAGATATCGATTGGGCTGTATGAGACCCTGCCGTATTGGTTGAGCAATTCCTCGATGATGACGCATGTCTTGATCGAGCTGCCGCTCCCCAGCTCGACCAGTGCGATGTCTTCGGGAAGACAGGTGATGATTTCTTCAGAGTAGTTGCTCAAGATCTCCGTTTCGGCGCGGGTCAGATAGTATTCCGGCAGGCGGCAGATATCCTCGAACAGCAGGGATCCCGTGTAGTCGTAAAAATATATGCAGGGGATATGCTTTGGCGCATCTTTCAACCCGTTTTTTACGTCTTTGGCAAAAGAATCGGTAAAGGCCCCGCTATCGGGGATAATCATGGTAGAGCGTTCATGTTCAGATGAGGACAACACGTGCTGGTCTCCTTTTCGTCTGGCACTACTCTATTGTTATATCACAGACGCAATCCTTTCGGAACAACTACCCGTTCGGTCAGATCAAAAAGGCCCTGTACGAGAAGGGCAAGAACAGCCGCCGGAACGGCGCCCTCGAGGATCATTGCGATGTTATCCAGTCGGATCCCGGTGAGAATCGGCTGCCCGTACCCACCGGCCCCGATCAATGCCCCCAGTGTGGCCGTGCCGATATTGATGACAGCGGATGTCTTGATACCGGCCAGTATGGTGCTCGATGCGAGCGGCAGCTCGACGAGCCGCAGCCGGGCTGCGGGCGAAAGCCCCAGCGCGCATGCCGACTCGATCATCGAGGCGGGGATATCGCGGATTCCGGTGAAGGTGTTACGGACGATGGGCAGAAGGCTGTAGAGAAAAAGTGCAAGAACGGCCGGGGGACCGCCGATACCGAGCAGAGGGATCATGAAAACGAGCAGTGCGAGGGACGGGATCGTCTGTATGACGCCCACTGCGCCCAGGATGATCTTTTCGCAGGCCGCGACTTTGACCGCCAGAATACCCAGGGGGATGGCGATCAGTATGGCGGCAGAGAGCGAAATGGCCACGAGGATCAAGTGATCTTTCGTGTGCCTCCAGAGACGCTGCCAGAAGGTATCTTTGGAGATTTCAGCCCTGATCTCGAACGTCTCACGAAGAAAATCGGCCGCTATCCGTTTCTCGTTGATTCCATCGAGCTTGGCGCGTGCATTCATGGCAATCATCATTGATTCGGAGATTCGGCCGGCAAGCAACTCCAGGTTTTCGATTGCCTGCGGCGCTCGTTCTCTCAGATCCGTGCGATAGAGCAGCACCGCCTCATAGCGGGGAAAATATTTCAAATCATCCTCGAGCGTCCGCAACTGGTAGTACTCGATCTCGGCATCGGTCGAGTACATGTCGACGACGTGAATCGAGCCGCCGCCGATCCCCCGATAGGCGAGATCGTGATCGAGCCCGCGAACCGATCTCTGCGGCAGCTGATAGTGGGCCTGCAGTCCCTGCCAGCCGTCGGCCCGGTCGATGAATTCATTGGTGAATCCGAACCTGAGCTCGGGGTGACTCCTGAGATCGGATATATTCGTAATGCCGTATTCCTCGGCGAGACGCTCTTTCATGCCGATGGCGTAGGTGTTGTTGAATCCGAGCGGCCGGCTCATCTCGATACCGAATTCAGAGAGTTTCTCGCGAATCTCACGTTCTGTTTTCAGATCGTACTTCTGCAATATCTCTCGCCGGATTGTGCCGGTGTAATCGGGATAGATATCGATATCGCCGGAGAGAAGGGCGCTCCAGAGAATGCGTGTGCCGCCCAGTTCACGCCGGTGCCGGGTTGATGCACCGGTGCTCTGGATAAGCCGGCTTACGATTTCACCGAGAATGACGCTCTCGGTGAATTTTTTCGATCCCACCGTTATTCGAACGTCTTCGCGCTCTGTGCCTGAGGCGAGATCGGGGTGACAGCAGCCAAGACCTGCGATAATGAGTAACAGCGTAATCGATTTAATAATCATACCTGCTCTGCCTACATATTTTCCAGTGGGCTGCGCTGCGCATTGATAAACTTGGTCACAAATGGATCCGCAGGTGCATTCACGAGTTCTGAAATAGTACCCTGCTGGATAACGAGACCGTCACGCATCAGGACAATGGTGTCGCCCAGATATGCCGCTTCGCCGAGATCGTGCGTAACAACGAGCACCGTCTTGTGCAATTTCCGGAATATCGTCTTCAATTCCTTCTGCAGATCGCTGCGTATCAGGGGATCCAGCGCGCCGAGGGGCTCGTCCATGAGCAGCAGCCCGGGATCGAGCATCAATGATCGCATCAGGCTCACGCGCTGCCTCTGCCCGCCCGAGAGCTGCGCGGGATAGCGATCGAGACCGTCACGCGGGAAGCGGGTCAGCTCGATTAGTTCATCGAGCCGTGCATCGATTCGTGATTTTGGCCAGCCGAGATACGATGCCATTAGGGTGATATTTTGACGCGTAGCCATATGAGGGAAGAGCCCACCCTCCTGGATTACATAGCCCATGTTCCTTCGAAGTTGCAGCACCGCCTGCGGTAGAATCTGTTCGTCATTAAAAGTGATCGAACCTGAATCAGGAGAGATCAAACCGATTATCAAGCGCAGGATCGTCGATTTGCCGCACCCGCTCGGACCGAGAAGAACCGATGTCCGGCCTTCCCGAACCGTCAGGTCGATCGATCGCACGGCCCTGATGTGATCGAAGGATTTGGATACATTGCTCAGTGTCAGCATGCTTATTCTTGGAAGAAGCGTTTCGGCGCAATTACGCGGCGTTCTCACCCGGCGATGTCACATCGTCGTATATTCTCACCGCGAGAATATGATCGGGATCGGCCAATTCGTACACGGCCATTCCCGCCTGCGGTTCAAATTTCACGTTTCCCCACTCGTCACAGATATACTCCACGGCAAAACGAGTCCCATCGAAGGTCGCCGTGCAATGCTTGAGGGTAACGCCGCCTTCGTCGAGAGCCATATCGTAGAATTTCCTGAGTCCATCTATCCCGGAATGTTTGTATATGGACCCACTCGGTTCGCGCACATAAGCCTCTTCGGCAAAGAGTGAGAGCACCGCCTTCTTGTCCGGCTTTGCAATACCGGCCATATACTCCCTGATGATTTCCGGCTCTTCCAAACCTTTGACGGGCTTGATAATCGGCGCCCGGATAATGTGTTTGCCGGTAAGCGGCCAGGTGCTGTAATAGATCCTGATAGAGGATACACCCTCCCCATGCAGATCAGCCACCAGCGAGACGGGCAAATCCATCGTCTCGCCTCTGTGCTGAAAATACAAAAGAATCTCTGCGACGATTCGTTCATCCGTTTTTGTGAGAGCAAAATGCTCAACCCTCGCTTCGCGGGCGGTGAGCCACATTTTTTGTTCATGAATGAGAGACATGAATGCTTCGTTCCCCCGGACTTCCCCATAGAGCGGCGTATCGATCAAGGGTTCATCGGCGAACAGCGAAATCAGTGTTTCTGATTCGCCCTGCATGATCAGTGGATAAAAATCCATGATATTCTTTTCGAGCCGGTTCATTGTCTGCACCTCAGGTACTGAGCTGAATGTTTCATTTCAAGGGCATTCATAGTATTCGAATCATGCCGCTAAAGCAGTTATACCGCAAAAATCGATAGAATTCAACGCCTGCGTCTGTAGGCCATCCGGACGATCGGCAGCGCAAGGATCGCCGTGACGACTGCCGATGCGATAAGAAGCTCTTTTTGATCGAGCACGGGCAAAGAGAGCGCGCTCGTTACCGCCTTCGCCGTTCTTGAGACGCCCAGCACGATCGTTACCGCCACGACCGATCCCATACATATGTTGGAGAATACATGATTTATACCCGTCTCTCCCATAAGGGAACGATCATTTACAACGAGGAAGAGAAATATCGCAACGAACGGCAGCAGGATTCCGTTGAGCGCCTGCGCGAGGATGATTGCGGGAATGGGTCGTATGCCGATCAGACCGAAGACAACCCCTGTTAGCAGTATCAGCAGCCATACGCCGCGGTACCGGGACGAACGCTCGTGCCACCGATCATCCTCTCTCGTATCGAACAATCCCTTTGCCGTGATTGCCGCCGCGAGCGGTGCGGTGATTGCCGAGGAAAAGCCCGCTGTGAACAGGCCGAGCGCGAAGAAGGTGCCCGCCCAACCGCCCAACCGGCCGGACAGGGCGCCCGAGAGCGACTGAAAGCTAAAAGGACCGGTAATGACGGTGCCCACCACGAGAATGCCCATCGATATCAATCCGCCGAGCAAGACGGCAATGGAGAGACCGAACCGTAATTCGCCGAGCTTCTGGCCTGCCGCGATACCGGAGCCGAGAAAGAGGTTGTATGGAACGACCGTTGTCCCGATGAGCCCCAACACCAGTATCCCCGAGCCCTCGGGGAGTGTCGGCACGAATGTGCCTTTGATGACAGCGCCGATGGGCGGCTTGATTAAAACAGCCGTAATGAGGAATGCAACTCCCATCACCCCAACGATAACGCCGAGAAGCCGCGCGACGATTTTCGTCGTTCCGAAGAAGAGGAGCAATCCTGCGAGAAGGCCGATTGCCACGGTGAGAATCCTTGGGTGTATCCCCGTGCCGAGCGCGGCGCCCGCGATGCTCCCGAGGATATTTCCCGCCTCGTACGCGGCGCACCCCAGCACGATCGCCCCGAGCATGAGGAGCAGCACGATAATGCCGACGGCCCTGCCGTGAAACTGCTCCCTGATCGCCTGTCCGAGGTTCTTTCCAGAGACCACGGTAACACGCGCACTCGCCTCCTGGAGCACGAGACAGGCGAGTGTGGAAAAGAGTAACGCCCAGAGGAGGGAAAAGTCGAATTGCGCACCCGAAGAGGCAGCCGTTGTAACGGTGCCCGGGCCGATAAATGCCGCGGCGATTATCGACCAGAAGAGTATGTTGAGAATGCGGTTCATCGATTTTTCGGACCTTCCCCCCCGTCGCGCGATTCTGCCGCACCATACCCCCCGCCGCCCGGCGTTTCCGTTATCAGTCGATCACCGGGATGCAGCTCGCAGCCGTCTATGGAATCGAGCTCGATAGTCTCTCCGTTCGCCCGAACGACGCGCTGCTCCGCCGGTTTTCCCGATTCACCACCCTCGAGACCGTAAGGGCCGACGCGTCGATGCTGCCCGAGAACCGAGAGTGACATATCCTCTAGAAACACCAATTCGCGAATGACACCGTCACCGCCGCGATGCTTCCCCTCACCGCCCGATCCCCCACGAATGGCAAATCGCTTCACAAGGACGGGATAGCGGTGCTCGATAATCTCGGGATCGGTGATCCGCGTGTTGGTCATGTGGCTGTGAAAGGCGCTCGCGCCGTCGAAACCGGGTCCCGCGCCGGTCCCCCCGCAGATCGTCTCATAGTAGCTGTAGCGATCCGTTCCGAAGAGCACATTATTCATCGTACCCTGGCTGCAGGCGGCAAGTCCGAGCGCCCCCAGCAAAGTATCGACGAGGCGCTGGCTCGTCTCGACGTTGCCCCCGAAAACGGCCGGCGCCCGGGACGGATCGTCTGGAAAGGGAGGATTGAGCAGCCCCGGCGGAATGTTGAGGGTAACGGCGCGCATCAGCCCTTCATTGAGCGGCAGCGGTTCGTTTACCAGCACACGCAACAGATAAATAACAACACTGTACACGACAGCCGGTGTCGCATTCAGGTTTCTCGGATGGACATCCGCGGAGCCGGTGAAATCGATTGCCGCCTGGTTCCCAGTTATGGTAATTCGCGCGCACAGCGGTGAACCGTCATCGAGAAGCTCACGGGCTTCGTAGCTGCCGTCGGGAATCCGCTCGAGGGCCGAGCGAATCTTTGATTCCGCCAATGCTTTCAGCTCGTTCATATAGTGCCGGATCGTCTCTGAACCTTGTTCCTGGGCCAGTTTCAGCAGGGCGCCGGCGCCGCTGCGATTTGCCGCCACGGCAGCGCGTATATCCGCCATGTTTTCCTCGATTGCGCGGGAAGGGTATCGCGCCTCCGAGAACAGCCGGTAAAGCTCTTCCCACCGTGCCTCTCCGTTCTTGAAGAGATACGTTGGCGGGATTACAACTCCCTCTTCCGCGAGTGTCGTTGCCGCGGGGGACATCGAACCCGGCCTCGTGCCGCCGATCTCGGCATGGTGGGCCCGGTTGGCCACATACCCGAGCAGTTCGCCATCAGGCGTGTGAACCGGCAACACTACGGACACATCGGGCAGGTGCGATCCGCCGAAAACGGGGTGATTCGTTATGACGACATCCCCCGGATCCATTGACAGGGCCTCGCTCAGTTTTCGAACACACAAACCCATTGCGCCGAGATGAACGGCAATATGCGGCGCATTCACGACGAGCTCGCCTTGCGGATCGTGTATGGTGCAGGAAAAATCAAGCCGCTCTTTCACATTCGTGGAGAGGGCCGTTCTGCAGAGCGTCTCGCCCATTTCCACGGCGATCGTTCGAAATCGATTTGTGAAGAGCTCGAGACGCACGACCTCCGGCTGGATCCGCCCGGCCTTGCGGGCATCCGCGCTCGTTCTTCGCAGAATGAGCGCTTCGACTCCATCCATCTCGGCTGTCCATCCACTCTCCACAACGGTCATGGTATAGCGCTCGAATATCAATGCCGGCCCCGACACCCGGGCGCCTCGAGAGAGATCGCTTCGCTCGAAAACGGACACGGACCGCCATGTGCCGTCGAAATAAGCACGGATGCGTTGATCGGTATGAACGTTACGAGAAATTGATTCCTTTTTTTCTTTTGAATCGCTCACCGTTTTCGAGGAGGCGACCACACGGATCGATTCAACTTCTATCGGGCGCCCCGCCTGCCAGTGTCCGAAGATAGCCTTGTACTTGGATTCGAAGACTTCCGCGAGAGGAACGCTCTCATCGAATTCGATATGAAGCACGGAATCCTGTCCGGCGAAGCGGAGACTAACGATTCTCCGCCGGATTTCGATGTCATCCGGTGCAATCCCCTCACGCTCGAGGGTGGAAATCGCTTTTTCGGTGAGCTGCCCAATCCATTCAGCGATCGTCTTCCGGACCTTGTCCAGGGGCTGCAGAATCTGTCTCTCGGCAAACCGCTCGATCGCCGCCGCACCCAGTCCCAAAGCGCTCAGCAGGCTCGCATCCTGCGGGATGAGGATCGTATCGATGCCGAGCTGTTCGGCAACGGCGCACGCATGCTGCCCGCCTGCGCCACCGAAAGCGACAAGCGCATAATCCTTCGGATCGTATCCCTTCCGTATGGAGATCCTTCGTATGGCATCGGCCATACGTTCGTTTGCGATATCGCAGAATCCTTCGAGCAGCTTCTCGCTGGCGGGCTTTTCGTTCGTTTGGCTCTCGATCGATTCGCGCATCTTCTCGAGTTCTTTTTCAGCACACCCCGCATCTATGGGGATTTCGAACCTGGAGCCGTCGAGCCGGCCCAGCAGGAGGTTGACATCGGTCAGCGTCAGCGGCCCGCCCGCGCCATAGGAAGCCGGCCCCGGCGAGGCGCCGGCGCTTCCCGGTCCCACGTGCAGCTCTCTTCCATCGAAGCTGCAGATAGAGCCGCCCCCCGCCGCTACACTCTCGATTGCCAGCGCAGGCGCAACGAGATGCACTCCCCCGACCTCGTGCTCGAACACATAATCGTAACCGTTATCGAATCGAGCCACGTCGGTGCTCGTGCCGCCCATATCGAATGAGATGATCCGCGAGAATCCCGAGCGACGTCCCGCAAGCGAGGCGCCGACAACACCCCCCGCCGGACCGCTCAGCAGGCTGTTCTTGGCATGAAAGGACTGTGATTGGATCATCCCACCGGCGCTGGTCATTACATGCAGACTGTGCAGGCGTCCGCCTCGCAATGGTTTTTGAACTCTCCTCACATAGTCATTGATGATCGGAGCCAGATACGCATCCACAACCGTTGTTTCTGCTCTGTGCAATATCTTGATAAAGGGCGTGATGTCCGATGAGATTGATACGTGATGAAAGCCGTTTTTTAGAAGGTGATCCGCCAACGCATGCTCGTGTATCGGATTTATATAGCTGTGCATGAATGCAATTGCGGCCCAGCGGATTCCTTCACCGGCTAACCGGCGAACTTCATCAGTTACCGTATCGAGTTGCAAAGGTTCCAGAATCGTACCGTCCGCGGCAATCCGCTCCGGGACTTCCGTAACGTTCTGATAGAGCGGTTCAGGTTCGGTGATATTCAGGGCAAAGAGATCGGGACGCTGTTGGTTTCCTATCCGCAATAAATCCCCAAAACCCTTGGTGATAAATAGCGCGATCGGGGCACCCTGCCTCTCCAGCAGGGCGTTTGTTCCCCGCGTCGTTGCGAGCCGCATGGATATTTCGGGAAGCGGTACACACTTCCTTTTTTCAGTAACGAGACGCGCAGCCAACACCGGCGCTTCTTCCTTTGAACGAACCTCAAATGCCATGCCTGGGTGCACGTCTCTCAGGAAAGGCTTTTCCAATTCGATAGTGGAAGCAGAGGGATCATATTTTCTGACCCATATTTCAGGATGATCTGTTTCCAGCAAAGAAAAAAGGAAACCTTCGATTAGATCAGGCGGGACACCCCAATTCTCAGTTACGCGAAAGGTTTTTATATCGATTCTCTCTTCGATGATACCCCGTAATGCACCGGTGCTCAGCACCTTCTCGCGGTGAAGGTTTCCATCGGGATCAAGCGCCAGACAGTCCGTGAATGTGCCGCCCGTATCGATCCAAATCTGCCAGAAGGGGGATTTATCCTTGGTTCTCATAACGTGTTATTTCGCCTCAATTATTAGAGCATTGTACAGTATGCACCGAATTAAATCCTTAAAATATTTGTTGCATTGCTGCGTCATTATTTTGTAGTATCCTGATCCCACACAATTCCCTCATAATTTTTCATTACACCGCTTCTGGAGGCTCAGCATCATGGGACATTTAACCTCTAAATTCATCGAATCGATAGTCCTTCCGGAACACGGCTACATTATCGAGTGGGATGACGTGCTCAAGGGATTCGGTGTCCGTATAATGGCATCGGGAGTGAAAACATTCATTGTCAGCTATACCAACGCGTCGGGAAGGCAACGAAGAATGTCGATCGGGCGCTTCGGCGTTCTCACACCGGCACAGGCCCGTCAGCTCGCCACCCGCACGCTCGCGCAGGTGGCGTTCGGTGAGGACCCCCACGAGGAAAAAATGCAGAGCCGCCGAAAACCGACATTCAATGATATCGCCGCTGAATACATCAAACGGTATGCAAGCCAAAAGAAGAGCGGGCGGGAAGATGTTCGTATAATCGAAAAGGATCTTATCAAGCCGTTCGGCCACCTGCGAGCCGATGAGATCAGCAGACGGGATATCATTCGCCTGATAAACGGCATCAAGGATCGGGGAGCTCCGATCATGGCGAACCGCACCCTCGCGCTCATCAGCAGGATATTCAATTTCGGGATCGAGCAGGCGATAGTCGAATCCAATCCGGGCAAGCGAATCAAATCGCCCGGCCGGGAACATCGGCGGGACCGCGTGCTGACTGATAAAGAGATCAAGATCTTTTGGGATCGCCTGGACGAGACGAAAATCAACATCCATATCAAACAGGCGCTCCGGCTGATTCTCGTAACCGCTCAGAGGCCGGGCGAGGTGATCAGCGCCGAGCGCAAAGAGTTCGATCTCGAAACCGGCTGGTGGACGATCCCAGCCGAGAAGTCAAAGAACGATCTCGCACACCGTGTGCCGCTCTCGCAGCTCGCGCTCAGTGTTATAGCGTCGCTCGATAGAAGAAAGCGCTACCTCTTTCCCTGCGCGAGAAAGAGAATGAAGCACCTGCATGTGAATGTATTGAGCCAGGCGATACGTTTACATAAGAGGGCATTCGGCATCGAGCATTTCACCCCGCACGATCTTCGCCGGACTGCGGCGTCGCAGATGGCGAGCATCGGTGTTGCGCGCCTCTTGATCTCGAAGATCCTCAACCATGTCGAGAGCGGGATCACCGCCGTCTACGACCGGCACGGCTATGACCGGGAAAAACGGAGCGCCATGGAAGCATGGGCCAAACGGCTGGAGCAGATACTGTCGGGAGAGAAGAGCGAATCGGTGCTCTATCTCGACGAATGGACCGCCAGAGAGGCTTCCGGCTGTTATTAATACCTTTGTATCTAATTATGATAAAATAAATTATAAAACTAACATCTTTGTATTGCGAAACCACACAATTGTGTGGTATAAGCATACATTATGAATCTCTTGGCTCAACTTCTATCCTCCGGCGCGCGAGCTCAAATATTCAGACTGCTATTTGATGGCTCACTTCAAGAATTGCATCTCCGCGACATCGAGCGTAAATCGGGTTTCTCTGTTGGAAGTGTTCGTCAGGAACTGGGAAAACTATCAAAGCTCGATATAGTAACAAAACGCCAAGACGGCAACAGAGTATACTATAGTGCAAACAACAACCATCCACTGTACAACGATATATGCAGCATCGTGATAAAGACGATTGGACTCGTTGAAGTGCTTCGGGAAGCTTTGGATGATAAAAGAATCTTGAGCGCTTTCGTGTTTGGATCGATTGTAAGCGGTGAAGAGACCGCAAGAAGCGATGTCGATTTAGTGATTATTGGAAGCCTTGGATTGCGGGATGTATCTCAGTCACTATCCAATGTGGAATCAAAAATCGGCAGAGAAATCAATCCCATTGTCCTCTCAAAAGAAGAATTAAATAATAAAATCAAAGAAAAAGACCATTTTTTATCGCGCGTCCTTGACGGACCAAAACTTTTTATTATCGGGAGCCAAGACGACCTTAACTCAATGGGTTGAAAATGGTTGGCTCCGCCGACACACCTCAAGTCCAGAAGAGATCGATAATCTTCTATCTGTTGTCGAGAGAGATCTCCATGATGCCGCTCAACCCGTATCACCTGATTGGCGTTTCAGCATCGCATATAATGCAGCCTTAAAACTGTGCGCCATTTTGCTATATTCAAAAGGCTATCGCCCCAAACGAGAAATGGCACACTACAGGACCATTGCCGCCTTACCTCTAATTCTTGGGAGTGAGCACGGAAGTTATACATATTCTACAGAATGTTGATACTATCTTTTCAAATTGAATGATTTAATTATTTTATTGGCCTTCATTTTCATCATTTAGTTCCAATAATCGAATATCTTCAAGATCAACATCACAACCGGAAGCTTTTTTCATCGAGATCAAATCTTCTTCTGAGATAATATGCAAGTCCTGACCTTGATAGTTCATTGTCACCCTTCTACCCCAAGCATCTTGAAAGTTTAACCCTGGTATTGATGTCTGAACATCAAGCCGGATTTTGTCCTTAAATACTGTTATCTCATTAGCGAGCAATTTCTCAGCATCCGTTAGAGAAGCAGTGCCGAGTCCTGCTTTTAGCAAAGCATCAAGAAGCCGTTGCGCATTCTCGTGTGAGGATTCAATTAATATATCAAGATCGAATGTTGCCCGCGGCACCCCATAGAGAATTGCAGCAATTCCGCCTATTACAACATACTTTACTTCATGTTGTTGAAAGGATTTGAATACGTCTTTTAGTCTGTTGAGCATCTTTATAATCCGGAAGTTTTGGGTTCAATGTTAATGCTAGATCAGTGAAATAGCATAACAAATCCATGCGTTCATAGAGGGATAACGCTTGAAACCATCTCGCTTTTGCTTCAGGCGTCTCCTCGTCGTATCCGTATGATACAGTTCCATTCATATACAAAACCCACCAAAATACATGATCGCATTCAATGCAAAATTGCGCTTGATATAGCGTGGATTACCTTCCCGCCGATCAATACCGCCGGCCTCCCGATGAGAACCATGCACAGCATGTATATAGACTCCAATAGCAAGACATTCAGACTTTTCCTCGTTTTTATGCTGCTTTATCGCCCGTACTCATCTATAATTATACGCCGAATCAATTTTACCGATTTAACGAGGTGGCACCCATGGCCAAGAAAAAGAAGAAAAAGAAACGAAGAATAAAAGTCCAAACGAAGACAAAGGACAGACCGCCCCGCATCGATCCACGGGCCGTCGAAAAAGCAACCTGGGACCTGGGCAGGATCTTAAAGGAACACGAATTCGAATCCATCGACGAGGCGAATACCTTCATGCAGGGCTTGACCCGTACGGGAAGCATTCCCTCTCCCACGCCGAAGACCCCCTTAGAAGAAGCAACGGCGCTCATGTACGATGCCTGGGATGCAAGGGGCAGGGAGAGGATCACGCTGGCGCGGAAGGCCCTCGAGGTCTCCGAAGACTGCGCCGATGCCTATGTGCTTCTTGCCGAGGAGACGGCAACAAGCCTCGAAGAGGCACGGGCTCTGTATGAAAAGGGCGTGCGGGCGGGGGAACGAGCGCTCGGACCTGAAACGTTCGAGGAGGATGCGGGAGACTTCTGGGGCTTCCTCGAGACCAGACCCTACATGCGCGCCCGTGCAGGATTGGCTTCGGTACTCTGGCTGCTGGGCGAACGCGCCGAGGCGATGAACCATTACGCCGAAATGCTCCGCCTCAATCCCAACGACAACCAGGGAATCCGCGAGGTTTTGATCAATTGTTATTTCGAAGCGGCGGACGACGTCTCGGCGCGCAAGCTCATAGATCTCTATAAAGACAACGCATCGATCTGCTGGGCATACAGCCGGACGCTGCTGGCGTACAGGGAACACGGCGCCGGCAGGGAGGCTCAAAAGAGCCTCGATGATGCTATTGCAGTCAACCGGCACGTCCCGTCGTTTCTGACGGGAAAGAAAAAGCCTCCAAGGCATCCGCCTGAAACTTTCAGGTTCGGTGATGAGAACGAAGCGATACTATACGTTGTAGATGCGATAACGGCCTGGGACACGTCAAAAGGGGCAATCGAGTGGCTGAGAAAAACAACGCAGGGCGGCAAGCACTGAAAGAACGGGAACCGTCAGTGCAAATTCTCAAAGATCTCTACGCTGCGGCGAATAGATTCAAAGAGATCCAGTGCTGGAATTGGATGTGGGATTCCGATCTGTTCGCAGTCCAGAATCCGGTCACCGGTGAAATCGGATACTGCTGCGTTATGGGAGCGAACGGAGAACATTTCGCCGTTGCGGCGTACCTGGGAACGGAAGGCCTGAAGAGTTACCACCGGCTCATATGGGGGGATTTTCTCTATACGTATCTCGACAATTTCATCTCACAGAGATGCCTGTCTATCTCATTCGAAAACAAGGATATGCTCGATGACAATGACAGGGAGATAATAAAAAAGATTGGCTATAAAACCACGGGACGAAACGCGTGGCCGCAATTCAGAAGCTTTACGATCGGATATGAACCATGGTTCCCCAATGCGGATGAGTCCGTCTTCATGATCCAAATCATGGAGCAGGCAATTGACGTCGCGCTTCGTTTCAGGGAGAACGAAGGCCTGCTTATACCATCACGTCGTGATGAATGTCTCGTAAGGGTCCCCGTTGCCAAGCAGGGGAAACTCGAATGGCATGACCGCTGGCTGAAACTCGAGATTGCGGAAGCGGTCGGGGATTATCATGAGCCACTGGACGAAGTCCGGCTGGCGAGAATCAAAAAGAGCGCCAAACGCAGCGGTGAAGTCTGGGAAATAGACTCCTTTTTCGTCCCCGGCCGGACCGGAGAAAAAGGAAAGAGATCTTACTATCCCTACGCACTGCTCTGCATGGACCACGATTCAACCTTCATTCTTGGTGTTGAATTCGCACATCCGGACACCTACAAAACGGAATTTCCGCGGTACATCATGGAATTCCTTGAAAAGGCCGGACTTTTGCCCGGCGAAATATTGACCGGCAAAGAAGAGACATTCGGCATTATAAAGCCAATCGCCTCAAAGTTGAATATAGCGGTATCCCTTGATTCAGATATGGATGGAATGAGAATGATCATCGATAAAATGTATAAGCAATTTAATTCCAAATCGGCCAATGATGTCTTTGATGAATCATTCGAATTTGAGGATGACCGAAAACCGGTGGGCGATTTCGATGGGCTGACTCCCCGGGAAATGCACGGATTGCTCTACAACCCGTTCGTTCCTGAGCAGTCCCCGCTCGTTATCGAGCGGAACGTCGAAGATGAATTGATCGGAAAGGTGGATTTTTTTAGCGATATAATCCAGTATATAGAGGTTATCAGGGAACAGCAACCGGTTAAACTCACGAAAAAGGGAAATCTGCCGCTCAAGCTCTGCCGGGAGCTGATCGACCTGCTCCAGCTCGAACAGAAGAGCCAATGGCTCAAGTATATAAAAGTGCAGAGCGAAGAAAACGTCGTAGACCTTCACATCATCAACCTCGTGACCCAGCTGGCGGGATTTACCAAGAAAAAGCATGGCAAGATGACGCTGACAAAGAAGTGCGAGAACTATCTGGACAAAAAAACTCCAGCCGAAACCTACAGATATTTGTTCGAAATTTACATCACCAAATACAATTGGGCCTTTGAAGACAGCTACGCCGAATCGTGGATAATGCAGGGCGCATTCGGCTTCTCCCTGTATCTTGTTCAGAAGTACGGTGATACAAAAAGAAACGCGAGATTCTATGTCGATAAAATCCTCAATGCATTCCCTGGCACCATCGAAGAGCTCGAAATCCCCGGCTATTCAACTCCCGTGGAACACTTTGAATACTGTTACTATAATAGGGCGATCTTGAGTTTCATGGAGCGGTTCGGTCTCGTTACCATTGAAGGGGGCGACGGTTATAGACCCGAAGGCGCTTTGATCAGTAAAACCGAGCTGCTCGACAAGTTCATCGGCTGGAAAAATCCGAGTGATTAGCTCGTGAAGTTGAGTTTTTCATTCCATGCGGAATTTCAGCAAATTTCAGTGAATGCTGAAACAATCATTTACCATGAAATTTGACGGATTCGGAGCGGTAGTGCATTTATTGATACCTGTAATGTCTTATAATGTAATTAGATAGCGCTTACCTTGCAAAAAGTACCATACTCGGGCGTAAATACCCTTCAAAAAGTACAATACAGGGGTCTAGACTGGCTGTCCATGACGGGCCAACTTCCAATATTCCAATGACTTGGACAGCTTGTCAATTCCCTCATAATCCGGGAATTTTAATTGTCGCCAGACGATGACACATCGAGCAATCTAAATCGCTATTATCGCAGGCGCTATGTTACAAAAACAGCAGCCTCAAGACTCAGTTACCAGGACAAACATTGTCTATCCAGAGCTCCTGGCCACCGATCGAGAATCCCGTCATAGCTCCGGTCAGCGTCATTTTGCCGTACCAATTGTTTCCATCTTGAACGGCTTCGAGTGTTATCTGCACATTACCGAGCGTTGTATTTTGAAGATCCTTTATGCGAGAAACATTCTTGAATTGGCCGTTTATTTTGATATTGGAGTTTCCACCCAAATCTCCGAAACTTAGAGTGATCTTGTTGAGAGGATAATCGAACTGGAAATTCAAATTTACATTATTACACTGCATGTCATTTCCAGAACCTCTGGCATACCCTTGGTCATCTACCTTGGCATAACCGCTTTCAGTCCACTCATCATTCCCCCACTTAAATTTCTCAACTTTGATATTCGTACCTGATGTTTCTATAGTCTCCCCAACATTGTACTTTGTTCCCAGCGTGAGGTCCGAAAACTTGAGACAACACCCCGATACAAAAACAACTAATGCGATTGCAACAACCAATTTGACCTTAGATCGCATCATCAAGTTCCTCCTTCCGTATCATTGAGCCACTTCAGGACCGTTAATTGCGTCATTTTATATGAATCTGTTAGCGCTTTACCAGAAAAAACATCAGCCGCGGAGAACAATGACATATCTAACGATATAATCAGCTTATTCTTCGCTTAAGGCGGACCAGATGCCTTTGCAATCTGAACTCAGCATCATTAGCACCCATGAATGCCCAGGCATTCATTGTTAATTGCCACACCATAGCGAATCTCTCGGCCGGAGAGGTTGAACAATAGTCTTTTTCCTTGCCCTGTTTATCGAGCGTGCTTTTCCTTATTTGCATTTGAACCGATATCTTGACAGACGAGAATAATTACAGCAATTACTGTAGTATGGATGCTACCAAAATTCATAATTCGTATCAATATTAATGAATACCCTGTAGACCAGCTCTATTTTTTCGGCTCGTCGGTCTCTTGAGCGCCGTGCCAAACCGCGAGAATCCATATCGTCTTCTTCTCTACACGACAGAAAAAGCGAAATGGTTTTATGACT
>CBDUQN010000051.1:0-22139 GCA_965369375.1 uncultured bacterium | reverse complement strand
GCGTTCCCGCGCTCCAGCCGGGGCCGTCGGGTAAAGAGGGCCGTCGGGTAAAGAGCATTGACACTGCTCGTTATTATAGTGTATTGTGCCTGTACTGAATCTCCCTGAAGTAGGGGGGATTCACGATTTATTTAGAACCGGATTCGAATAAGAGGAAGGTACATGAAACTCGAGCTCGATGAACAGGAGCGAATGATCCAGAAGACCGCGAGGGATTTTGCCCGTAAGGAACTCAGACCCATCGTGGCGGAAAATGACGAAAAGGGAATTTTTCCGGAAGAGATCTTCACGAAGCTCGGCGAACTGGGCTTTATGGGGATAACCGTTCCTGAAGAATACGGCGGCGTCGGTCTCGGCAATTTCTGTCTCGTTCTCGCACTCGAGGAAATCAACCGTGTTTGTCCCTCGACGGGTGTAACCATGTCGGTGCACAACTCACTGACTAACTGGGCGATCTTCACGTATGGAAGCGATGCGTTGCGGAAAAAGTATCTACCAAAACTCGCTACGGGGGAGATAATCGGCGCGTATGCGGTGACCGAGCCCGAGGCGGGCAGCGATGTGGCTGCGATACGGATGTCGGCGGTGAAGAGTGATGACGAGTATGTATTGAACGGGACGAAGATCTTTATCACCACCGGTGATAGGGCGGGTGCAACAATCGTCTTTGCCCGCACCGATCCGGACGACCGCAAGAGGGGCTTGAGCGCATTCGTGGTAGAGCCGGGCTTTCCCGGATTTTCGGTAGGCAAGGTCGAGCACAAGATGGGACTCAAGGCCTCCACGACGGTCGAGCTTGTATTCGAGGATTGCAGGATTCCCGCGGAGAATCTTCTCGGTGAGGAGGGAATCGGGATGCAAATAGCGCTCTCCGGTCTCGACGGCGGGAGGATCGGTATCGCGGCACAGGCCGTCGGTATATCCCAGGCTGCGCTCGATGAGGCGGTCATTTTCGCGCGCGAGCGAACTCAGTTCAACAAGAAAATCATCGATTTTCAGGTTACTCAGTCGAAGATCGCGGACATGGCGATGAATCTTGAAGCGGCGAGGCTTCTCGTTTACCGGGCCGCCCGCCTGCGGGACGCGGGAAAGACTGTCACCAAGGCTGCTTCAATCGCAAAACTATTCGCCAGCACCGCAGCCGGCGGAATCGTGAACGACGCGCTGCAGATTCATGGCGGGGTCGGTTATACATCGGAGTTCACCATCGAGAGGTTGTACCGGGATGCCCGCGTCCTCGAGCTCTATGAAGGAACGAGCGAGATTCAACGTCTCGTTATATCACGTGAAGTGATTGAAGAGTATGAACAGATGTTCCCTGCTCGAAGGTAATAAAGTACGGGTCGCCGAAAGGAGGAGCAGTTGAAAATCATAGCACTGTTGAAACGGGTTCCTGATACCGAGGCGAGGATTCTCATAAACCAGGAAGGGACGGGTATCAGGGAAGAGGGTGTGAAGTACGTGATAAGCACCTACGATGAGTACGGTGTCGAGGAGGCCCTGAGACTCAAGGAAAAGGTGGGAGGAGACAGTACGGTCACTGTTGTCTGTATGGGTCCCGAGGAAGCGACCGAGCAGATCAGGACCGCCCTCGCAATGGGTGCCGACGATGCCGTCCATATCTGTGATCCCGCACTCGCTCGGCCAGGCCCCTTTACATCGGCCGCCCTTCTGGCCAAAGCGATATCGGAGGAGGGATACGATATAATATTCTGCGGGAAGCAGGCGATCGACGACGATATGGCGCAGGTTCAGGCGATTCTCGCCGATATGCTCGACATTCCTCAGGTGAATGTCATTGCGACCTTCGAGATCTCCGAGGATGCAAAGAAAGCGTTTCTCACCAGGCGGATAGAGGGCGGCGATGAAAAGGTGGAGGCGCAGCTGCCTGTGATCCTATCTTGCGAGAAGGGTCTCAATGAGCCGCGCTATGCGTCTCTTCCCGGAATCATGAAAGCCAAAAAGAAGGAGATTAAAAAGAAAACCCTCGCGGACCTTGGATTTGACGGGGTGCCGATGGGGAATCGGAGCGAGATCCTCAAGTGGCAGCCGCTTCCGAGCCGTGGAAAATGCACGATGGTGGAAGCGGATGAATTACCCGATGCCGTAAAGGAGCTCGCGCGGTTACTGCGTGAAGAGGCCAAGGTACTATAGAGAACGATAATGGAGGGCTAAAGCAATGGCGGACAATATTCTGATTTTCGGAGAGGTGAGAGGCGGAGAGCTCAAAAAGGTCACGAAAGAGCTTATCGGCGCAGCGAGGCTGATAAGCGAAGGAACGGGAGGCCCGATCGATGCGGTATTGATTGGCAAGGGCGCCGGCGAGGTGGCCGGTGGGATCAAAAACTACGGTCTTCGCAAGATATCCGTGACTGATGATGATGCCGTCGCCAACTATTCGACCGAAGGGTATGCAAAGGTCATGACCGAACTGATAACGGCCGACGGTCCCGGCTATATTCTGTTCCCGGCGACCGCCATGGGGCGGGATCTGGCCCCGCGTGTCGCCGCCAGAACCGACGGCGTGCTTTTCAGCGATTGCGTGGATCTACGGTTTGAAGACGGCCGATGCGTTGCGCGGAGGCCCGTCTATGCCGGCAAGCTCTATATCGAGATCGTGCCCAAGGGAGAGAGGCCGACCTTTGTCACGATACGACCGAACAACCTTCCGCCGGCCGAAGCTTCGGACGGCGCCACGGAGGTCGTGAACCGGCCCTCGGGGGTCTCATTGGAAGGGATCAGGGCGATTGCGACAGAGATCGTACAGCTTGCCGGCGGGCGTCCCGACCTGACGGAAGCCGATGTTATCGTCGCCGGCGGGAGGGCGATGAAGGAGGTATCCAATTTCGAGATTCTAGGCGCGCTCGCCGATTTGCTCGGCGCCGCCGTCGGCGCTTCCCGCGCGGCGGTCGACGCCGGGTACGCGGAGCACGCGATACAGGTCGGGCAGACGGGCAAGGTCGTCAATCCCAAGCTCTACATCGCATGCGGGATTTCCGGCGCCATCCAGCATCTGGCGGGAATGAGGACGTCGAAGGTTATCGTAGCGATCAACAAGGATCCGAATGCTCCCATATTCGAGAAAGCCACCTACGGGATCGTTGGAAATCTGTTCGAGGTCGTCCCGATGCTGACCGAGGAGATAAAGAAAATACTCTAGTGTTCTGCTGAAGATCGATTCTGCTTCCAGCATACGCTATTCATTTTACTGCATGTAAGGGGGAAACTGCATGGATATTCAGGGGATCGTCCTGCTCGTCCTGCTCGTCGCAGTTCTGATCGCATTCTGCTTTATCCTTCGAATTCTCGTGCGGATGCTGAAATCGGGCAAGCCCGAAGATCGGTTCGATTCGATTCACGCGCGAATAAAGTCGGTGCTCGTCTACGTTGGAGCGCAGGCCCGTGTTCTCGCGAAGCCGGCGGGGATCGGCCATTTCCTGATATTCTGGGGATTCATATTGATCACAATCGGTACGGCCGAACATATTCTCGGCATGATCATACCCGGTTTCGGCTTAGAAAAGATCTTCGGAAGACACATAGCCGGCGCGTTTTCGTTCTTACAGGATGTTTTCGGGATTCTGGTTATCGGCGCGATTATCGTTGCGCTCATAAGGCGCTTCGTCTTCAAGCCTGAACGCCTCAAGATCGATGATCCGAAGGCGAGACAGGAGGCCGGCTTCATTCTGATTATGATACTCGTTCTTATTCTCTTCATGTACGGTATCAAGGGAACAGAGATACTGATGGAGCCGGATTCGATCGGCAGGATCGAAGCACCCGTTTCGCATTATCTGTCCGGGATCATGGCCGGCTGGGAAATGAATCTGCCGCTTGCCAATGCGATCTGCGCATGGGTGCATCACCTCATCATATTCTTCTTTCTCCTCTACATCCCGTTTTCGAAGCATATTCATATACTGGGAGCCGTACCGAACGTCTATTTCAGAAACCTCGGGGCCATGGGAAACTTGAGTCGTATGGACTTCGAAGACGAGTCGGCCGAGAAGTTCGGCATCTCCCAGATAGAGGATTACACGTGGAAGCAGTTGCTCGACCTCTACGCCTGCACCGAGTGCGGGAGGTGCCAAGTGTCCTGTCCCGCCTACCTGACCGAGAAGCCGCTGAGCCCCTTCGCCGTGATTCACCACTTGCGCTCACACCTGATGAAAGAGAGAGAACGGCTCGTCTCGGGAAATGGGGATGACACCGAGCCCGCTCAGATTATTCCCGATACGGTGTCAGAGGACGAGCTCTGGGCCTGTACGACGTGCGGGGCATGTATGCAGGAATGTCCTCCCTTTATCGAACACGTTCAGAAGATCGTCGACCTCAGACGGTATCTCGTACTCACCGAGAGTCGCTTCCCGAAAGAGCTCCAGTCGGTCTTCAAGAACATGGAGGTCAATTACAATCCATGGACCCTAGGATACGACTCGAGGGCGGATTGGGCGGAAGGTCTCGGCGTTCCTGTCGCCTCCGAAAAGGGTGAGTTCGACATCCTCTTCTGGGTCGGCTGCGCGGGATCGTTCGATGCGAGGAGTCAGTCGATCGCGCGGGCGGTCGCCGAGCTGCTCACTATGGCAGGAGTGGATTTCGCCATTCTCGGCGTGGAGGAGAAGTGCTGCGGCGAGACCGCAAGGAGATTGGGAAACGAATATCTTGCCCAGACATTGATCGAATCGAATATCGAGACGCTGAAGAAGTACACGTTCAAGACGATCCTGACCATCTGTCCGCACGGCTACAACACATTCAAGGCTGAATACCCTCAGTTCGGATTCGAGGCGCCCGTCGTCCACCATGCCGAGTACCTGGAGACTCTGATAAAAGAGGGGAAACTCGCCGTGAGTGGAACCTTCGAAACGAACGGCACGTTCCATGACTCGTGCTACCTCGGGAGATACAATGACATTCTCGCTGAGCCGAGGGCACTGCTGTCCCGGCTCGACGGGACGAGACTCACCGAGTTCAAACGGCACGGAAAGAACAGTTTTTGCTGCGGAGCGGGAGGCGGTTGGATGTGGATGGAGGAGACGCTGGGACGCAGGATCAACGAGGAGCGCGTTGAGGAATCATTGCAGCTCGGCGTCGACCATATATTTACCGCATGCCCGTTCTGCATGACGATGTTCGAGGATGGCCTCAAAAACAAAGACAGGGAGGACATCAAGGTCCTCGATATTGCGGAGGTGCTGCTCAAGGCGTGCGCCAAGAGGCAGCAGTGATAAAAGGTGCTGCTGCGATACAAGGAGCGGCTGCAATAGAAAGGAGCTGCATGCGATCCGCGTGCAGCCCCCTCAATCATCAGCCTTTCAAGGCGTACCTAATCCTGCCAGATGATGGCTTCAACCGGGCAGTTGTCGATTGCCTCTTGAATCTCATCTTCGCTTGCTCCAGTCGGATTCGAAACGACTGCGAGTTCTCCCTCCATTTCGAATACATCAGAACAAGTTTCAACGCACAATTCGCAACCGGTGCAAAGATCAGCATCGATAGCCGGAGTTTTCGCCATTGTCTGCTCCTTTGTTATAAGGCCTTTAGGCTAATTAACAGCGATTCAATACGTTGTCAAGCTAATTGTGCCGCCGTCTCGAATTTAAGAGTAATTCAGTGTAATATAATAAGTTGCTTCTATCATCCGCCGGACGCTCACGCTGTTTTAGAACCGCTTCATCAGGGTGACGGATATGAGTGTGAGCGAGAAATCGTCGTCACGGCGCGAATGGCGCTCCGGATCGTGGGAGAAGAGAAGGTTGAAACTGAATCCCCCGGCGAGGCCCACGTTTCCCATGAGTGTGATCCGGTTGAAATAGAAGTCGGAGTAGAGTTCGTTTTCCTCGAGGACGTAACCGCGGTAACCGGGCTCGTAGGCGGCGGAAATCCAGAGATTACCGCTTCTCATGATATCCATGCCCAGGATTGCGCTCGTCTCCCAGTATTGCTCTTCCTTCAAGTGGCGGCAGAGCATCCTCGCATAGCGTGGCTCGAGGTAGAGAGAGACAGTCTCCCCGACCGGGAAACTTCCCCTGACGCTGCCCCGGATGAAATGGGTGTCGAAAAATATGTCCGTCGGCTTGTCATATACTGTGAGCTCCGATTCGACGTTGAAATAGTAGGTCCTGCCGCTGAGCCGTGCCGCCATCAATGATGCATACGACAGAACACTCCAGTACGAGCTTCGCACATTTTCCCGGTAATCGCGCCTGTCTCCGGTGACATTCATCTGGAAGTACGTGCCATATCCCGAAGATATGCGCACGTCGAGATCGGCGAGTGTTCGCTGGTAACTGAGGAGCGTGTCGGGCGTTTCACGGTAGCCGATGAATCCGCCGATACGGACGGCGCTTCCGAGAACCGAGCCCACCTCGTATTCGAGTCCCGCATCGATATAGCGGTAATCGTAGTCGAATTCCGTTCTTTCCTCGTATTCGAGGATTTCGAACCTGCTTCTGAGATTGAGGCGATGTTTGTTGGAGAAGCTCCTTCTGAGCTTGAAAAAGGTGTTTGATTGAATGTAGTCGTTTCCGAAGGAATAGTTGCTTCCCTCCCTGAAGAACTTGAGGCGCAGTGAAGATCTCAGTTCGAACCTCGTTTTGTTTTTGAGACCGAGGGCGATCTCTCCGTCGAGAATTTCATCCACCGTCTGGGTTCCGAACTTGAAGTTATTGCGCAATGCGACCTTCGTGCCGTCGGAATTGAACGAAAATCTGTTCAGCATGCCGGCGTAGAATTCGTCTATCACTTCGACGGTATCCCCTTCGAGAATGGTAAATCGGTCTATGAATGAATCGTAACCGAGATGTATGGAATGATTCATATCTGCGGCCCGGGCGCAGCTGCAGGCGCAGACCAGCACTATCACGATGACGGCCCGGGTGGTTGTCTGGAGGGATGGGAAATCGGACAGAAGCTTTATGATAGGTTTCAAGGAATCTGCCTCAAGAGTAGTCTTGCATCATTCAACAGCTTAATCGCCAGAATCGCATTTCCTTCAAGATATACTGCTTCTGCGATATTTACAATAGATCGAGCTTCTATCAAGCGGGCATTTTGATCATCCTCCTTTTGTTTCTGCTCGAGCATTTCCAGCAATTCTCCGTATATATCGAGAAAGTATTCGTCATACACCGACATCGCGAGTGAATCGGCACTTCCGCTCGGATCCTGCGTCTTTGCTGCGGGTGGGGGTGAAGAATTGGTCGACGCACAGGAGAGGAGAAACGCCGTCAGCGAGGCAATGGCAAGGGACTTTATCACATCGAACATATCTCTCTGATCCGGTTGTAGAGGTTCCTTGCGATCTTCGCCTCTGCCTCCGCTTCTCTCAGGCTCTCTTCGTCGAGGAGCGCCCTTGCATTGCGGGCGTGGTCGGCGGCCCGCTCGAATAGAGTGAATATCCCCTGCGCGTCGCAGCCTTCCATGATCATGACGACTTCATCGTGAAGCGCCTCAACACGCTCTATCAGTGCTAACACCCTGTCCCCGCCGGGTTCTTCCCGTTCTTCCCGTACCGCCTGGCGAAGAAGGTTCTGAGCCTGATCGATCAAGCGCTTCGCCTCTTCAGGGTTTCCGTTCGACAGCGCCTGACCGGCTCTTTCGAGCAAGCTCCGTGCTCTCTCGATCATCTCGCGTTCCCTCGAGGGATCTCCGGTATCACCGACCATTTCTTCCGCTCTCTCGAGGAGCCGGTAAGCACGATCGAGATGGCTTTCCACTTCCGAAACGGAACGCACGGGGACCTGTCTGATGAGACTTCTCAGGATTTTTTCGCTTTTCTCGAGCGTTATTCGCGCGGCCGCGTACCTTCCCTCCTGCAGGAGGGTCCGGGCCATATCGAGTTGTTCTTCGGCCATCCTGAGACGTTGCTCGGCCTGGGCGTTTCCGCTTTCCATGACACGCATTTGCGCGCGCTCGATAAGTCTCTCGAGGACGGCAAGCCTGCGCTCCGTCGTTTCTTTCAGCGCGCGGAGACGTCTCACCTGCTGTTCCGCCTTGATCGTCCGATCGCGCGCGTTTTCCGCAAGCCTGAGGGCGAGCTGGTAGCGAAGCTCATGGGCGTTCGAGCGGGCCTGTTCGAGGAGGTGTCTCGATTCTCCGAGAAGCCGTATCGGCCTTTCAGCCTTGAGATTGTTCTCGACGATCACCTCGCGGACCCTGATCATCCTCGCGATCGTCTCTTCGGCGATTCTCTTCACTGTTTCCTCGATCAGCGTCTCGTTTCTCGCGACGCCGATCGACTGATTTGCCTTCTGCCTCGCTTCGAGGGTCAGTTTGAGAGAAAATCCATAAACCGCGCCCTGGAACGTTTGCTTTGCCCGGTCCTGTATCTGCTCCGCACTGGCGAGAAGCATACGGGCCTTCTGGCTTCGGCTGTCAAAAACGATCTCATGCGCCTTTTCTATGATTTCGTCCGTGATCGCTATTTCGTCACTTATCCTGTCCCTGTCGGTGACGCCCTGCGCCGCGGCGTCGGCGCCGATCAGGAGTGTGAAAATCAGGAGAAAAATTCCGTATGTCACTCGTTTGGTCATTTTGGTCGGTTGCTCCTTTCCCATCCTCACCAGGAATGCAACGCAAGCGATATGCCATTCTCTAAATATCGGCCTAACTGACTATTTGACAATATAGTATCACCATGTTCGGCTTTTCACTCACGCCTCGAAGCGTACCGATAGGTACACTTCTGATGGACCTCATCGTACAATACCCTGTCTGAGGCCCGCGCCCCGTCTGAGACCCGCGACTTGTCTGAGGCCCGCGCGCCGACTTTGATCGGCCCCCCTGTTCGACAGCCATCCTGTCAAGGGTCATTATCCTTTTTTTCACCTTTGGGCATCAATCCGAAACGCTCGAGACGGCTATAGAGTGTGCGTCTCGTGATTCCGAGCAGTTTCGCGGCCCTGCTCTTGTTGCCCCTCGCCTGTTCGAGCGCAAGTTGAACGAGCTTCTTTTCTATTTCTGGAAGTGTCCTCTCTCCGATGAGCGATTTCAATCTGTCTGCTGTTGTACCGGGAGTTGAGTCATCGGCTATCGTGATATGCTTCGTGCCGATCGGTTCCCCGCCGGCGAGGATCAGAGCCCGCTCGAGGATGTTGCGAAGCTCGCGAACATTTCCCGGCCAGGAGTAAGCCCCAAGCTTTTGCATTACATCTGCGGGGAGTGTGTCCGGTACTGCACGCCGGGAACCGAGAAAGTTCCGAGCGAGGGGTGCTATATCTTCCTTTCTCTCCCTCAGAGGAGGTATGAGGATGGGAAATACATTCAAACGGTAGAAGAGATCCTCACGAAAGAGGCCGTCGCGGACATGTGTCTCGAGGTCCTTGTTGGTTGCGGCGATGATCCTTACATCGACCAGAACCGGTTTCGAACCGCCGAGGGGGAGAAACTCGCCGTTCTCGATGGCTCTGAGCAGTTTCGCCTGGAGCGATGACGAGAGCTCGCCTATCTCATCGAGGAAAAGTGTTCCGTTGTCCGCCAGTTTGAACTGACCGGGTTTCTTGCCCGATGCACCGGTGAACGCGCCTTTCTCGTAGCCGAAGAGCTCCGCTTCGAGAAGCGTCTCCGGCACCGCCGCACAGTTAATTATGATGAATGGATTTTTCGCCCTGCCGCTTTTGGTGTGTATCTCGGCGGCTACGAGCTCCTTTCCCGTCCCGCTTTCACCGAGAACGAGCACGGGGGAAGTGGTCGGGGCGACTTTGACGATCATCTCTCTGATCGTTTCGATCGCCGGCGAATCCCCGATGATTTTCCCTTGTAAGCCCGCGCTTCCGGAAATTTTCTCGCGCAATGCAAGATTCTCCGAAATCAGGTCGCGCCGTTCGAGAATGCGCCTGAGAAGCAGAAGCACCTCGTCTATCTGAAATGGCTTTATGAGATACTCGTAAGCCCCCTCTCGCATCGCCTCCACGGCGGTGCTTGCGCTTGCGTACGCAGTCATGATTACAAAATCGGTACCCGGGGAAATTTTCTTTGTCTTGCGCAGAAGTTCGATGCCGTCCATGCCCTCTAATTTGAGATCACACAGTACAATGTCGTACTCCCGGACCTTCAGGAGATCGAGAGCCTCTTCGGCACTCGTACAGGTATCGACCTTGTAACCATCCGCCGCAATCCACTCCGAGAGAAGCCGTGTTATCTTTACTTCATCATCGACTACGAGTATTGAGCTCATCACCTTCTCCTGTTGTACTTGGAATTATTGGAAGGGTTACCGTAACGACCGTCCCGGTCGCTTCCGCGCTCGCAATGTCGATTCGGCCGCCGTGTTCCTCGACAACCTTTTTGACTATCGCGAGCCCGAGGCCGCTTCCGGCGGCCTTGGTTGTATAGAACGGTTCGAACACCTTGCCGAAGTCCTTTTCGGGGATACCGAAGCCGTTGTCTTCGAAGCGGATTGTGTAGCGATTTCCATCAGTCGAAAACGATACATCGATCCGTCCGGTCGATTTGATCGATTGCTCGGCATTGATGAGGATGTTGAGAAATGCCTGCTGCAGCCGTTTCTCCTCACCCGTGAAGGGCGCTGAATCCGGATCGAAGGCGGTTGTCACCTGAATTTTCTTTTCTCCG
The DNA here is from genome assembly GCA_965369375.1 of uncultured bacterium. GTDB lineage: Bacteria > Krumholzibacteriota > Krumholzibacteriia > Krumholzibacteriales > Krumholzibacteriaceae > CBDUQN01. The sequence continues at coordinate 11,564 of CBDUQN010000051.1, read as the reverse complement.
AGCGAATCGCGTACGAGACGAGTGCTGCGGTTCAGCGTCTTCACGAGATCGATCTTCTGCTTGGGCGCCGGTTCGTCTCTTGCGAAGAGGAGATAATCGTGGAGAATGTCGTTGAGACGGTCGACCTCGTCGAGAATGTAGGTATCGATGTCGGATGAATCTTCCGGATGGTGCCGTTTCATTTTCTCCGCCGAGCTTCTTATTATAAACAGGGGATTTCTTATTTCATGCGCCACTCCGGCCGCCATCCGCCCCATCATGGAGAGCGTTTCGCTTCGCATCAAGGATTCCCGGGCTCTGATCAGCGATCCCGTCGCCTTGAGAACGAACCAGATGAAGAGAATTGCTCCGGCGGACGAGACGATTGTCGCAACGGTGAGAATACCCCGCAACCGGCTGAGTCCCTGGAGGAAATCGACACTCGCCTCGACGGCAACGACACTTCCCGCGCCCGCGCTGTCGAAAGGAAAGGGGGCGTAACCCGCTTTGAGGTACATTCCGTCGGGAGCCTTGTAGAGCGCGGTTGAGGAGGCAGTTCCCTCGAGGGCCAGTATAATCGCTTCGTAGTCCATGTTCCAGTGCAGGTAGAGGTCTCCAGGGGGGTACATGTCGGGTCGCACGGTGTGCAATGTCACGCCGTCTTCGCGTATGATGAGGATGTTCGATAATGAAAACTGTTCGCAGATGCGCCGGAGTCCGGCTTCCGTTTCAGCTTCTTCATCTGATTCCCTTCTCGTTCCCAGCAGAGGATCCGGGAACGATACGTCCTCACGTTCGAGATGCAGGGATACAAGCGAAGATAGGGCCCGCAGGCGGAATGAGAAATCTTCGTCGAGGCTGTTTCTCGTTCTCCAGTAGTAGTACCAGTTGAGCGAGAGAAAGACCGCAACGAGCAGGACGACGGCGAGTATCATCCAGCCGCTTCTGAACAGCGTTGTTGTTCCGTTTTTCTTCATGACCCTTCCCCGTTGCACTTCGCTGCTATTGAATCGAGTAGATCTTCTTGAGCGCCACATCTTTCCAGACGGGATCGTTCGCCGCTCGCTTGAACCGTTCGATCGCTTCCGTTTTTCTCCCCTGCTTGAGAAGGACTTCTCCCCACTGATAATGGAGGCCGCCGGAATCGGGAAATTCGCTGAGACCCTTCTCTATGATGGATACCGCTTCATCCATCCTCCCGCGCTGCACGAGGAGCCGGCTGAGCGAGTTGGACGCCTTTTTCTTCTCGCTCTTCGGGATGCCGGGAAGTGCCAGGCCGTCGCGGTAATAGGTAATTGCTTCCCCGTACTTTTTCATCTTCTCGAGGAGCGCCGCGAGACTGAGCACGGCGAGTGGATCTCCCGGATTGAGCTCGACCGCCCGTTTATAGTGGTCGAGCGCTTTCCTCTTGTCATCACTACTGAAATATAGCCAGCCGAGATGCAGATGGGATGAGTAATTATTCGGATCCCTCTTCAGCACCTCCTTGAACTTGGTTTGCGCTTCATCCATCCTTCCCTGCCCGTAGTAGAGTTTGCCGAGAAGATAGACGGCCCGTTCCTCATTCGTGGCTTTGAGGAGGTATTTCTCCGCTTCGCCTTTGTATCCGAGCTCGAGATCGGCCTCTCCGACGAGCAAATAGTGGCGGCTGTCGGCGGCCCCACTGCGCTCTGCGGCAAGCATCTGTGACCGTAACGCCTGCCAGTCTTCACTTCGTGCGAGGGACACGCCGACCTCATACGCCGCTTCTGAATCAGTCGGATCGAGAGCGGCGACACTTTTCCAGATCTCCGCCGATTCCTCATTCCTGCCCATCGCCGCATAGATCGACGCGAGAAGGCGCATTGCCTCTATATTGTGCACCTGCTCTGTGAGGAGCTCTTCGAGCATGGTGGAGGCGGATTCGAAATCATTGTTGCTCGCAAACAGCTCCACCTCGGCAATGACCTCGTCGGCGCTTGGCGAAGGGGTGGGTTCAGGCTCCGGCGCTTCCTCCTTCTTCGGGGCGCCGGCGCACCCCGCAAGCACGAGGGCCAATAACAGGTATGCGATTGCGGTGGCGCATCTTCTCGGGGTCATAGTGCCGGATCGGTTCATCGGGTTTCCTTCCCGAGAGCGGCTTATGCCGAATTGCTGGAACAATGAGTACTCTATGTGTTATATTGTTTTAAAAGAGTGTGCGTTGTAAACATGAAAGTTTTCTTTTGCCGGTTTCGATTCCACCGGCTTTTCTTCTGCAACGAAGCGAGAGGATTTGACACAATGAAAAAGAATTCCGCGTTTCTCTCACTCATTCGCGTTGCCGTACTGCTGCTCGCGGCGGTGACTGTGGTTTTCTTAGGCTGCTCCGGTAGGGACGGGAAAAAGGACTCACCGGAAGAGGGAATCGATCTGACGGTTCTGTTCTCGAGCGATCTCCTGGGAAAGATACGTTCATGCGGCTGCACGATCGAGGAAGTGGGTGGTTTGGGACGCAAGGCGACATATATCGAGAAAGTGCGGGGAATAACCAAGAATCTTATTGTCGTCGATGCGGGTGATGCGCTGAGCCTCGATCTATCATTCTCTCAATCCGAGGCCGAGCTCACATTCGATGCATTCGAGATGATGAAGCTCGACGCATTTACGCCCGGAGAGATCGATTTCATATTCGGACTGCCGTTCGTGCAGGAAATGGTGGAGAGGGTATCATTCGATTTCCTCGCCGCAAACCTCGTCGAGAAGGGGAGCGGAAAACGGCTCTTCGATCCGGCCTACAAGGTCATTGAAATCGAGGGGGGTATGAAGGTCGCGATTACGGGCATCATGGACGAGTCGATTCGCTTTCCCGCTTATATCGACATGTCTGCATTCGAAGTAGCGCCCGCCGGGAAAACGCTCCGCACGATCGTTGCCGACATGAAGAGGGACGCTGACCTGCTCATTGTGCTCAGTCACCTGGGTCTGAAGCGATCGAGGTCCCTTGCCGCCCAGGTGCCTGGATTCGACCTCATGGTCGTCGGTCACGGCAAGCCCGTTGTCAAGGAGCTCGAGAAAATCGGTGAAACGGTGATACTTGCAACCGGCGGAATGGGACAGTATGTTGGAAGAATTGACGTAAAGCTATATGGAGAAAGCAAATACAGCATTGAAAGACTCACGATCGAGCAGCTCGTCAAGGAGATAGAAATCCACAGCGATGTGAGGGATCTATTCAGGAATTATGGCGTCGCCCTGACGGAAAAGGAGCGCACGGGAGGGAAAAAATAGCAATTTCCGCCCCGCCGCGCCTCCTGCGCCGCGGGAACGAAACGCCCCTCGTCACGAAATCAATTTATGATTGACATCGCTATAGGAGCGTATTAAGTTACAACGGTAGAACATGTTTCATTCACACGGGGCATTCTTTTCGTGGATGATAAGAGGGTGGGTTAGTTCACTTTTATCAAAGGAGTTCGTACATGTCGAGAGTACTCGTGACACTCCTGATCGCGATCCTGCTGACCGGGATCCTGGCTGGCTGCGGCGGCAATATCGAGGAGACTTATATTTTGACAACACTGAGGGAAGCCACTCGCGGAGATCTTCTCAGCCCGGGTTTCAAGTACAGCTTTGATTCACCGAAATTTATTGCTGCACACAAGCATTTGGCGCTCGTGCGCGAAGGGAACCTCATAGAGTTTTTCTCCGGTCACAATATCGAGAGCAGAATGGCCGGTATGATGGGTGGAAAATATGTCGTAGGCGCACGCAAAATGTTCAATCCTCGCATCTATTTTACCGTCGATTGGGTGACCGCCGGCACCGATACGGTAATTGTCGGCGAGAATTACGACGTAATCTTTCCCGTTCTCCTGAAGGGAACGGAATATCCAACCGACGATTATTTAGAGATCGACCTCGATGTACTGACACCGAACGTATTGAAACTGAAGCCGATTTTCAATAAAAGGTTCCTCGTCGGCAATAGCAAATTAGCGTACGAAGAAGTCTTGATGCCGAACAACGAGACGAAGATGGCCTACATGCTTCACTTGAAGAACGTTCGTTTCATCCTCGAAGAACCAAACGATGAGATAATGCTCATTCTAAAGGCGCTCATCAACGAGAATCTCTACTTCGATGGTGGTGTCAGCTTTGGCGGGCGGCCGACGACTTCGAGGAGCTACCGCGACAAGACAAAGATCGGCGGCAAGGTCAAACTCGAGTTTGTCAGATACAGCAGGCATATCGTAACAACAGGCTAAGGCCGTTCGTTTTCTTATTGAATCAGACAGTGCGGTTCGATCGAGCCGCACTTTTTTTTGGCGCTTGCCGGAGTTTCTGCTGCATGCCTGATCCCGATTGTCGGTGCATCGGTGTGCATGGAGATCCGGGTTGATTCCGCTTGACCGGGCGGCAATATCTGGATTAGGGTATCAAAAATCCGTAGATGAAGCGCTATCAGGAGGAGTGATGATGCAGGGTGTGCCGAAGGTGGGGGACAGGGTGGACAAGGTAATGGTAGTGGCAAAGAAGGTCAGGAGGGATTTCAGCGGCGGAAAATTCCTCCTTTTTAAGTTTTCGGATCGTGAGGGGTGGCTCAACGGCGTTCTGTGGGATCCGCCCGCCGAGATCGAATCCGGGATTCGCGTAAACGACATCGTTCGAGTGAGAGGCGAGATTCAGGATTACCAGGGATCGCTTCAGCTGAAGGTTAGCACAATGAAAAAGCTCGATAGAGGCGAATTCGATCCATCGGAGTTTCTGCCGGTATCGCCGAAACCGGCGGATCAGGTGTACGATGCACTTCTCAAGGTGATTGCTTCGGTGAATGACGAGCATCTGCGGGGGCTCCTTCAAGCCGTTTTTGAGGATGAAGGCTTCAAGAAGATCTTTCAGAAGGCTCCCGCCGCAAAGGGCTGGCATCATGCGTATGTCGGCGGGCTCGCCGAGCATATCCATGATATGGTCCAAATTGCGCTTCGAACAGCGGAAATTTATGATTCGGTTAATCGTGATCTCCTCATTGCAGGCGTGCTGCTGCACGACATCGGCAAACTCGAGGAACTCGCCCTTACAAACCATATCGATTATTCCGACGAGGGGCGGCTTCTCGGGCATATAGCGCTCGGATTCGAAATGCTCGAGAGCTATCTCACCGGAATGGAGTCTTTTCCCGATCACCTGAAACTCGAACTCAAACACATGATCCTGAGTCATCATGGATCGCTCGAGAACGGATCTCCCGTTGTGCCAATGACCGTAGAAGCGCTCCTGCTGCACTATATCGATAACATGGATGCCCAGGTCAGGGGCACGTTACAGGTGCTCGTCAAGAGCGGTTCAGAAGATGGGAATTGGACCGAGTACGTGAGGCTCCTCGATAGATTTATCTACCGCAGACGAGAAGGCGCTTACGGACAAGAGGAAGAAGATAACGGGGGCGGGTGATGGAAAAGTTTCCTGCATGGGTCGAGGTTGACCTCGACGCTCTGAAGTGGAATATCGAGACCATACGGGGTCTGCTGAGATCCGATGTCCGCCTTCTGCTCGTAGTGAAAGCGGACGCCTACGGTCACGGATCCGTGCGAACATCGCGGTTCGCCGAGAACTGCGGCGTCAACATGCTCGGCGTCGCGACATGCGACGAGGGAAAGGAGCTCAGGCAGGCGGGCATTAAGCTTCCGATTCTCATCCTGAGTCCCGTTCTGCCCGAGGAGCTCGATGCCGTTCTTGAAAACGATCTCGCCGTAACCGCGTCGAGCTACGATTTCGCCCTTGAAGCTTCGTGCGCAGCGAAGAGGATAGGTACTCCCTGCACGCTGCATGTAGAGGTGGATACGGGAATGGGGCGGGCCGGTCTGCCGCAGGGGCAGGCGTTCGAGGCTATTCGGAGAATAAAGGGGCTCGAGTATCTGCACGTCGAGGGGATATTCACTCATTTTCCGGCTTCGGACAACGATACTGATTTCACCGAGGAACAGATAAATACATTCACGTCGATAGTCGATGAATGCAGTCGGCTCGGTATCACGTTCGAGTATGTTCACTGCGCCAACAGCGGCGCCGTGCTCAACTTTCCCCAGTCTCATTTCAATATGATCAGACCGGGGCTTCTTGTATACGGCCACGTTCCGTCCGTTATCCTCGAGGAAAGGATCGATGTCACTGCGGTCATGAGTTTCAAGACGAAGCTCGTGCTCGTTCGTGACATGCCCGCCGGGGCGAGCATCAGTTACGGGAGGACGTTTATCACATCCAAACCCATGAAGATGGGGATAATACCGGTCGGGTACGGTCACGGTCTGAGCCATCAGCTTTCCAATGTCGGATATGTTCTCTACCACGGTAAGAGGGTTCCCATTATCGGCAGAGTGACGATGGATATGACGATGATCGATCTCTCGGGTTTCCCGCATCCTCGGGTTGGCGAAGAGGTGGTGATTTTCGGCCGTCAGGGCGACGCGGAAATCAGTGCTGATGATGTGGCGAAGTGGACCGGCACGCTGAATTACGAGGTTCTTTGCCGTATCAGCAAGCGGGTTGTGAGGATATATTTATATAAAGGCAAGATCGATAGTATGAAGACACTTCTCGGTGTCCATGAGAACGCGTAGCGGCTGAAAGGCCGCTGCACCAGGAGATTCTCGGACTAACGCAAAGCGATATTCACAAATATACCGTGTCTCGCACTTCAATCGAAAAGAATAACCTCCGCGCAGTCGTGATTATACTCGACGGTGTCGGTGTAGGCGCCCTGCCCGACGCGGGAGATTACGGGGACGCGGGGACGAACTCGATCGCTCACGCGTCTCGTGCCGCCGGCGGGTTGCGCGTGCCTGCGCTCGAGAGTTTCGGGCTCGGCAATATCACATCCATAAGAGGTGTAGAGCCTCTCGATAACGCGATTGCATCGTGGGGCAGGATGGCGGAGGTCTCGCCGGGAAAGGATTCCATCAGCGGGCACTGGGAGCTCATGGGCTGTCCCCTCACCGAATCCTTCCCGACCTATCCAGACGGATTTCCGCACGGGATAATCGATCAATTCGAACGAATGATCGGGTGCGGGGTTCTCGGCAACAAACCGGCGTCGGGCACCGAAATCATAGAGGAGCTGGGACCGGAACATCTTCGAACAGGAAGGCCGATCGTCTATACGTCGGCCGACAGTGTCTTCCAGATAGCGGTGCATGAGGATGTCATGCCGCTCGGGGAGCTCTATCGCCTCTGCCGGACGGCGCGGGGGATACTCGTGCGATCACATCACGTGGCGCGTGTGATAGCCCGTCCCTTTGCCGGTGAAGCGGGAAATTTCAAGAGGACCGCCGCGCGGCGTGATTTCGCGTTAACGCCACCCGCCGATACGCTCCTCGATATCCTGTCGAGAAGCGGGTACCGCGTTGTGACAGTGGGAAAGATCCACGACCTCTTTTCCAGCAGGGGCATCGATACGATTCTGCAGGCGCACGGGAACGATGAGGCGATGAAACTCGCATCGGATTTCATCCGCGCCGGAAACCGTTTTTCGTTTCTCTTAGTCAACCTGATCGATTTCGACATGCGGTGGGGGCACAGGAGGGATGCCGCTGCCTACGCCCGGGGTCTCGAAAGGGTGGACGGCTGGCTCGATAGCCTGATCGGCCTCCTCGAATCCGGCACGCTATTCTGCATAACCGCCGATCACGGGTGCGATCCGACACACGGCGGAAGTGATCATACGCGCGAATATGTGCCGATACTCGCGAAGATCGTCGGGACGCAGCGTGGAACATCTCTGGGAACGAGGACCGCATTTTCAGATCTCGCGGCGACGCTGGCTGAATTCTTCGGCACCGGCATTAAAACGGGAAACAGCTTTCTTGAACTGATAGCGCACTAAAGAGGAAGGAGCCGTTGATGGGCATCGAGCTCAACAGGATGATCGATCATACGATTCTCAAGCCGGAGGCCACCCCCGACGATATACGCGGCGTCTGCAGGGAGGCGGTTCGGCACGGCTTCTACTCCGTGTGCATCAATACGCACTATGTTTCCCTCGTCGCCGCCGAGCTCGAGGGTACCGATATCAAGGTCTGTTCCATAGCCGGTTTCCCGCTCGGCGCCGTTGATACGCAGACCAAGGCGTTCGAAGCGGGAAGAGCGGTTTCCGCCGGCGCGCACGAGATCGATATGGTCATCAATATCGGTGCAGTGAAGTCTGGTGACATGGAATTTGTTCGTGGTGATATAGGCCGCGTCGTTCAAGCATGCGGTGACGGAGCGCTTGTCAAGGTCATCATCGAGGCGGCCCTGCTCTCCGACGAGGAAAAAATAACCGCGTGCCGGATCGCGATGGAGGCCGGCGCGCGCTTTGTAAAGACATCGACCGGATTCGGTCCGCCGGGCGCCCGGGTGGAGGATGTCGCGATCATGCGGCAAACGGTGGGAGAAGACTTCGGCGTCAAAGCGTCGGCCGGTATACGTTCGGCGCAGTTTGCGCGGGAGCTCGTCGAAGCCGGGGCAAACCGGATCGGCACGAGTGCGGGTGTGCAGATAATGGAAGAATGGCGTTCATCGAAATAGTGGTGAGACGCGGCGATTAATTTATGTGTACACGTTGTGGCGGAGCAGGTGGTGCGGGAGCGGCGCGGTGCGTTAGTCGGGGATCGTGCGATCCCGGTATGTTTCCTTGTCGAGCTCGCGAAAGTCCTTGTCGGGATCGAGGAGATCGTACGGACTCACCCGGTGCAGGTCGCACTGGCGGGAAGGTTCCATGCCCTCGATGAAGATCTCCCGCCGCACGTCTTTGCAGTACGGCGTTCCGATGAGTCCCGATTCCCCGCAAATAATTGCTTCCGTGATACCCGGCGGGCGCTCGAAATCCGGTCCCCGGTTCGAGGGGTACGCCCCTCTCATGATATCCACCCAGAGAGGCAGCGCGACCCTGGCGCCCGTCTTGTTCCGCCCCATCGGAATCACCCGGTGACTGAATCCGGTCCAAACGCCCACGACGAGCTCCGGTGTAAAGCCTATGAACCAGCCGTCGCCGTAATCGTCCGTCGTGCCCGTCTTTCCGGCGCAGGGCACGCGAAGCCCCATGGCCCTTGCCGTCTGTCCCGTGCCGTCGCTCATCACCGTTTGCAGCATGTTGGTGGCGATGTATGCGATCTCCGGGCTGAGCACCTCCTCGTGGTACTCGCGGTACTCCTCGAGAACGTTGCCGTTGCGGTCTTCTATCCTGAGGATCGCCATCGGCTCCGCTCGTATACCCTCGGCTGCCAGCACCCCGTACGCGGAGGTGAGCTCGAGGAGGTTGACCTCTTGGGCACCGAGGGCGAGGGACAGGTAGGGGCGAAGCGGACTCTTGATGCCCATGCGCTTGGCCATGTTGACGATGGACGGCGCGCCGATCTTCCGGAGCAGTTTGATCGCGGGAACATTGATCGACTTGTTGAACGCATGCCTGAGCGATACCGCCCCGTGGAACTTCTCGTCGAAGTTTCGGGGCTTGTACACCTCGCCGTTGGGCATCTCGATGACGAGCGGCGTGTCAAGAAGGATATCCGAGGGATTGTACCCGTTCTCGAGAGCAGTCGTGTAAATGAACATTTTGAACGCCGAACCGGGCTGGCGTTGAGCCTGGATGGAGTGGTTGAACTTCTTCTCGCTGAAGCTCCGTCCGCCGATCATGACCTTGATATGTCCGTTGCGGGGATCGATCGCGACGGCGGCCGATTGGAGGTAATCGGGGCTCAGCTCGACACCGGCGGCTAAGGAATCCAGGTAGGCCGCCCGTGTCAGCTCGTAGCCGCCTATCGCTTCGAGTTCCGCGAGAAACGTCTTCATGCTGTCCTCGGCCACTCTCTGCAGATGCGGATCGAGTGTCGTGAGAACGGTGTAGCCGTCACGGTACATCGATCGTGAGCCGTACTTCGCCTCGAGCACCTGCCGGATATGTTCGGTAAAGTAGCCGGCGAAATCGTCGTCAGGGCGTTCCTGCGTGACAATATCGAGCGGCTTTGCCTTGAGGGTATCGTACTGTGCGTCTGTGATTACACCGAACTCGCGCATGGCGCCCAGATTTATATTCCTTCGCCGGAGCGCCCGTTCGGGATTGTTGAAAGGATTGTAACCGGCCGGATTTTTCGGAAGCGCGACCATCAGCGCCACCTGGTGGAGTTCGATCCCGGTGACCGATTTTCCGAAGAGCTTTCTCGAGGCCGCCTCTACGCCGTAGCTGCCTCCGCCGAAATAGATCTGATTGATGTACATCTCGAGGATCTCGTCCTTCGAGTATGTCCGTTCTATCCTGAAGGCAAGCAGGATCTCCTTTATCTTGCGGGGGATCGTCTGTTCCTTTGTCAGAAAGAGATCACGGGAGAGCTGCTGTGTGATCGTGCTGCCGCCCTCCTTGATTCTTCGATGTTTGATGTCCTGCCAAGCCGCCGAAAATATGCGGATGATGTCGATGCCGAAGTGCTTGTAGAATCTGCGGTCCTCGACGGCGAGGAATGTTCGCTGGACATCGAGTGGGATGCTATCGAGCGGCATCAGTATACGGTTCTGCTCGAAAAACTCCCGCAGGATGGTGTAATCGGCCGCGAGAACCTTCGTTTTCAAGGCCGGCTCTATCATTTCGAGCCTCGCCATCGATGGAAGATCTCGAGAGAACCACTTGAGCGCAGCTACGGAGATTCCAAAGAGGACGACAACGATGATGAGGATGGTGTTGAAAAAAATCTTTTCACCGCGTCTGAGCGTTCGAAAATGCATCTCGGTGACTCCCTCAAGGACGGCTAGGATGCTGAAAGTTGTAGAAGAAACTACACACAATCAATAATATTTTCCACCCTTTTTATACACACGTACCGTGCAAGAAGCGCAGCTGATGCCGCCGCTAGAGATAAAGTGGTCATAAAATTCATCGATTTTACAAAAATTTCCCAAAAAATTTTACAAAATTGCGTTGACAAAAATCCTCCCCCATGCATTATATACAGTGAGAGAATAAAGTGAAACCGGGTAACCCCTTTTAATGAAATTAGTAAGGGTGCTTGGAAAAAAGGCCGCGAAAGGGGTTGACAACCCGGGTATTTTTGCTTATACTCTCTCATTGGAAACGAATTTCCATATGGGGAAATACGCTCTTTGACAAAAGAAATAGCGTGCGATGCCCGAACCAAATGCTTCGGGTCCGAGGGTTTGTATGAACCCAAGGATCTGTTATTTCGTCAATTAGAGCAAGGGCGCATTGCTCTCCGCTCTATGAGATTTTTTTACAACGGAGAGTTCGATCCTGGCTCAGAATGAACGCTGGCGGCGTGGATTAGGCATGCAAGTCGAACGAGAAAGCGAATTTATTCGCGATTAAAGTGGCGAACGGGTGAGTAACGCGTGGGAAACCTGCCTTCGAGCGGGGGATAACATTCCTAACGGGATGCTAATACCGCATAACATCACAGGTCGCATGACCTGTGATCAAAGATGGCCTCTACATGTAAGCTGTCGCTTGAAGATGGTCCCGCGTCCCATTAGCTTGTTGGTAGGGTAACGGCCTACCAAGGCACCGATGGGTAGCCGGCCTGAGAGGGTGACCGGCCACACTGGGACTGAGACACGGCCCAGACTCCTACGGGAGGCAGCAG
>CBDUQN010000050.1:0-22657 GCA_965369375.1 uncultured bacterium | reverse complement strand
ACGCCGATGAAGCGCTCCTCAGAGATCACCTTATTAACTTTCTGCAGAGCGGCTCGACACTCAATGATATCGAACCTTCCCACGCCATGTATCCGCTTTCGAAAATGCCTCTTCTCGCGACCACTGCCTATCTGCTCATGGAGGATGATCCCGGAACCCTCTCGAGGTTCTATCCCGATATATCGCGGATCGTACTGAACCGATTCGAACAGCAGAGCATGACGGCTGCGGGGATCGTGCGCGGAAGCCCCACACCCGCTCCAGCTGAAAAGATCGCCCTGTCTCCGACGGTGAATGCGCTGGCTGCGCTGGAACTCTACAGCCTGCACATGATGGCTCACTTGCTCGGCAAGCACGAAGATGCTATCGAGTTGATTGCGGAAACGCGGAAACTCTCCGGGGCGATAACGGCAACGTTCTACAACCCGTCGCGGAACTATTTCTTTCCTCTCGGCACCGACGGCAAATTCATCATCAGTTATGCTCCCGAGCAACTCCTCCCCCTTCTATTCGAACAAAATCTGGGAGAAGAAACACACCGCCGGATTCTTCGAACGCTCCTCTACTGGTATAGGACGTACAGAAAATCGGGGAGGATGCCCTATGTCAAAGAAAGCATGCTTTCCGATCCCCTCCTTCGCCCCGTTCTGATCGATCTGCTCTATTCCATCCCATGGTTTTCCGGCGAATTGCTCGAAGCTCTCAATTATCTGCTCATAGACGGTTCAGACCATTTACAGACTCCTCCGGCATTCTGCCGTCATTGGGTAACATTCTGGAGTGAACGGCCTATGTCACGCAGGGATCTCTTTCCCTCGTGGCGTATGATCTCCAGAGTCAAGAGCCTGACATCGATTCTGGAAAGAGAATCCCTCCTCGCTGAGGATACAATGAAGGAAATGAGAGCGGATGCCGACTCACTCGCCGAAACGCTTTCCCGAAACTCGATCGATCTCGATTCCTATTCGAGAACACTCCTGGCGGCAAACCGGCTGCTCGTCAATATATCGAATCTCGGCTCATCCATAACAACCGGCGCCGAACCCTGGGATGCACTCGATCAATCGAAGTGGAAACGCATTTCTCCGCGTACGAGAAGACTGGTCTCTGTGGGCTGCTCGCTTGTTCCCGATGAAATAACGAGGGCAAAAATCGTTCTCTCGAATCTCCTCTCCGCCGGTACGGGATTGGTGACAAAAGTGCACCTCCCGAAACACCCCGTTCCGCTCGGGAAACCGGTCCCCATCAAGGTATCGGTTACCAGCGTGGTCGATACGTTCAGAATCTCTCGTGTCTACCTCCAGGTCGGCGGGACGAGAAAAAAACTGACCAACAGCGGCGAGGAGATAACCGTGCAGCCTGGATTGTCTTCGAAGATATACGACGGCAGCCTCCCGCTGCCGCCGGCACTTCGAACCGGTCTGTGGCCGGTTCACATCTATCTCGATTTCATGATCGGTGGAAAGCGGATAGAGATTCATACGCTCGAAAGCATCAGCCTGACCAAGGCGTACGATATTTCAATCAATTACCCAATGGGGCACAAGCTCGCCGGGGCTCAGCTGCCAATCAACATTGTTCTCAAAATCAAGCTGGAACACGATACCCGCGGCACTGTGGACGGTTCCTTTTTCGAAGAGCTTTCGTGTCACCCGAAGCTTCCTGCGAGCTTCCTCGTTCATGCCGGCACGCAATCGACCACCCTGCCACTCACCGTGACACCGTTGGAAAAAATCCCACCGGGTCCCTACCCTTTCAACCTCACGGTTAATCTCGACGACAAAACAATCGGAAGTTTCGAAGGCATGCTCGTGCAACCGATACGCTGGTTCTTTCTGGGGCCCTTGGCCGTTTCGAGCTTTAAATCGGGAAGCATCCTTCCCTACCAGGACAACTTTCACGAGACCTACACCTCGACCGAAGGCCGATCAATCAAATGGCAGGAGGTTCCCACCGGTGCAATCGATGAATCAGGCGCGGTACTGCCGGACAGGTTGCTCGGCGCTCAGGCGAACGATTGTTACCTGCTCTATACCGTTATAAAGGCTGATAAACGGCTCACCGTTTCCTGGAAATGCACAACATCGAATAAAACCGCCCTCTGGACCAACAGCGAGCTCGTTCTTTCAGCGGAAACCGCTGAGGGCGATGCCTATACCGGCGTCATTGAGCTTAGAAAAGGTCTCAATTCCTTTCTCTTTGCATCGTGCCGGCAATCGGCGCAGGATCGATTCCTCTTTGGGCTGAGTGATCAGCACGGTCTTCCGGTCGATGGAATAACAAACGAAATCGATGGAATCATCGAGCAAGCGACCGGACGCGCCGCAGATTCCGATGAGATGGAGGCTTCACCCGATCGACTCCGTGAGGTCTCCCTGATTATCGACCATCCGGATGCGCGGACGGCGAGCGTGGTCGGTTCCTTCAACAACTGGGATCCGGATGAGACGCTCATGCAAAAGAATGAGAATGGAATCTGGGCTGTGACCCTCGTACTCTCACCCGGACGGTATTCATACAAGTTCCTGATCGATGGCAGCATCAAGATTACCGATCCGCGCTCCGAATTAGTCGAACCGGATGGATTCGGCGGTTTGAATTCAATTCTCGTTATTGATTGAAGCCATGCAGGGAAGTAAACGGACAAATCATCTCCGCAATCCAAATCGTTACCCCGCCAGCTGCACACCGAGTCCCGAGAGGACAATGTTCAGCAAACCTCCGCTCAGGATCGAAACCGCCAGAACAAAGATAAAGATCGCAAAGGCATACTTGATGCCGAGCTCTTTGATAGTCACGATAAGTGTAGCGAGACAGGGCATGAAGAGGCTCATAACGACGAGCGCCACGACGATATCATTACCGACGAGAACCCCGTCCGCCCAAAGCTTGAAGAGTCCAGCAGCTCCGTAGTCCCGCCGGAAGAAACCGACGATGAAGATGCCGGCCGTCTCTACGGGAAGACCGAGAAATCTCTTCACAACCGGCTCGGAAAGCCGGTACACCAACTGCAGCCCGCCGGATTTATCCAGGAGAAAGAGGATAAAGGTGGCAAGGAGAAAGAACGGGAGCGCCTCTCTCAGAAACCATCTGACCCGCGCCCACGTTTTGAGCCAGATGTTGGAGAGCTTCGGCGCCCTCAGAGGGGGCAGCTCGAGAACAAAATCGGATACACGTCCCTTGAGCAGTTTCGATAGGAGGCGGCCGAAGAGAAGAAACTCGGCGAATATGATCGCCGCGATAAGAAGCACCGCTTGAATGGAAATAGCTGATGACAGAGCCATAATGATGCCGAGCTGGGCGGAGCATGGTATGGCCAGAGAAAGCAGCGTTATGACAATGATGCGCTCCTTTTTCGTTTCCAGTATCCTGCTGGCGAGCACCGACATGGTAACGCATCCGAAGCCGAGCGCGATCGGCAGGGTCGCCTTGCCGTTGACCCCTACGAGCCGGAAGGCATTGTTCGTCAAAACGGTCAGCCTCGGGAAATACCCGGTGTCTTCGAGGACACCGAAAACAAGGAAGAAGACGGTCACGATGGGAAGAACGATCGAAACAGAATAGGTTAGACCGACACTGACGAGACCGTACTCGCCAACTATCAGATCCTTGATCCAGCCTTCACTGAACAACCGGCTGATCGCCGGAACGACAAGCTGTCCGAAAAAACGCTCCTCGAGCACCCCTACGAGCCCCTGGGCGGCAAAGACCCCGACAAGCTGATATACGAGATAAAGAACGAGCGCGAGAGGAATAAGACCGATAAGCGGATGAAGGGTGACTCTGTCCATCCGCTCCGTGCCGATGGCTGTCACCGCCAACAGTGCACCGAGCATCACGAGCAACGTCGGATGAAGCCCGATTGCCTGCAATCCGCTCTTACCTGCCAGCAAGTAGAGCAGAGCCGTCACCGCGGCCAGTATGATTCCCGGCGCCAGCGCTCCCCGTATCGTTTTCCTGTCGGAAGGCTTATCCTTTTTTCTTGCGACAACGCTCCTGAGAATGCCTTCCGTTGCGTTCTGATGGCCGGCCGCAATATAATACGAAAAAGGATTGGGAAGCCGCTCCTCTAAGATGCGCACTTTGCTCGAGAGCTCACTCGCTTCCTCCGGTGAGCCTTTCCCATACTCTTCGAGAAAATCACGATCGCCGGAGAGGACCGTGAGTTTCCCGAAAAAGTCATAGTCATGCATCCGCACACACTCATTACTCAGCTCGTTGATCGCTTTCCTCAGGGGCGCCGGATAGGCCGTCTCTATCGCCGGCGATCGCGCTGAATCGCCTCTGAGCGCGTGAATAAGCCGTGGTATCCCCTCTTTCTCGACCGCTACGGTCTCTACGACCTCTGTGCCTAGCATCGATGA
Source organism: uncultured bacterium (assembly GCA_965369375.1). Classification (GTDB taxonomy): domain Bacteria; phylum Krumholzibacteriota; class Krumholzibacteriia; order Krumholzibacteriales; family Krumholzibacteriaceae; genus CBDUQN01. Next base: position 18,293 of record CBDUQN010000050.1, on the reverse strand, counting down.
GAGCTCCCGGGTATCGATCACTATGCCGCGCTGGCGGGCCTCGTCCGTCATGTTGAGAACAAGCACGATCCTGCACCCGAGCTCCGCGAGCTGTGTTGTGAGTAGAAGCGCCCGGTAGAGATTTTTCGCGTCGGCGACCTGCACGACGGTTGCATCCCGGTAACGGAGAAGATAATCCCGCGTAACCTTTTCGTCTTCGCTCTTTGGAAAGAGCGAATTCACGCCGGGGGTGTCGATCACATTCCTTTTCCGGTCAAATCCAGCGGGACCGGACGAGAGCTCGACCGTTGTACCAGGGTAATTCGATACGATTGTATACCGGCCGGTGAGGCAGGCGAATATCACGCTCTTGCCCACGTTGGGATTCCCAACGAGAAGGATATCATACCTATGCGTTTCGGCAGACATATAATCCAAAACTCTAAGTGTTTTTGTTAATGAACTGTAATATAATCAACTACGAATAACATATATCTCCTCGACAATGCCGCGTTCAAGCGCGAGCTGCGTTTCATCGAGGAGGATGACGAAGACTGGTTCTCTCTGGTGCACATGTACGACACGCCCGGGAAAGAGCCCGAGGGACGTGAGCCGATCGAGCCGCCGATGACTCTGCGTGGAGATATAGACGATTCTCCCCTCTTTCCCGGCTCTGAGCTCGCTGAGCCTGAACACGGCCGTTTCGACTCGCTTCTCCGCTTTCGCACAGCATGGTCCAGGAGGAATGAGCTTTCCGTGGGGACATTTTTTCGGGTGTCCGAGCAGTATACAAATATGATCGGTGACTTCGGGAGAAAGAAAATGCTCGAATGTGCACGCCTCCGATTCTATGCTCATCTCCTGCATATTCAAAACATCGACGAGAAGCCTTTCTGCCAGGCGATGCCTTCTTGTTATTGCTTCCGCCCTGATCCTCCCCACCTCGGTGAAAACATACTCACCGGACTTTTTCTCCAGCAGACCGTCACTGCGCATCCCCTCCAGCAGTTTTTCGTCTATCGAACATTGAAGATTCAGAGTGGTGAGTTGCTCTGCAGTTGTGGCCTCACCGTCTTCCTGCAACGTCCATATCACTTCGAGGACCTCATCTACCGGATCGTGGCACGAATCAATGCTATCGATCACCTTTTGACCTCCCGCGTAACAATCGATGAGTCTAAACATCGCAGAAAGCCGTGTCAATCTCAATAACTCTTTCAATCACCGGCAGAAAGCATTATATTACTTTCAGCAGGAACTCACCGAAGATCAGACCGCTTTTCGCCGACCCGCACCAACATAATAGCTATGAATGACGAACCTCTCACAGAAGGATGTATATGGATAAGCGCAAATTGATTCCGATCGCCTTGATCGTATTGATGATTGCGGCTCCGGAGGCACACGGACAAATGGCGAGAAGAATAGGCGCGGGCCTGAAATTCAATTACTACAAGCTCGATAATGACTATTTCGATTTGAGCGACGGATTCGGTGTGAGTCTATCCTTCCGCTATGAGCTCGGCTGGGACATATATTTCGAAAACAGCATCGGTGGATTGAAAACCGAAGGCGGCGGCGTCGATGTAAACGGACTGACGTACAATCTTGGATTAACAGCAATCATCCCCGTCCTGATCCCATACCGCCCGTATGCGAGCTTCGGAATAGGTGTTCAATCAGTCAATCCGATCACCGTAAATCCCATAGACACGTTCCGGCCGACCCAAACGACATTCTATTTTACGGCGGCCGCCGGTGTTACGCGCTCGATCATGGAAAATTTTCTCGTCGATCTCGGGGCTGGAGTGTGGTTTACACCGTACAAATACAGGGTTTATACCTTCGATAGAAATAAAGTAACTACGGAAGACAAGCAGTTCACGCACTTCATGTTCTCTTTGGGTCTCTCTTACAACTTCTGATCATCGCGCACTAACGGACAAGCACCATCTTCAGCACCTTTGTGCTCGAATCTTCTTCGAGCACACAAAAATACATGCCCATACTGATGCGATCTCTATCCGGCTCCCAATCCACCGAATAGGTTCCCCGCGCATACACCTCGGTGCCGAAATCAGCCACTCGTTTTCCGACGACGTTATAGATTTTGATCGATACGGTTCGTTTCGAAGGTACGAAGAAGGTCACCGTCGTCCTGTCGCCGAAGGGATTAGGGTAATTCTGAAACAGGATAAAGGGAAACTTTTCGATATGGAAAGGCCCGCCGAGCAGGAGCGATTCCTCCCCCCCCGCCTCGAGCCGCGCAACGATGCGATACGAGTACTCGGTTTCCGGCACAACCGCATAATCACGATACTCGTATTCCCCGAACGGGTCACTCAACGGCTCAGGTGTGATCAACTCAAAACCTCCGCCGCGCTCCGAGCGATAAACGAGACAATCCGGCACCTGTTCGGGATCCCCGATTAACCAGACAAGACGAAAATTATCAATGCCACTCTCGACGCGAGCCTGGAGAAAGATCGATTCAACGATAACCGCATCGTCGAGGACCGCCTCCTGGCCGTCCCCGCTTACGACTGCAACGTCCCATCGCCCGGCAACAAGTTCTCTCGTGGAAAAGGTAGCGATGATACGCTCCTCCCCGAGCCAGTTATTCTCGTCCGCCGCAACACCGATCAGACCGTTTGAGAGATAGCAGGTCGCTCCGTAAAGTAACAAAGAGCCCCGTATATCGAGGACTACCTGTGAGTTCTGTCCCGTGTCTATCGAATCGGGTTGTACGGATATAATTTCCGGTGCCGGCATTCCCGCTCTAAAAAGCGCCGCCGATACGATAGCACCACTGTATATTCTCATTACCGAAACAGGCGTTTCGAGACCGCTGTTGCTTCGGCTCGAGGGATCCGTTCCCGCATTGAACGATGAATTGCCTGTGACACCGGGAAAAGGATCGCCGGTATCCCCGAAATTACCGCCGCTGTTTATGTAGCGCAGCAGGTTGAACTGCGCATCTGCCTCTTCGAGAACGAGTCCGCGGGCCTGGCTACCATTCGAACCACCGCTGTTTCCCACATATGTATGTGCCGTGCTGCTTTCCGCATGCCATATGCAGAGACCCTGGCCCGGTAAATACTGATCGAAACCGACACGTCTCCTGTTCTCTATAAGGAAATACTCCGCCGGTTTCGAGTCGAGGCGCCAGCCCCCCGAGTCTTCTTCAAAATCCGTGTTATATTCGATTCCGCCCCCCGAAATAACGACATTATCGATATTGAAGGTCCAGCCGTTCTGTGAATCGTAGAAATCTTCGTCACTGACATTCCAGTCTGAGATAAACCGTAATCTCAAGACGAAATCACACGGTCCCACCGGAAGGTGATCCCCGAGATCTATCGTTTCCCGCGTGCTCATCGTTGCCGTGTACAGTGCCAGAGTATCGACAGCACCATTACACTCGAGAACAACCATTCCGAAATCGTAAATGATCGATGGATCTTCTTGATCGGGCGGCTCGACATCCACGCTGACGTCGTATTGCAGGGTGACCGGCCTCGTGCCGTCGACATTGAACTCGTGAATCATCGATTCGTCCCAGCCGTTTCCGTAACCGGCGCCTCCAGGCCAGCTGCGGCCGCCAGCCTCTTGTTCGGTATACCCGATTATGAGCGCATGCGCATCCATGAACTGAGAGTAACTGCGCCTTCTGAAGCGTCTCGTAGGCGTCACGAGTTTGACCGCCTCACCGCTCGAGCCGATCGGATTCAACTCTATGTACTGTTCGCGCCAGTCGACCTCGATCGGATCGAGCCAGCCCATCTGCTCCCGCGACCACGCACACAAGTGGGCCGGCGAGGCCGGCGTGTTCCAGTTGCCCGCCCCCATGAGCCCCCAGTACCCGATTCCCTGTGAACCGCCGTTCCCATCGTAGAGATCGGGAAGGCCGATCGCATGCCCGAGCTCGTGGCAGTAAACGCCGATCTCTATCATGCCATTGTCGCAGGAGAGGGCCGGTGCGATAATATAATCCTCGATCCGGATCACTCCCCCGCCGGCGGCAGGATCGTCCGTTTCGTACGGCTCGCCGCCGGAAACGTCCCATCTGCTGTATATCCATGAATGGGACCAGAAATGTATCGGCTGCCTGTTGCACTCGGCCCCCCGGGTCGGGTGTACGACAATGAGAGCATCGACGAAACCGTCATCATCCCCCGAATTCGGGACTCCGTCGGGCCCGTCGTTATCGTATGTGCCGAAATCGACCGACGGATCGAGAGCATCGGCTATTTCTTTTATGAATTCTCCGGTTCGCGAGAGTCCCGGAACCACACCTCCCCTGCCTCCCGTGTAGTATCCCTCGACGTTCGAAACGCGGGTCCAGTCGTATACATCGCCGGCAACCTCGAACAGCCCATAAGACACTTCCGCGTAATATTCGCTCAATGTTCCCGTCGGCCAGGGACCGGTAAAGAGCTCCTTGTCGAGCTCTTCGTATGGGAAGGGCTCAACGAGCAGATCGCTGTACAGACCGAGAACAACCGGCAGGTGAAGCCTGCCGCTCAGGGCATGAAGATGAGAAATGCCGCCGCTGCTTCGACGGGGCATCGCGGATCGAAAATCACTATCCCCCCGGAGCTGCCGATTCCTCCTCTCAATCCAACCGTGTTTTGGTAGAAAGGAATCCTTTATCCGATGTTTAACGGCATGAATATGTCCGGGAAGCCTTCCGCCGTGCTTAGGCGGCACAATGCCGATGGCGGCGTTTGACGCGACAACGATTATAAGCGTGACAATCGTACATCCTGCAGCGAAGAATCTCGATCGTATCCTGTCGTAACCACCTCGATGCGTCCTTCGCTCATGCATTATTCGTCCGGATTGACGACGGCAAGATACGCCGATGCCTTTATCACCGGATATCCTTCAGCGCATTTCGTAACCGCAACCTGTTCGCTGCTTTCATGAGGAAGTATCGATAGAACGGCGTTCTCGAGCTTCCCCTTTGCCTGCAGGCTCAGTGTATGAAGCAGGATCTTGGGACCGGTGACACACGGAAATGCCTCGCTGATGCCAGGGTCGAAACGACCCATCGATAAGTTCCTCTTTTCGTAATATTTGTCATTCGTAATCTCGACGCCCTCCGGCAATTCCAGTCTGAATTCGGCCGCATTGATCTCCAGGTACTCGGGGAAATGTATAAATATATAAATAGTGAACTCTCTCTCTTTCGGTCCGAGCTCGAGCGTGCGCTTCGTCCCCTCGGGATCGAAAAAGATGCCGAAGCTCACATCCTCTTCGATGTATTGGATGACGTGCTTATGCTCCGCATCCTGTTTCTCCTGCTCCTCCTTTTTCGCGCACGAGCAGGCGAGCAGGACGGCGAGCAGCATGACCGACAAAATCGAAGCCGGTGTTTTGCGAATCATTTTTACATCCTCCTGTGGTAAAGAAGATACGCCACACCTTTGAAGGCAAGTGTTTCAATTCACTATAAATAATAGTACCAACAGGTCCCGATTACAATGTATTTTATATCGGCTCGAGCGGTTATCCTCGTTTGAACAATCACTTCCATATTCCGATTGACCCTGCCCTTTTCTTCTCATAGAATAGGCCTGCATAACACGGCGATTTCCGGCCGGCGTGTGCATCCCGAATTGAAACCATAAACCTCCCAAGGAGGAAAACTCATTGAAATCGAAAAAGGAAAAGTACGAATATCTGGCCAAGTTACGAGAGCAGGCGCGCCTCGGCGGCGGCAAGGCACGCATAGAAAAGTTACATGAATCCGGACGTTTGACCGCACGCGAACGCATCCACCTGCTATTCGACGAAGGATCGTTCCAGGAGCTCGGCGTGTTTGTCACGCACAACAGCACCTGGCCCGGAATGGCGGAAAAAAAGATCATCGGCGACGGTGTCGTCTGCGGGCACGGACTCATCAATGGGCGGAATATCTACGCCTTTGCGCAGGATTTCACCGTATTCGGTGGCAGCCTGAGCGCTGCAAACGGAGCAAAGATCGTTCGGTTGATGGATCTCGCAATGGAAAGCGGCGCGCCGATAGTCGGTCTGTGTGACAGCGGCGGGGCGAGGATACAGGAGGGGGTGGCGAGTCTCGGCGGCTATGCAGATATATTCTTGCGGAACACGCTCGCCTCGGGTGTTATCCCTCAGATTTCGGCAATTATGGGTCCGAGCGCCGGCGGGGCCGTCTATTCTCCCGCGCTGACCGATTTCATCGTCATGGTAAACGAAACAAGCCACATGTTCATTACCGGTCCCAACGTGATCAAGAATGTCACGCACGAGGATGTAACATTCGAGGAGCTCGGAGGGGCCCTCACGCATAACAGCAAGAGCGGTGTTGCCCATTTCATCGCCGATGACGACGATGAATGCATTGATTTGATCATCGATCTGCTCTCGTACCTTCCCCAGAACAACCTCGAAGATCCTCCCTATCAGACCCCCCGAGACGATCCCGGCCGTCAGGATGCGGAGCTCAACGAGATAGTCCCCGAAGATCCCCGCGCACCTTACGATATCAAGGATGTCATCCAAGTTATCGCCGACGACGGGGGATTTCTGGAGGTACAGTCATTGTGGGCCAAGAATATCGTTGTCGGCTTCGCGCGGCTAAACGGACACGTCGTGGGCATCGTCGCCAATCAGCCTATGCACCTTGCAGGTGTTCTCGACATCGATTCCTCAAACAAGGGAGCCAGGTTTGTTCGTTTCTGCGACGCGTTCAACATACCCATTATTACATTCGAGGATGTTCCCGGATTCCTTCCGGGAACCGATCAGGAATGGGGGGGCATCATTAAACATGGGGCCAAACTCATTTTCGCATACTGCGAGGCGACCGTTCCCAAGATCACCGTCATCACGAGAAAGGCATACGGCGGCGCATACTGCGTCATGTCGAGCAAGCATATCCGGGCCGACTACAACGTGGCATGGCCGACAGCGGAGCTGGCCGTCATGGGTGCGGAAGGCGCGGTTAACATCCTATACCGAAAGGAGATCGAATCCGCCGAAGACGCGGCGGCCGAACGGAAAAAATACATCGATCAGTATACCGACGCATTTGCCAATCCATATATAGCCGCGAATCTCGGCTTTCTCGATGACGTTATCATGCCGGAAGCAACACGGCCGATGATAATACACGCACTGGAGAACCTCCTCAACAAGCGCCAGCAGCTTCCACCGAAGAAGCACGGAAACATTCCTCTGTAGAGCGCTCGAGAGATTGCACGCGGAATCCATCACTAACGCCTTCGGTGATTCCATCTGAGTCAAGAAAGGTTAGCGGATGAAGAACGGCAGGAATTTCAAAGATCCCCATAGAGAATGGCTGGAGAAGACGTATGCACCGTTCAAAGACAAACGGGGCGAGCGAATGACCGGCTTCTCGACGACATCCGATATCAGCATCGATCCCCTCTACACCCCGCTCGACGCACCCGAATCGATGTATGGAAAGAAAATCGGTTATCCCGGCACATTCCCCTTCACACGCGGTGTTTATCCGACGATGTACCGTGGCAGACTCTGGACGATGAGACAATACGCCGGCTTCGGATCCGCCGAGGAAACGAACAAACGCTTCCGCTACCTCCTCGATCAGGGTCAAACGGGACTCTCCGTCGCCTTCGACCTCCCGACGCAGATGGGGTATGACTCCGATCATCCCATTGCCGAAGGCGAGGTCGGAAGAGTGGGAGTAGCAATAGATTCAATCGATGACTTCAGAAAGCTGCTCAGCGGCATACCGCTCGATCGGGTCAGCACATCGATGACGATAAACGCCACGGCCGGGATCCTGCTCGCCATGTACGTGGCCCTCGCCGAAGAAACCGGCGTGCCGCTCGAAAAGATCTCCGGCACGATTCAGAACGATATTCTCAAAGAATACTTCGCGCGGGGAACCTACATCTACCCGCCGGGCCCGTCGATGAGGATCGTGACCGACATCTTTGGATGGTGCAGGGAAAACACGCCCTCGTGGAACACTATCAGCATCAGCGGGTATCATATCCGCGAAGCCGGCTCGACGGCCGTTCAGGAGATAGCCTTTACACTCTCCGATGCGGTGGCGTACGTCGAAGCGGCGATCGATGCGGGTTTGAAAGTCGATGATTTCGCTCCCCGCCTCTCTTTCTTCTTCGGCGTCCATAATAACGTCCTCGAAGAGGTGGCGAAATTCAGAGCGGCGCGCCGCATCTGGGCGCGTCTCATGAAGGATCGATTCAGCGCCGCCGACGACCGCTCCTGCCTGCTTCGTTTCCACACGCAGACCGCCGGATGCTGCCTGACGGCTCAGCAGATAGAAAACAATGTCGTCCGCGTAACACTCCAGGCGCTCGCGGCCATCCTCGGCGGTACGCAGTCCCTGCACACGAATTCGAAAGACGAAGCGCTCAGCCTTCCCTCCCAGGAGGCCGCGCTGACGGCGCTCAGAACGCAGCAGGTGATCGCCGAGGAATCGGGCGTATGTGACACGATCGATCCTCTCGGCGGCAGTTACTTCGTTGAGAATCTCACCGACCGGCTCGAAGAGAAAATACTCGCACTCATGAAGAAAACCGAGGATATGGGCGGTATGATCAAGGCGATAGAAGCACAATTTCCGCAAAGAGAGATAGAGCGGAGCGCGTACCTCTACCAGAAATCGATCGAGGAAGGCACAACGACGGTCGTCGGATTGAACAAGTACACGGATGAGGCCTTTCCCCATACGGGTAAATTCAGCATCGATGCCGGCGTCTCAGAGCGGCAGCGGAAGAATCTCGAACGGTTCAAGGGAGAACGGGACAACACCGACGTGCAGCACCTGCTCTCTGATGTTGAAACAGCCGCCTCCGGCACAACGAACCTCATGACGCCGATCATAGCGGCCGTCAAGGGCCGCTGCACGCTCGGCGAGATTTCACTCACACTCGAGTCCGTATTCGGACGGTACAGCGCCGGTTCGAGGACGGATCGAGATCGTTAAACGCAACGCGAAAGAGAGCCGGCGGAAGGTCGAAAAACATTCGGATGCATGCAAGGAGGTCGTGAAATGCCGCAGCGACTCGAAGAGATCCATCATATTGGAATCGCCGTCGGGGACCTGGAAGAAGCGAGAAAGGTCTATTGCGACATACTCGGACTGGAATGCACGGGCGAAAAGACATTGCCCGAGAGAAAGGTGAAGGTGGCTTTTCTCGAAACCGGCAACACAAGTATCGAGCTCCTCGAAGGTATCGGCGAGGACGGTCCGGTGAGCAAATTCGTCGAACGCCACGGACCCGGCGTTCATCACATATGCTTCGAAGTCAGCGATATCAAAAAGGTCATGCGGGAACTCACCGAAATCGGTATGCGAATGATAGACGCAGAGCCGCGGCCCGGTGCAGAAGGAAAGCTCGTTGCGTTCATCCACCCGAAGTCGACGAGCGGTGTTTTGATCGAGCTCTCCGAAAAGTAATGCATATGGACAAAGACAGACGGAATCGATTTCCGCGTGCCTTTATTGTTTTTCGTCCCCAGGGCGCTTGAAACGTTATCCCCTACCCTTCCCGGTAATTGTAGAAGCCACGGCCCGTTTTGCGTCCGAGATATCCGGCGGCCACCATCTTCTTGAGCAGCGGACACGGCCGGTACTTCGAATCCCCCAAGCCATCGTGCAGCACCTTGAGGATATTAAGACACACATCAAGCCCGATGAGATCGGCGAGCGCCAACGGACCCATCGGATGCGCCATCCCGAGTTTCATCACGCTGTCAATGGCCTCGGCCGTCGCAACACCTTCCATGAGACAGTAAACCGCCTCATTGATCATCGGCATGAGAAGCCTGTTCGAGACAAATCCGGGGTAATCATTGACCTCTACGGGAACTTTGCCGAGTTTCTCGCTGAGCTCGACAATTGCCTGCGTCGTATCATCGTCCGTTGCCAGGCCGCGGATGACCTCGACAAGCTTCATTACGGGAACGGGATTCATGAAGTGCATACCGATGAACTTCTCCGGCCGGGAGGTTGTCGCCGCTATTGCAGTCATCGAAATAGACGAGGTATTGCTCGCAAATATCGTTTTCTTCCCGCACGCCCTGTCGAGCTCCTTGAACACCTGCTCCTTCACTTCGAAGCTTTCGAAGACCGCCTCGATAACGAGGTCGGCGCCGGATGCCGCATCGAGCTTCGTCGATGTAGTAATCCGCTTTACAATCTCGCTCTTCGTCGCCTCGTCTATCACTTCCTTCTTGATCAGGCGTGACAGACTTTTCTCTATGGCTGCCAATCCTTTATCGATGAATTCCTTCTTGATGTCGATCATGATCACGGGATAACCGTTTTGCGCAAAAACCTGGGCTATGCCGTTTCCCATAGTGCCTGCGCCGATAACGGCGACCTTCTTTATTGCCATCGGGTTCTCCCTTCCCTAGAGCAGTTCTATACTGAGCGCAACGGCGTTTCCGCCGCCGAGACAGAGTGTTGCGAGTCCCTTGGCGCCCCCAGTCTGCTTCAGTGCGTATATGAGCGTTACAAGAATCCTCGCTCCCGAGCAGCCGATCGGATGTCCGAGGGCGACGGCTCCACCATGAATGTTCACCTTTTCCGGGTCCAATCCGAGCTCTTTCGTGACGGCACACGCCTGAACGGCGAAGGCTTCGTTGAGCTCGAAAAGATCGAAATCCTCGAGCTTCTGCCCCGTCTTTTTCATTAATTTGGTAACGGCCACCGTCGGCGCCATCATTACCCATTCGGGCTCGAGTCCGCCCGTATCATATCCGGTTACCCGTGCGAGCGGCGCAACACCGAGCTCCTTCGCCTTCACGTCGGTCATGAGAACCATTGCGGCTGCCCCGTCGCTGATCTGCGAGGCGTTTCCGGCCGTGACCGTCCCGTCCTTCTTGAAAACCGGCTTGAGCTTCGCCATGCTCTCGGGGCTCGAGTTCGCCCTCGGTCCCTCATCACGGTCTATAATGAGCGGCTCCCCTTTTCTCTGCGGGACCTCCACCGGCATGATCTCTTCCTTGAATCTGCCGCTCTCGTGGGCTTCCACCGCCTTGCGATGACTGTTGTATGCATATTCATCCATCTCTTCACGGGCCACCTTGTACTTCTCAGCGACGAGCTCTCCGGTATTGCCCATATGGAAGTCCTTGAACACGTCCCAGAGGCCGTCGTAGACCATCGCGTCGACGAGCACCCCGTCCATCAGACGGTACCCCGTTCGCGCTTTCCGGAGCAGATACGGCGCGCTGCTCATGCTCTCCATACCGCCCGCAACCACGATATCTGCATCGCCGAGCTTGATGGCCTGGGTGCCGAGCACGACCGCCTTGAGCCCCGAACCGCACACCTTGTTGATCGTCATCGCCCCCGCGGCAACATTGACACCGCCGTGTATCGACGCCTGCCGCGCGGGATTCTGTCCCAGACCCGCTCCGATGACGTTACCCATGATTACTTCATCAACCTGATCACCCGATATTCCCGCCCGTTTCATGGCCTCCGCGACGGTGAAACTACCGAGCTGAGGGGCTGAAAACGATGACAGTCCGCCGAGAAACCTGCCATTTACTGTTCTTACCGCACCGGCAATGACGACCTCACCCATGTAACATTCCTCCTTCTTTCGCTAAAACAACCAGCTCTCTTTGAAGTCAAATGCACAACTCATCGATAATAGTGCGCGAGTTCCCTCCCTTCCTATTGATCGGAACCTGCAAAGTTTTCGTTGATATACGAAACGATATCACCGGTATTGGTACCGGGACCGAATATCTTCTTGACACCGACGTCCTCGAGTTTCCTGATATCCTCATCCGGTATAATCCCGCCGCCGATGACATGTATATGCTCGGCGCCTTTTTCCCGCAGGAGCTCGATGAGCCGTGGAAACATCGTCAGATGAGCTCCGGAGAGAATGCTGAGTCCCACAATGTCGACATCCTCCTGCACGGCTGATTCTGCGATCAGCTCGGGCGTCTGGTGCAGTCCCGTGTAAATTACTTCCATTCCCGCGTCACGCAACGCGTTTGCGATGACTTTTGCACCCCTGTCATGCCCGTCGAGGCCGGGCTTGGCAACGAGAATCCGAATCTTTTTTCCCATTCCAGTTTCCTCCGGTAATAAAACCTCAAACGCTTCATGCTAAAAGAACGGCGGTTCCTGATATTCGCCGAATACACTTTTTAATTCCTCGATTATCTCACCCTCCGTGCAATAGCAGCCCACGCAGTCGATAATGACCGGCATCAGATTATCGCTGCCGGCCGCCGTCTCTTTCAGACGCGCGAGCTCCCTAGCGGCCTTGTCGTTATCTCTCTCCGCCCTCAACCGTTTGACCGCCGCTTTCTGCTGCTTCTCCACCTTTGGATCGATCTTGAGCAATGGGATTTCGAGCTTTTCGTCCTCGAGACCGAAACGGTTGAGCCCGACGATTATCTTGTGTTTCTTCTCGACCGCCTTTTGATACTCATATGCCGCCCTGCCGATCTCTCTCTGGAAGAATCCCCGCTCGATCGCTTTGACAACTCCACCGAGTTCCTCGATTCTCTTGAAGTACTCCCCCGCCTTCTCCTCCATCTCGCGCGTTTTCGCTTCGACGAGATAGCTCCCGGCCAGCGGATCGATCGAATTGACAACGCCCGTTTCATGCGCGATGAGCTGCTGCGTCCTCAGCGCAATCCTAACGGCCTTCTCGCCCGGCAGCGCAAGCGTTTCATCCATCGAGTTGGTGTGCAAAGACTGTGTTCCTCCTAAAACGGCCGACAGCGCCTGGAAAGCAGTGCGGACGATATTGTTTTCGGGTTGCTGCGCGGTCAGGGTACACCCGGCCGTTTGCGTGTGAAACCGCAGACGAAGCGATTCCGGTTTCTTTACGCCGTATGTGTTCTTCATTCTCTTTGCCCAGATTCTTCTGGCGGCGCGGTATTTTGCGATCTCTTCGAAGAAATCGAGATGGGCGTTGAAGAAAAAGGAGAGCCGCGGCGCGAATTCATCAATATCGAGGCCTGCGTTGATTCCCGCTTCCACGTAAGCGAATCCATCTGCCAGTGTGAAGGCAAGCTCCTGTACCGCCGTCGAACCGGCCTCGCGGATATGATACCCGCTGATGCTGATCGTGTTCCAGCGCGGTACGTGATCCGAGCAGAATGCGAGTATATCGGTAATTATCCTCATCGACGGCTCGGGAGGAAATATCCAGGATTTCTGCGCTATGTATTCCTTGAGAATATCGTTCTGAATCGTCCCGCCCATCCGGTCGAACCGTGTTCCCTTCTTCTCGCCTGCGCAGAGGTAAAAGGCGAGGAGAATCGAAGCCGGGGCGTTGATCGTCATCGATGTCGTGATCGTTGCGAGATCGATGCCATCGAAAAGGATCTCCATGTCCCGTAGCGAATCTATCGCCACACCGCATCTGCCGACCTCGCCTTCGGAACGCTCATGATCCGAGTCGTACCCCATAATGGTAGGCATGTCGAAGGCAACGGACAGTCCCGTCTGGCCGTGGTCGAGCAGGTAGTGGTATCGCTGGTTCGTATCTCTCGGCGTTCCGAAACCGGAGAACTGCCTCATCGTCCAGAAACGTCCCCGGTACATAGTAGGGTAAACTCCCCGCGTGTAGGGATACTCCCCCGGAAATCCGATTTCCTCTAAAAAATCGATACCATCGATGTCTTCGGGGATATAGAGCGGTTTTACCGGCTCGGCCGATACGGTCGTAAAGTCAATGTCCTGCACGCTGCATTCGTCCGCTGTTTTCTTATATCGAATCTTTGCTTCCTCGAACGCAGCTTCCTTTTCCCTTTCCATGTGGGGTCTTCACCTCTTTCCTTGAGACGATTCGATCACCGTATCGTGATGAGCTTCTCGAGATCATTGACGAGGCGGTACGGCGAAAGGCGTCCCGCGTACACCTCGTCTATTCTTTCGTCGAGCAGCCGACGAACATTCGAACTGTCCCAGAGTCTCCGTTCTATCTTGGCCATGAAGGCGTCGCGTACCCTCGAACGGAGTATCCGCCGGCGTTTATCGGTCAACTTGTCGTTATCCTCGAGATAGCGCCGGTGCGCTTCTATCTGCTCGAGCAGCTCATCGCTTCCCGTTCCCTCGAGGGCGGATGTCATGACGACAGGTGGTCTCCACGAACCTTCAGGGATATCCTTCATCTTGAGCGCATCCTCTATCTCTCCCGCCGCAAGATCCGCATCCGGGTGATCGGACTTGTTCATAACAAAGATATCACCGATCTCCATCAGCCCTGCCTTCATCGCCTGGATGCCGTCTCCCGATTCCGGGACGAGGATAACCACCACGGTGTGTGATTTCTCCGCTATCTCGAGCTCGGACTGTCCGACACCGACCGTTTCGATCAATATGTGATCTTTGCCGAACGCGTCCAAGAGGTCGGCAACTTCATCGGTGCAGTTCGATATCCCCCCGAGACTCCCCCTGCTCGCGAGGCTGCGGACGAACACTTCCGGATCTTCCGAGAGCTTCTGCATTCGAATGCGGTCGCCGAGCAGGGCGCCCCCGCTGAAGGGACTCGTGGGATCCACCGCGATGATTCCGATCGAAATGCCTTTTGCGCGTAAGAGGCGCGAGAGATTGTAGACGAGACTGCTTTTCCCGGCGCCGGGAGGACCGGTAAATCCTATCCTGTAGGCACCTCTCGTCATCGGGAAAATCCTGTCCATCACGAATTCCGCGCCGTTTCCGCCGTTCTCGAGAACGGTGATGAGCCTCGCTGCGGCGGTCACGTTCCCCTGCTCGAACCGATCGAGGAGACTCTCTATATCAGTCTTTCCGGTCATAGGAATGCTAATATTCTATTCCCTTCCGGGATTGTATGCCCGCCTGATAGTGATGCTTGATCTCCCGCATCTCCGTGACCGTATCGGCGAGCTCGATCATCTCTTCCGGGGCATACCTGCCGGTCAGGATCAGGTCGAGCCGGGAAGGCTTGTTCTTAATAAAATCAATAACCTCGTCGATTGCAACCAATCCGAAGCTAACCGCTATGTTCAGCTCGTCGAGCACGAGCATGTCGATTCCCTCCTGCGCAGCGAGCTCTTTCGCACGTTCCCACCCCTTCCCGGCGAGCTCCCGGTCGATCGGCTCGGGATTGTCCGGGTCAACGAACTCGTCACGTCCGTACTGCTCCACGGTAAACCCATCGAGCCTTTCAGCCGTGTTGAGCTCCCCGTACCGTCTACCCTTCATAAACTGTATAACGACAACTCGTTTGCCATGTCCCACCGCCCGCATGGCGGCCCCGAGGGCGGCGGTCGTCTTGCCCTTCCCGTCACCGGTATACAGTAGAACGATGCCTTTTTCCACGCTCATTGCTGATAAACCTCCGGACGTTCAAAGAGGTTCGAACCAAGCACCCTGCAGCGCTATAGAGGAACTTGTAGCGTATACTTTATTTGGCTTTTTGTCAATTAGACATCTCTCTTGAAGAATATGGAGGGTGGATGGAGCTTCGTCAGCTTTTCTGAAGAACCTCGGCTGCCGGCAGCGACACCACGAAGGCCGTTCCGGCACCCTCGATACTCGAGACGGAAATGCCCCCACCGTGGTCTTTTACGATCCGCTGCGCAAAGGCGAGCCCCAATCCCGTTCCATATTCCTTCGTGGTGAAAAAGGGCGTAAAGATTCTGTTGAGCTGTTCCTGGGGAATTCCCTTTCCGGTGTCTTTGATCTCGACGTAGACAGTGCCGCTATCGGCCCACGTGCGTATACGCACCTCACCAGCATCTTCGACCGCCTCGAACGAATTCTGGAGAATATTCAGGAAAACCTCGTGAATCTTAACCACATCGAAGCGGCAGGACGGGAGGCCCGGCGTGAAGCTCTTGAGCAGCGTGATCCCCCGTTCCTCGAAATCGTTCTGGAGAAGCTGGCAATTATTCTCGAGCACCTGATTGATCTCTCCCATCTCGAGTTTGAGCTTGCTGATCTTCGCCTGCATATTCTCGAGATACCTCTCGAGCCGCATGGCTTCGTTCATGATTATCGCCAGCTTGTCCCGCACCTCGCCCTTCACATCACCGGAATGGTAGAGATTGCGGGCGAAACCGCCGATAGCGACGAGGGGATTCTTGATCTCGTGTATGACCGAAGCCGTCAATTCACCCGATATCGCGAGCCGTTCCGCCTTCATCATTCTCTCTTCATTCGCCTTCAGCTTCCGGTATGTGCTCTTGAGACTATCGATGTTCTTGTTGAGGGACTCCTTCAACTGAGCCGCCCTGAGCGACGTGGTTGCGTGGCTCGCGATCAATTCGAGAAGGTGGGCGTCCTCCGCGTCGATCTCTTTTCCCGTAAAGATATTGTCTGCAATGATGAAGCCGAGGCTGTCCTCCTTCGTGGCGATCGGACAGATGCAGAACCTCTCGAGCCCGAGCGTGGAAGCGATGTGCTTCTCCGTTTCGCTCTCGAGCTCATCACTCGTAACAAAACGTATCTCCCGCACACCCTTTATTATGACGCCGCCCGGATCATCGATCGGCATTGATAATCTCTTCGTAATTCTCGTCAGGGGACTGTTTTTCAGGTAATGGAGTTTCTGCCCCTTGCTGACGAGCTTTTCGAGCGATGCCGAATCGTCCTTTTCGAGCACCTTCCAAATACTGATGGCCTCCTCGGGTGAAGAGGGCCCGAGCGCATACTTGCCTCGCAGGACGTCGAATTCCGGTCCCCGCAGAAACACGAACGCCCGATTGAAACCGAGACCCTGTTTCGCCGTTATGACGGTCAAAATGGCGAGAATGATATCCTCTTCCTTGTCGAGGCGGGCGATGATCTTGCTCACCTCTCCGAGCAGGTTCATGAGCCTGCTTCGCCGTATGACCTCCATGTAGAGATCCTCGACCTTCTTGGAATATTTCGCCGATCGTATCAGGGCGTCCTCGAGTGTATCGAGCAGGGTCTTCTCCCCCCATCTACGCCCCCTCGCCCGTTTCTCGAGTTGCTTGAAGTACGAACAGTTGAAGCAGCACTGGATGATCTTCTCCTCTATTCTGGAGAAGACCTGGCTTCCGTGACGGTGACCGCTCACCTCCCAGCACGGCACTCTGCTCTGGCCGTACGCGGGGCAGTCCCGTCTCTCGCACGAGAGAAATTCCCAGCATGTATCCGACTTTTCGGGGGATTTTTTTTCGTCCATGACCGTTACATTCCTGCTGTATACACTACACGGTGAGCGCTCCAAAGTAAAGCGAAAAGCCCCTACCAGCCCCTACCAACCCCTACCAACCCCTACCCGGGCGGGGAGCACGGCGGCGGACACCTGATGACTCGTATTAGACCCGACTTCTACCGGCTATGTGCGTTGCCGGTCATCCCTGATACCGTTTCTTTATGCCTCCCCAACTCTCGGATCTGGTGCCGGTAATGCACGCATTGACGAAACCGGGAGTGGGCACGCATCCGTTTCCCGGCGGATCACACCTTCCCTCGCACGCGTTGTATGCATCGAAGACCGCCCACGTCGACGTCGATTGCGCATCGCGACCGATGGAACGGTCGTCATCCGCTTCACGATCACCGTACGTGATCGTATCCACGAGGAGTGTTTCGCCTTCGGTGACGTGGTAAAGGGAAAACCGATCACCCGCGTTATTGAGGCTCAAACCGAAAATGGGGAAGCCGAATGCTTCCTCCCAGGCCGCGGACTCGCTGCCGTACACCACGCGGACGCCCCCAGGCTCGAGAACGCCCGAGAAACCGTACCGCCATACCGGATCCCCTTCACCATCGGCGACGTAATAGTTCGAGAGATCGATCGGCCCGTCACTGAGATTGACTATCTCGATCCACTCGTCGTCACGGTAGTGCTGCGCGCCGTCACCGTCCCAATCGCGGGCGGGATCGGCAAGAATCTCGTTCAGATACACCTGCGCATTGCCCGAGTGAACGAGCGACGCCAGAATGCAGGAGAAAACCACTAAAGAGATAAAAAAACGGAATATTTTCTCCATCTTCATCCTCCTCCCTTCATCAACCCGGAAAATATTCCCTATCGTTTCCGGGGATTGCGGTGTCCGCCGCCGATACGATCCCCGAAGCTACTACTCTATCAATTCAATGCATGGAAAACCAGAAAAAAGTTGCCCACAATAAAAAATTATGCCGTTTACCCCTCCTCCCCCAACCCATCAAAGGATCATATTCCAATTAGCTTGATAGCGTTAACGGATCATATTGCGATTAGTCTTAGAGCGTTTTCTGCAGAGATATGGATCTACCGGTAAATAGTTTTTATCGAACCCCATGACTTCTCTTCCGATGATACGGGAACGCATTCGTAACAATTCGGCAGTTGCCCGGAGAGACCACTAGT
>CBDUQN010000049.1:0-23169 GCA_965369375.1 uncultured bacterium | reverse complement strand
TTGCTCGAACCTTCTCGGCCATTTCGTAGTGGATGTTTCGAGCCTGAAACATCGGCTTCGACCGGGCCGCCCACTGCTTGCGCTCAAGACGTTTGTGTATTTTTTGTTTCTTTTTCCTGAGTATTCTGTTATTCTTTGATGTCACTCGAAATGCCCCCTTTGTGGTTTGTAGTTATTTGTTACAAACGTATTTTAACCACTATAGACGGGCATTTCGAGTCTTTTTATGCTATGTTATGAAATAATCACGCTTGTGTTGGGACTAGAGAAAAAGACATTTTGCTGGCGCAACTCGGAATCCTGGTATCAAAAACCGATGTGTATGAGCCGGAGGCGATCGATACCGGCGTCTCCGATGTCTCCGAACGAATTATTTGCCAGGGCGACATATTTCATGACGTCTGGAAGGAAGGGGCCGAGCTGCGAAAGAGCGGAAGCCTGCTGCAACTCGTTCGAGATATTCGATGCCCCGTAGTCGCCATTCATGGTGATTACGATCCTCATCCTGCTGAGGGAGTGCGCCAACCGCTGGCCGCCAATATAAAGAACTTTCGATTTAAAATTCTCGAGAGATGCGGACACACGCCATGGATTGAAAAACACGCACGGAAACAATTCTATCAACTCCTTGACGAAGAGCTGAAAAGGATGTAACTGATATAGTAATAAGTTTGCAGGCTGACGGGGCTGCTGCTGAGTGGCGGCGCGGAGCGCCGGACGGCAGCGGCTGGTTTCATTCGCAGCCCCGTTGGCGCGGCGCGGAGCGTCCGCGCTAACAAGGAATTTAACTGCGAGGGGCGCATGAAGAAAAAATATTTCCTGATCCTGGGAATTCTATCGATTATTTCGGCCCTTTACTGCTGCTCGGATTCAGATGACTGTGTATCGTGCTCGAGCAAGGAAGAGAATTTGATCGGCAATTCGTCGTTTGAGTTTGACGGCGTCCAATCCCTTGATGGATGGATTATCGAAGACCCCGGCAGAGTTGCGTTTTCCGATGATGTCCCCGAAGGCGGAGGATCGTGGTCCGTCGAGATCGATCCGGGGGGAGTTTCGCAAACCAATAAAATTTCATATAAAATTCCTGCGCCTCAAGGTGAACACCGATACAGATTCTCCTTTTGGGCAAAGCGGCAAAGCATCAACGGCAATGCGAGACTATGGATCAAAAAACCCGATGTCAATCTGATTGTAAGGATTATCGGCGTATCTTCGACCTATTGGATCCAGTATTCCGCCTTAGCAACATTGAATACGCAATCCGGTGATACGATATTCGTAGAACTCGATGGAGGATCCACCGAAGTGAGCGCCGTTGGAACCAGATATGATCTCATCGAGTTGATCAAGCTCAACTAACTCAGCGCAGCCTTCCATTGTCCAGGAATTATTTGACAACACTTGAGCACTCGGCTATTTTATCGGACAGAGTTCACCGGAAAGGCGCCCATGCAACTGTCGAAAAAAATAAGGAAATCCGCCATCAAGATAGAGCTCGAATCCTCGACTAAGGACGAAGTTCTCGAGGAGCTCGTCGACCTTCTCTGCTCTGCGTACAAACTCAAAGAGCGGGATGCGATCCTCAAGGCAATCATCAACAGGGAGCAGAAACAGAGCACCGGCATCGGCAACGGCCTCGCCGTTCCCCATGCAAAAACGTCGGTCGTGGACCGGCTTTGCGTTGCTTTCGGTCGCTCGTCGGGCGGCATCGATTTCGATTCGATCGATCAAACTCCAGCCCACATTTTTTTCATCCTGATTTCCCGGCGCGACGTTTCCGGTCCTCACATCAAAGCGCTCGCAGGCATTTCCCGCCTCCTCGCGCACGATGAATTCAGGCAAGGACTGCTGGCCTGTCCCGACGTAAAGGCGTTCATGGAACTCGTGAAAAGCGGCGAGAAGAAATACCTGTAGGATTCTTCCTATGCCCGCGGAGGAAATCCCTTGAAGATCAAAAAATACATGAGAACCGATTTCGCCACCGTAGCCCCGCATACACCGCTGAGTGAAATCGCGCGCATATTCTTCGAAACAAGCGAATCGGTGCTGCCTGTGACCGAGAAGGATAACACGCTCATTGGAGCGATATTCATAGACGATTTCATCCTCATCTTTCTGCCCGAGTATATCGATCTCGTCAGGAATGTTGATTTCATACATGACTTCGGCGCCCTCGAGCGACGCTCGTTCTCGATCGAGGAAAAGCTTTTCGTAGCCGAGGACCTGATGCGCGAGGAGATATCCACTCTTGACGAAGAGGACAGTGTGATGAAGGCAGCCGCGGTCCTGCATAAGCTGAACATAGCCAGAATCCCGGTCGTGAGCGGCAGCCGTCTCGTCGGCATGATCAGCAAGAACGACGTATGTAGAGCAATTTACGATACGGAAGGTCGGAATTGACAGTCTATGCGGTGACAGCGCTTTCTGTCTTCGTTGTTTCATATATCCTCATCGTCACCGAACGAATCCACCGCACGAAGATAGCGATCATGGGGGGCGTTCTCCTCGTGGTATTCCATGTTATGCCACAGAGCGAAGCGTTCGCGTTCATCGATTTCAACACGATCGGCCTGCTGACCGGCATGATGCTGCTCATCAGCGTAATAAAGGAATCGGGCGTGTTCAGCTACGTGGCGATCAAGATCGCCAAAAAAACCCGTGGTAACAGATGGAAGATTCTTCTCTGGTTTTCCATATTTACCGCAGTGGCATCCGCCCTTCTCGATAATGTAACGACGGTGCTCCTGATCGCACCGATCACGATCCTCATCGCAGAGATGCTCAGTATCTCCCCGTTCCCGTTCCTGGTTGCGGAGATCCTCGCATCGAATATCGGAGGCGCGGCGACGCTTATCGGTGACCCGCCCAATATCATTATCGGGAGTGCGACTGATCTCTCATTTATGGATTTTTTCGTCCACCTCGCCCCTGTAAATATCGCCGTCTTTATCGCCACAATTCTCATCCTGAAGATACTCTTCAGAAAGGATCTCAAGGGAAACGGGGATGTCAATTACGATGAAGTGCTCGCCGGAATGGACGAAACAAAGGTTATCAAGGATCGGATCCTTCTCCGGCGAAGCATGATCGTGCTGGGACTGACGATCGCCGGCTTCATGACTCACGACCTGCTGGGGCTCAAACCGGCGACGATTGGTCTTGGCGGAGGATGTGTGCTCCTTATCTGGAGCGGTACCGATATCGAAAAGCGACTCGAGGAGATCGAGTGGCCGACCCTCTTCTTCTTCATGGGACTCTTCGTGCTGGTCGGAGGACTCGAAAAGACCGGGATTCTCGAGCATCTCGCCGGGGCGGTACTCCATCTCAGTGGTAACTTGATAGTCCTGAGCATGTGTATCCTCTGGTTTTCGGCGATTGCATCCGCCTTCCTCGATAACATTCCGTTCGTGGCTGCGATGATACCGCTTCTCATCAAGATCAGCACGTCCCTCTTCCCCAACACAGAGGGGCTGGACGAAGCAGCATACAAGCTCTACTACCTGAACAAATCCCTTCCCCTCTGGTGGAGCCTCGCTCTGGGCGCGTGCCTCGGGGGAAACGGGACACTCATCGGCGCTTCCGCGAACGTCGTAATAGCGGGGTTCAGCGAGAAAACGAAGACACCCCTCAATTTCAGGAATTATTTCAGGTACGGCTTTCCCCTCATGTTGATTTCGATCGCCATTTCGTCCGTGTACCTGCTGCTCCGCTATCTTCTCTTCCGCTGATCCTGCCGGGATTTCCGAAATCCTTTCCGCCCCGCTTTACAAACATACCAAGCGGAACAGCCACTACCGAACCCAGGGCCAGGAGAAGAAAAGGAAGATGGCCGTGACGGGTGAAAAAGGCTTGCTCTTCGATCACGTATATGGGAACCAGGATTATCTCCTCGACGTCGAGATCGATTCGCTCGCGAATTCTTCCCGCGGGGTCGACAATCATCGAAATACCCGTATTTGCAGCTCGTAACAGCGTGACCCGATTCTCGACGGCCCGAAAGACAGCAAGTTCGGCGTGCTGCATCGGTCCGCTCCTGCTGCCAAACCATCCGTCGTTCGTGATGTTCACGAGAAAATCGGCACCCGCACGAACATATCCGCGCGTGAAATCGGAGAAGATGGATTCGAAGCAGATAAGCACGCCGAATTTTCCCTTGCTGGAATCAAAAAGCGTCTGATCCTCTCCCGCCTTAAAATTCGCCTGACCGAAGTTCACCTTGCTCAGCACGGGCAGGTACTGGCTCCACGGTATTTTTTCGCCGAAAGGGAGAAGGTTGACCTTCTCATATGTAGCTATATGTCTCCCCTGGCTGCTGAAGAGGCCCGCGGCGTTATAGACGCTCCAGCCGTCTCCCTCGCGAACATGATCGACGTACCCGGTCAACAGGTCTGCACTCGCTTTTTCCGCCATAAACTCGAGCCGTTGTTGATACAGATGATCGTGGCTTATCGATATCGGCGCCGCCGTCTCCGGGAATATGACGAGTTCCGCACCACGATCCGCCGCTTCATAAGTCATTCTCTCTATCTGGCTGAAGACCGTATCCCGGAAGGCGCGTTTCCACTTGATGGCGAGATCCAAGTTCGGTTGAACGACGGCGACATCGGCCTCCGTATCAGCAGCCGCCAACTGTCTATCGATCCGGTCTATGGCGTTAGCTCCCCACGCAAGATGCACAACGATGATAATCGCGGCTCCCGCGACCGAGAAAAACCGCCATTTCAGAGAACCCTTGAAAACTGCCAAGGTTACGAGAACATTGACCAGGACGATGAAAAATGACAGGCCGAAGGGCCCGTAAAGCGATACACCCTGAATCGCCACGGGGTATATCGCGATTGAATTCGATACGACGCCCCAGGGGAATCCGAGCTCTCCGCGCGAACGGGCGAGCTCGACGAGCGACCAGAGACCGGGGGCCGCAAAGAGCGATACGGCGCCGAATCGCCTCACGAGAAGAGACAGGATAAACGAAAAGAGAGCCGTATAGCACGAGAGGTAGAGAACGAGGACGATCAAAGCCGGCACCATGATCCATGGCATACTGGCGCTCGACTCCGGGATGAGGTTCGCAATCCAGAAGAGGAGTGTCAGGAAGAAGGAGAGTCCGAAAATGAATCCGGTGATCGCCGCCCGCTTAATCGTGATCGGATTTTTCCCGCTCCTGCCGGCGATGAAATAACCGAGCAGGGGAACGAGCGCGACGAGCGACAGCACTCTCGTCGCAAAAGGCGGAAATGAAAGGGCCAGGAGGAATCCTCCCGGAAGCCCCGCCAGGATCTCCACCCTCCATCGCTGTATAAATGACACTGCATACCCTTTCACAATTTAAACTTTTCCGCTGGAGTATAATCGAGGCGGGAATACTGAACAACCCCGGAATTCGATTGCCGTTCTACTTCCTCGATACGGCGACGCGTCCCGCGGCCTTGAACCAGCGGCTCACATCGTCGAATATCGAATAAAAGGTCGGTATCAGTATCAGGGTCAGAAATGTCGATGCGGTGAGACCCCCGATTACCGCCTTTCCCATCGGCGCCCAGATGGCGCCGCGGCCCTCTCCCCTGAAGAATGCGAGGGGAACGAGCCCGAGTATGGTCGTGAGGGCCGCCATGAGAATCGGCCGCAAACGATCGCGGCCGCCGGTGATCAGGGCATCGCGCCGTTCGAGTCCCTCTTTTCTCAGGCGATTAACGTGGTGCAGGAGTACGATCGCATTGTTCACGACGATACCACACAGGATCATGAGCCCCATCGTCGAGATGTTGTTGAGCGTCGTGTTCGTCAGGCGAAAGAGGATGGCCACACCGATAAATGCGAAGGGGATAGAGCACATGATCGTAAAGGGGTGCAGAAGCGATTCGAAGAGCGATGCCATCAGCATGTAAATCAGGACTACCGCTATGATGATCGCGAAGACGGACTGCTGCTCGGACTCCCTGAACATGCGGTACTCCTCGCCGAAGCGCCACTCGTAACCCGGCGGCAATTGGAGTGCGGACAGCTTCTGCTGAATCGTCCTGCCCAGCATGAACATCCCGCGCTGATCGGTATTCGCGGTGATCCGCACGATCCTTCTTCTGTTCTCCCTGCTGATCGTCGAGGGTCCCTCGACCACGGCGATCTCACTGACCGCGCCGAGCGGCACCGATTCACCGATGTCGTTGATAACGTACATGTCGTTGAGGCGGGCGAGGTTACGGCGGTCACTCTCGCGGTACTGGACCACAACTTCCACCTCGTTCCCCCCCATTTCGATGCGCGTGACCGGCCTGCTGCCATACGCGGACGAGATGACACGGGCGACGCTCTGCGGGGAAAGTCCGTATTTAGAAGCGAGTTCCCGGTTGACCGTTATTCGCACTTCATCGGTGCCCTCCTCGAGATTCATCGAGATATCCTCGAGGCCCTGCAAACCTTCCAGCATGCCCTTCACCTTTGCAGCCAACAATTCGAGTGTTTCCGGATCCCTGCCGGTGACCTCGACGGTTATCCCGAGGTCCCCCCCGTGCCCCCCGCGGCGCTGCAACATCTCGAACTGCACACCGGGCGTTTTGGGAAAGAGATCCTTCAGCCGTCTCTGCAATTGCGCGAGATCCCCCTTACGCTTGTCGGCTTCGTAGAAGGTGATGAAGAACCGTCCGCCGCGGCGGTGGAAATAGGTGGAAATATTCTCGATCTCGAGCTCTTCTTTCATGGAGAGGAGCTTTTTCTCGAAATCATCGACGAGCGATTTGGTTTTTTCGAATGCATATCCGTTGGGAACCTCGAGTGAATAGAAAGCGGTCCGATCGGGGACATTCGGAAAGTATTCCCGCTTGATGCCCGTGGCGAGGTATACACTGAATCCGAAGAGGACTGCAATGATGGCGAGCGTTATCCCCCGGTGATCGAGCGTCCAGACTATAATCTTCGAGTACTGCCGTTCGAGAAAGAGAACGAACTTCGTGCGCTCTCTCTGCTCGGATCGGAACATCCGCTCGGAGAGAAGCGGGATGAGCGTCAAAGCGACAAAGAGGGATGCAACGAGCGCCGTGGAAATCGTCATGCCGAAATCTTTCATAAAGAGACCGAAACGGCTCTTCGAGATGAATATGAGCGGCACGAAAACGATGATCGTCGTCAGGGTCGCCGCGGTAATCGCGAGCGCCACGCGGCTGCTTCCCTCGAGCGCCGCCTCGCGCGACGGCAGTCCCTTCTGCCGCTGTGTATAAATGCTCTCGAGAACAACGACGGCGTTGTCGACGAGCATACCCGCAGCGAGTGCGAGCCCGGTTATCGAGATGATGTTCAGCGAAACACCGGTTAAGTACATCAGCAGGAAGGTGACGATGATCGACGTCGGAATCGCCAGTGTAATAATCAATGTCGAGCGGAGCTTGCGAAGGAAAAAGAAGATCACGGCGACAGCGAGGATAGCGCCGAGCAAACCCGCTTGTCTTAGATTTGCGATAGTTTTGAGTATCTCATCGGCCTGATCATGGTAAACCATGATCGTGATTCCGGCGAGGCGGGAATCGGCGCGCAGCTCATCGAGAACCGTTTTCACCCTTCGCGATACATCAACGATATTAGCCACCGATGCCTTGTAAATACGGACGGAAACGGCACGTTGATGGTCGACGCGCTGGAAAAACTCCTCTTCGGGATAATCGTACACGACATCGGCGAAGTCGGCGTATTTCACTTCGCCGCCGCGCATCGGCAGCTGCATCACCTCGAGATGACTCTCGAGCTCCCCGAGCGTTCTCACTGCGTAGCGCTTGCCTCCATAGAAGATCTTGCCGACGGAGAGATCGAAATTGTTACTTCTCAGGTTATACGCAGCGGCATAGGGGCTTATCCCGAGACTCTTGAGCAGATCGTCCTTCAGCTGAACCTGGATCTCCTTTTGCAATAGACCGCGAACCTCGACGTTTGCGACTCCCTTGATCCGCTCGAGCCGCGGTCTCATAACCTTCTCGACAACGTTGTAGAGACGGTCACGCTCGCCGGGCAGAGACACATTGGCCCGTATGATCGGTCTGTCGGTCGACTGGAACCTGAAAATGTATATGTTTTCGATATCCTGCGGCAGATCGGAACGCACCTTGTCGAGCATCTCGCGCACCTCGAGCGCCGCTACATCCATGTTGGCGCCCCATTCGAACTCGACCCCGATGCTTGCGCCGTCATCGGACGAACTCGAGGTGAGTTTCTTGAGATGGTTGACCGTGCCGAGCGCCTCTTCGACCGGAATTGTTATGATACGCTCGACCTCTTCAGGCGATGATGCCGGATACGGAATCCGTACGTGGAGACGCGAAGAGGAGATATCCGGGTACATGTCGAGGGAAAGACGCGGCAGCGATACGAGACCGAGCACGACGAGACAGGCGAGTATCATCAGCGTCGTTACCGGTCTCTTTATGGAAAAATCGGGCAGGTTCACTTATTTTGCCTATTCCCTCTCAAAAATGGAATATACAACCGGTATGACGACAAGGGTCAGGAGTGTCGAGAAAACGAGCCCGCCGATCACCGTAATCGCCATCGGCGATCTGATCTCGCCTCCCTCACCGAGGCCGAGCGCCATCGGCACGAGGCCGAGCACTGTCGTAGCCGTGGTCATGAGGATCGGCCGGAAACGGACCTGAGCGGCCTGCTGGATTGCCTCGAGCTTTTTCACGCCTCTGCGCCGCAGTGTATTTATGTAATCGACGAGAATGATCGCGTTGTTGACGACGATGCCCGCCAGCATGATGACACCGATAAACACGAGGACACTGACCGGCTTCCGTGTGATAAAGAGCAGCACAACCGCACCCACGAGGCTCAGCGGAATGGTGAAGAGAATGACAAATGGATGGAGGAACGACTCGAATTGCGATGCCATGACGAGGTAAACGAGGAAAATCGCAAGGAGCAGCGCAAAACGCATCGAGGAAAATGAAAGCATCATTTCCCTGTTCTGCCCTCCCATCTCCACGATATAGGCGGGATCGAGAACGACCCGCTCATCGACGAGTGTTTCTATCTCCCGAACAGCGCTGGCGAGATCCCTCCCGGATAGATTCGCTGTTATCTTCGCGATACGCTGCTGGTCGAGGCGGTGTATCTCGGACGGAGACGATGCAACCTCGAAATCGGCGACGGATTTGAGCATCACGGGTGGATTGCCACCGGGATTTACTATCAGTCTCTCCAGATCTTCGAGTGTCTGCATCTGATCACGCCGGACCTGGACCCGGACATCGATCTTCCGCTCGCCCCTGACAAATTCGGTCGCCACCTCTCCATACACCTTGCTGCGAAGCAGATGAGAGATGTCTCCGACGGAGAGACCCATCTTCGCGAGCCGCTCGCGATTGAAGTTGATTAGCACCTCCGGTGTGCCTTCCTCGAGAAGCGAACGGACGTCCGTCACGCCGTCGACGGAGCCGAGAAGCCGCTTGATCTGTCGCGCCACATCTTTTAGAACATCAATCTCCTCACCCCAGACGATAACCTCGACCGGCGTTTTCAGGGTGAAGTAACTCGGCCTCGTGAACCTGTATTCGAGATCCGGCACGAAGGAATAGCTTGCGCGCAGCGCCTCCCGGATGCCCTCCTCACGCTGTGGGTCAGAACCGAAGCCGAGCGCCACATTGATCTGCCCCCGACTCTCATCCTTTTCCTCGAGCGTCCCCCCCATTGTCGGATTGGAGCCGACCGTCGAAAAGACCCTGCTAACACCCTCGAGATCACCGGCAACGGCCTCCATATCTTTCATAAGTCCCGCTGTTGAAAGTAGCGGAGTACCCGCCGGGAATTTGACTTCAACGTTGAACTGGGCCTGTACCAATTCGGGAATCAGTTCCTTTCCAAGACGTGTGTAGAGAAAAACGCAGAGCACCATCGAGAGCGCTGCTATAGACAGCGTTGCCGCCCTTCGATGCAATGCCCCCCGCAAAATCCGGCCGTAGAAGCGTTCCGTTTTCTCGTATACGACGAGAAAGAGACGAAGAAGCGGCGAAAAAAGTTTTGCAAGCACCGTGCGTACGCCTCTCGCAACAGCGTGAATCCCTTTCACGAGTAATCCTGCAAAAACGGTGAAAGGATTTTTCGTTTTCTCCCGTGTGTCATTCGTCGAACCCTGCCCGCCTCCTCGAGAAGATAGGGTTGGAATAAGGGTAAGCGAGACAATGAGTGATGTGAGAAGGCTGAATGTCACCGTCAACGCCTGATCCCTGAATAGCTGCCCGGCCACGCCCTGCACGAAAACGATCGGCACAAAAACCGCAACGGTCGTGAGCGTCGCTGCGATCACCGCCTTGCCGACTTCGGAGGTTCCCTCGTACGCCGCTTCGACGCTATCGAGTCCCTTCTTCCGAAAGCGGTTTACACTTTCGAGCACCACGATTGAATTATCGACAAGAAGCCCGACACCGAGAGCGAGACCGCCGAGCGACATGATGTTGAGCGATATTCCCGCAATGTACATGAGAAAAAATGTGGTAATGATCGAGATCGGTATCGCGAGAGAAATCACCACCGTGCTCCGGGCATGCTGGAGAAACAGGTAAAGAATGATAATGGCGAGAAGGCCTCCGATGATCGCAGTCTTGAGAACTTCCATCATTGATTCACGAATAAATATGGCCTGATCGAAGACTTTTTCTATTCGCATGCCAGGTGGAAGTTCCGGCATTATCCCTGCAATCTTCTCCTCCAACTTGCCCGATACCGATACCGTGTTTCGACCCGCTTCGCGATAGCAGGCCATTTCAACACCCTCTTCACCATCGACACGGATGATAATTTCGCGTTCCTTGTGTGAGCTCTTCACATCCGCAATATCGCGCAGGTAAACGGGCACGCCGTTGTTTATCCCGACAACGACACCTGCGATATCATCGACCCTCTTGAATTCATTGAGCGTGCGAACGAGGTACTCGGCCTCGCCGTCCTCGAGTTTCCCGGCGGCAAGATTGATGTTCTCGGCCGCCAGTCGTGCTATGACGCCCTGGATCGTGAGGCCCATGCTGTTGAGTCTGCCCTCGGAGATGTCTACGTGAATCTCTTCTTCCAGTCCTCCGTTTATCCGCACGGCCGCGAGGCCGTCGAGCGCTTCGAGCTCCGGCTTTATAAACTCATCGATATACGACCTGAGTTCCTTCAGACCCGAATCCCATGATGCTACGAAGCGCACAATAGGATCCTGGCTCGGATCGAACCGGAGGATGATCGGCTTGGCGGCTTCCTCGGGCAGGCGCAGGAGATCGAGTTTTTCCCGAACATCGAGCACGGCGAAATCCATGTCGGTGCCCCAGTCGAACTCGACCATGACCTCGCTCACGCCCGCCCGGGATATCGAACTCACCTGGACAACGTTGCCAACGACACCAACCGATTCCTCGACCGGTTTGGTGATGAGGTTTTCGATCTCGGCGGGCGCATTTCCCTGATACTCCGTTCGCACCGTAATGGTCGGGTAGGATATATCCGGGAGAAGATCTATAGAGAGCTTATTAAACGAGATAAATCCGAATAGAACGAGGGCGATAGTAAACATCCCGACCGTGACCGGCCGGGAAATGGAAAATCTGACAATCTTCATTAGTTCCCGCGTCCAGCGGAATCAGGTGGCGATCCTCTATACCTCTTGTCTTTGTGTTCGCTCTTGACCTTTGGCTCCGGATCCGGGGAGTCTCCGTGATTGCCGCCCGCGAAGTCTCCCTTTCCCTCGCGCTTGCCTTCGGAAACGCCCTTGACGACATCGACCTTCATGCCGTCTGCGAGATTATTCTGCCCGGCGATAACAACCATTTCTCCCTCTCTGAGCGGGCCGGAAACCTCGACATAGCCCTCGTCGGTAAAGCCTGCCTTGACATCGATCCTCGCCGCGACTCCATCACGCACGACGTATATATAACGCTGTCTTCCCTCGTAGAGAATAGCTTCCGCGCGCACTGCCGGCGTGTCGGGATGTTCGTCGACAATGATCTTCGCCGAGGCGAACATGCCCGGGCGCAGGAACCCCCCTGCATCCCCAATTTCCACCGTCACCTTGAATGTACCGCTCGAGGGATCGATCACCGAGCTGATGAGCTCGACGATTGCTGGAAATTCACGATCGGGCTCCGAGTCGACGGAAAGGAGAACCTCCTGCCCGACCCTCAGACGGCGCAGCTCACGCTCCGGAATGAAGATGCGCGCCCTGAGCGGATCAAAGTCGGCCAGGCGAAAAAGCGCCTTGCCTGTGGTAACCATCGTTCCCAGCTCGACGAAGCGTTCCGTGATGGTGCCGCTGATAGGAGCGGTCACGTTCGTATATTCCAGGGTAAGCTTTGCCTCTTTGAAGCTCGTCAATGCGCTTTCAAACGAGAGCTGGGCCGTCTCGAACTCTTCCTGGCTGATGAGGTTCCGTGACATCATCTCCTTGCTTCTCTTGAGCGCATTCTCCGCTTCCTGAAACTCTATCTCCCTTCGACGAAGGCTCAATTTCGCCTCACGGTCATCGAGAATAATGAGCACATTGCCGGCCTTTACAATATCGCCTTCCTCGACTTTGAGACCAGTGGCGATCCCTGTTGTCTTAGCGTAGATTTCGATTTCTCTCAGCGCCTCGATAGACGTGCTCGCAAGGATATAATCGGTCATATCACGGCGCATAACCCTGCTCACCTCAACCGGTATCAGCGCCCCTCTCTGTCCCTGATCCGGCATCATGCGCTGATCGCCTTGCTGCGGCGCCTGATGCTGCCCCTGTTGCCCACCGGGCGGTCCTCCAGGGCCGCCGCTTCGCATCGCCATAAGCGCCTGACGCTGCTCCGGCGTGAGTTTCCCAATCAAGGCAACCCGCTGTTCCGGTGAGAGCTTCTCCATCACGGTGCGTCTCTGCTCAGAAGATAGCTTTTTTATAAGATCAAAAAGTTGGTCGGAATCGAGCTTCTCCATCTTGGCAACAAGCTCATCCGTTGTCATCTTTTGAATTTCAGAATCACCCTGAGAAGTTCCATGCTGACCCGCCGCCTGCCCATGGGCGGAATCTTGCTTTTCCGGCGTTTCGGATCGCTTACCGCACGATAAAGGCATGAGAATCAACAGCGATAGGCCAAGAAAGAGCGCTGCTCTGAATCGTTTCCTGATCAATTTTTCCTCCCGTCGGATAAGACTCTGAAAAACACCAATATAAGCTATCGCTACTGAAATTAATAGTCCTGAAACACAACAGGTGCAGAAGGCGCACCGGCAACGGGGACATTACCCGCTGCCAATAGCCGGCACTGCTCATTCGTCTTGTCTAATGATGTAAACGCACGGCGCCGGCATATCTTGCAAAAATTGCACGTGCTAGACGAGACCGTATCGCTTGATCTTTTTCAGCAGCCCCTGTCTCGTGATCCCAAGAGCAAACGCTGTTCTAGTCCTGTTCCCCTGGAAGCGCTCGAGCGCGGCGTTTATCATGCTTCTCTCGAGACGCTCAATGGCCGCGGGCAACGTGCTCCCCGTTTCGCCGTGACGCGCGTTTTTATCGTACAGGCTTTCAATGATATAGGATGACAGCATACTGCCGGTCACGATTCTCTTGCCGGGGTTTAATGCGATGATCCGCTCCATTTCATGCTTGAGCTCGCGCACATTACCGGGCCAGTTGTAGGATAGCAGCTTGTGAGCCGCCCCGGAGGATATGTTCGGCAGCGGCAATACGAGCTTCTCCGATTGCTTTTGAAGAAAATGCTGTGCGAGGAGCAATATATCCTCCCTTCTCTTTCTCAGAGGCGGAACATAGAGGTTGATCCCGCAGATTCTGAAATACAAGTCCTCTCTGAAGTTGCCGCCTCGCACGAGTTCGCTCAGATCCCGATTCGTTGCAAAGATGAAGTTGACATCGATTTTGCGATGTCTGCTCTCCCCGATTCTACGAACCTCCCTCTCCTGCAGCACACGAAGAAGAACGGCCTGGAGCGATAACGGCATTTCTCCTATCTCATCGAGGAAAAAAGTGCCGCCTCTTGCACTTTCGATAAGACCTACCCTGTCCCTCGAAGCACCGGTGAAGGCACCTCTAATATGACCGAAGAGCTCGCTCTGCAGTAGCGATTCCGGCAGCTCCATGCAATTTACGATCACGAGCGGCTCATCCCTTCTGCTGCCGAAACGGTGCACATTTCGAGCTACAATTTCCTTGCCGGTGCCGCTTTCCCCTTCGATCAGGAGTGGGATGCCGCAATCTGAGATGAGTTTGATTTTTTTCTTGAGATCAAAGACCACCGGCGTTCTTCCGATAAAAGGCGGATCAAATGAAAGCGGCATGGGATCAGGAGGTGCATGGCTGTCTGGAGAGATTGAATACTCCGAAACAATCGCTTCAATGGTTCTTAGGAAGGCGCATGCGTTCGAGATCCGTCGATGTATGAATCCCGTTTGCCGCTTACATAATCGAATATCGACGGTAACGTCGAATCCCTTTACGACGCTCCTGAACCGCCAGTCATAACCGCCGTTCCGGCTCATGATATTCCATGCTTTGTTGTTCGGGAAATACTCCGGCAACTTCGGCTTATGAACATTAACGCATAGCGGCTGCTCCGCAACGACTTGCCACGATTCGTCGCTGCAGCTGAAGCCGGCCGAGGCCGATGCATTGTACGCAGAATCACGCATCAACGTAGGCGACTCGACCTTAGCGAAATCAGAAATAGCTTCGGTGTTGAGTCCTTCAGAAAGGCAAAGCGGCAGCTGCGTGCTACGGCTTATATCATGCTCAGCATTCGGGAGATCCGTGCGGTAAGATTGATCAAGAATCACGATGCTGCTTCCGGCGTCATCGAACGTGACACGAATGCAAGCAGACATTGCCCCGCATGTTTCACAGATCAAGCCGAGATATTCTCTCACTACTGATTTCATTATCCCTCGTACTCAAGCCTCCACTGCCCTGAGATCCAATCAAGAGCGCAAGCATTATTCCAGACAGCCTATACAACGCGTAACTGCCGAGACGATATGTAATTGATGCTGTTATTAACATTGCGCGCTGCAGCAACAACGTCAAATATCTGACATGATGATTTCCTTGACTCGATGTAACGATAACGTCTAATATCCCTTTACTCTTTAGTAGTGTGTCAACGTTTTGACGGTCTGCTCTCTATTCCTGATTTGATCAGAGGGAAGGAGGTATAATGGCCGATCATCAATTCAAGCCCTATATACCGGCCGACACCGTCATGAAGGAGTTTACGCTGCCGGCAATTATTGTCGGTGCGATACTCTCCATCATACTCGGTGCAGCCAACGCATACCTGGGGCTTGTTGCGGGAATGACCGTTGCGGCAACATTCCCTGCCGCCGTCATGGCCATGGCAGCGCTAAAACCTTTCAAGGGCACCATCCTCGAAGAAAACACCTGCCGTACCACGGCGGCCGTTGGTGAGGCCCTTGTCGCCGGAGCTATCTTTACGATTCCCGCATTCCTGATAGCGAAGAACCCGACAACCGGGGAACCGATTTGGGATAACATTCATTACTGGGAAAGCACGGCTCTCATGCTCGTCGGCGGCGTGCTGGGCGTACTCTTCGTTATCTTTCTCAGGCGAGTGCTCATCGAGGACACAACTCTACCATTCCCCGAAAGTGTCGCCTGCGCGGAAATCGTAAAGGCGGGTCAGGGACACGCCACGGGCGCCAAGTATGTCTTCGGCGCAATAGGACTTTCCGCGCTGCTCGAGCTGCTCAGGAACGACTTCGGCTTTCAGGTTGTGCAGGGTTTCGTCAAGAAGTTCTGGACACTTCCAATTGTGAAGAATTTCCAGCTGATGACGAGCGGGATGAATAAAGTAGGACCAACCTCCAATCCGACGGGCGGTATTTTCATCGAATCACCCGACGCATCACCGGCGATGCTCGGTGTGGGATACATCATCGGCCCTAAGCTCGCCGCTGTTGTCTTCTCAGGCGGCGTTTTCGGACACATCATGCTCGCCCCGCTGTTCATATTCATCAACGGAGAATTCGCCGACATCATCGCGGGTGGAACGAGCTGGATCGATGCATCCGCAGCGGTCTGGAACTCACAGGTCCGGCCTCTCGCGGTGGGCGCTATGCTCGTCGGTGCCTTCTACACGCTCTTTAAGATGCGCAAGTCCCTCGGCACCGGGATGGCCCGTGCCTTCAAAGACCTGCGGAAGATCGGCAAGGGATCGGGCGAGGCCGAAACGAGCCGTCTCGAAAAGGATCTCCCCTATTCCGGTGCACTCATCGGAATTATCCTACTCATTATTCCGATTGCCTTCCTGTACTACCATTTCAGCCACAGTTTTATCGGCGCAATCGTCTCGGCTCTGGTTATGACCGTTGCCGGATTCCTTTTCGCCGCAGTGGCCGGCTTTCTTGTCGGAACGATCGGCTCGAGCAACAATCCGATATCGGGGCTAACGCTTTCGACGCTGATCGTTGCCGCAATACTCATGGTCGCCGTTGGAGTCAAAGGCCCATTCGGTATCGCCGCGGTGCTCGGTGTTGCAGCGGTCGTCTGCTGCTCGAGCGGCGTCGCGGGTGACATCATCCAAGATTTAAAGGCAGGGCATATCCTCGGCGGCACACCGAGGGCCATGGAGATCGGTTGCATGATCGGCGTCATCGCAGCCGCATTCGTCATGGCACTCGTGCTCCAGCTGCTTCATACCGGATACATGGAAAAAGGCGGGATCGGCGGAGAACTCCTCCCGGCTCCACAGGCGGGACTCATGGCCATGCTCAGCCAGGGAATCATTACCGGCCAGATGGCCTGGCCGCTCGTGATAATGGGATCTCTCTTCGCAATCGGCCTCATACTCATCGGCGCTCCCTCGCCGATGTTGATCGCCGTCGGGATGTACTTGCCGTTCCACACGACATTCGCCATATTCATAGGCGGAATTCTCAAGTGGATCACCGAGCAGTTCAGGGAGAAACAGAATCTCAATAAGGAAAAAGTCGAGAATACAGGCATTCTGCTCGCATCAGGACTGATCGCCGGGCAAGCGTTGATGGGAATTATAATCGCCGGCACGGTCGTAGCGGGCAAGGGTGAGTCTATTATACCGCAGATCATTCCCGGTGGAAATCCGTGGTTGGCGCTCGTTATCTTCGCCATTCTGGCATATGTGCTGATCAGGATTCCACTTCAGGCTAAAAACAACGAGCCCGCATAAATGAACATGAAAAGACCCCGGGCTGGACAATCCACGCTCGGGGTCTTATACTTAGCAGCAAGGATCAGGATTTCATGTTGGGGCGACGCAAGAAAAAACCGCTCGAAGTCAACCTCCTCGAGTTGATCCCGAAAAGAATGGTCGATCACGAGATCGATGAAACGACCATTGTTACGCTGCTTGTTCCCCGTTTCAAGAATAAGCTTCTCAAAAAGTGGATCGAACCGCGTGTAAAACGACGCTATCTAAAGGTGAAACTCGATGAAATCGGCGGTGCGGTATGGCTGCTTTGCGACGGACAAAAGAACGTCAAAGAAATAGCATCGGTACTCAGAGAACAGTTTCAAGAAAAGATTGAACCGTGTTATGATCGCCTCGGCATGTTTTTTCAGCAGTTGGAACAGACTGAGCTTATCTGTTATTTAAATCTCGAAGAGTGTCGGAAGGTACGTAATTACTAGATTCATCGAGCGGCCCCAGAATCCCGTAACCCTGAACGACGAGAATCCTCGCGTTTCCCGCACTTTCCAATCCCCTCTTCTCATCCCCATATGCCCACACCTTGAATCCCTGAAAGTGCAATAATGCTCCGCTCAGCGGACCGGTAATGAGATACCGTTCGCGCGTATTGCCTTCGACAAGAATCAGCTGAGTTCCTTCATCCACGAGAATCCCGACAATCGGCGTCTTGCCTTCAACCGGCAGCAGTTTATACGAGTCGACGTGCAGCCCCGAGCCTCCATCCACGGCATCTTCATAAGTACCAGTCACTCGGATACGATGACCCGCAAGGTTAACCAACTCGCCATGCAACTCGGGATTATTCAAGTTCCAGAATTTGCCTGTGCTATCGGCAAGAACTATCCGTCGATCGAAGGGGTGTCCCCCTATAACCGCTAATTCCCCCTCGAGCGAATACACGCTCTCCACCTCAGCCGCGGGAGGTGCTGACGCACAGGATACGACAAAAAGAAGTGCCGATATGATTGCCCACCTAGTCAATGCGGACAACAATCGCATTCATCCTCCCACTTGCTCCACATTCGATCGATAAAACGGCGGCATTGCCCTCGGAAACACGAAACGCAATATATTCGGGCGACATCGTCTCGATAAATCTAGTGAATTCATTCCAACCGGGAATGTCTATAACATTGAGCGGCTGGAAATCCGCCTTGAGATCAAGAGAAGTGTAATTAAACCTCTCATCTTCGGTTATTCCGGTCCCGCTGAGATAACAGGCGGCGATCCAATCAGCAAAGAGCTCCAAGAAATTCTCATCTGTCGCGTTTTCCACGTTTTCGACTCCCGAGCTCTTTGACTGCACGAGTTTCGCATAGATTCCATCCCCAAAACGGTCTCCGAGATGACGGAGGAAAAGAAAAACTGCGCCACGCTTATCGAGATCATCTTCATCTTTAAAAATAAGATTTGCACTGCCGGGATCGATGAGGAACAGATTAGCTCGCTCTATGTTGCTGCGCTCGTATCCGTTGAGATCTTCGGCGATATGAGACAGACCTTCATCCATCCAGAGCTCTTCAACGTATGTTGCGGCGGATCCGTCACCGTAGATGAGAACCCTGTAATTGAACATGATCATATGCTGAAATTCATGGGCCAATACCTCTCTGATGACATCGAGCGCCCGCTCCTTCGAGATATTGGGTCCAAAGTCACCGCCCGGATCGGGAACAATCGAATAGAAAACTTCCATGGCATTCGTGGCATCGGGATGCACATACCGGGGCAACAGATCCGTGGGCATAAAATAACCGACGATGATCCCATCACCACTTGTGTACAACGACAGCATATTTACGCGCGGCGTCAGCAATATTGCAACTTTCCCATCTTCGTTGATATCGGATTCCACCCCAAAATAAGTATGATTTCTCTGATAGATCTGCTCATCAAAGGTTATCCCGAGATCGCGCGCTTCCGTATCAGAAAGGTTACTCGTCGGTGTGTTCTGATCGACATAGAGGAGCGTATGATCGCCTTCGTACTTGAGGTTTGCCGTAATAATGACGAAGTTGTCCGGATTCATAATGCTTAAAGTTGGATCTTCCAATACTTTGAACTGCCTCGTTTGTGCCGGGGTCTTATACACCGATTGCCCCGGCTGCTCACTGTCTGCACCTGACAGCGATGGATGAAAGGGTTTCATTCCGGCATTTGCCAGCTCGAGCAGCTCGATGACTTCGTCTCGAAGCCGTCTCTTGAAATTCCTCGCTGCCGTGCCATAAACTATATGCTGCTGATCCCCCTCCTCGGGCCGCCCGATCCCCCCATCGTTATTTGCAGTCTGAACCGACCCACTGCGAGCAAGAGATCCAATACCAGAAGCGGTCATGGGAAACGTGTAATTCAAAGAAACGGTATACCAGTAGTTCCAACTATCACTTGGAGGAGTAGTATTGTTGAAGACAATCAACACATATTCCTCGTCTCCGCTGGAAGCGTCGACTTCAAACTCGAATTCCGTTCCAGAGAAAAATACCTTTCCAACATCACCGCCTTTAAATAGAGAGCGAAAATTTAGAGCATTCGAAGCCAACGGTGCGATTTTCACTCGAAAGAAAGGAGTCCCCGCGAGCGGATCAATATCCTCGATCCTTATGCCGCCTGTCATAGCGCCATCGGGCACTCTTCCAACCAGATGTGTGTCAGAACCTGCTACCGGAATCGAGTACCTGCTGCATGATCCGGAAAAGCCGCAGGATGAAGTCACTATTCGGTTCGAAGCCAGTTGAGGATTGAAATCGTGGCCCGATATGACTACCGTATCGCCCATGCTGACTTCAGTGCGTGATATAGATGTCACCACCGGCTGCTTCATTTGAGCGGTTCCAGACTCCTCGCTACACCCACATAGGCCGAGAAGGAACATTACAATTCCTGCAGCAACAAACAAACGTGACCGGGGGAATACAGTAACAGTTGCAACTCTCATCATATTCAAACCTTTTCCCTTTCGCCTTCCTCGCCTAAAACAATTAAAGCGTAGCTTAAACACGCTCGCGTAAACGCCTTTTTAAAAGATACGAATCCAGCATACAATAATATCCGTATCAATACTCAAGATAGCAAATATTTCCTTATCTTTCAAACACCTCCCGCCACGCACATTTCACTCATTTGAATTCCTCTGCTCGCAGCACCGTCCCGCAGCCCGTCAGCCTCAGCATAACTTCAACTATATCAACAGATAATTTGATGCCCCATCACTATCCTAAGGCACATATCTTGCACGAATTATCGCAGAGCCAGTTGATATAACAAGTAACGAAAGACGGTGTGGCGAAGGAAAATGCTTTCACTGAAGCTGTATTGTATTGATGCTGACGAGCAGAGCCGTGAAGAACTCTGCAGAACATGTGCAGAAGCAGGCTGGAACACGCAGGATTGCCCGACTATCGACGCCTTCCTCACAAACGCTAAACAGGGCGGTTCTCCTCTTTTCATATATTCCCACCCCAACGACTCTGGTGAGCAGAGCGGCGATGCGGATGTGTCCAGACTCAAAACCTGGCTCGATAAGCACCCACAAACTCAATTGATTCTTCTTCTATCTGAGGGATTTTCATCGGGAGACCGCCTCGCCTTGATGCTCGGGGCACGGCACGTTTTGAATAAATCGTATCAAAAAGACGACCTTACGAAAATCCTTGCCATGGTCGCCCAGGGTGTCGGAGAGCGGAAACGAAGAAACGCCCTTACAAAAAGGCTGAAATCCCCTGAAGGATTCGAAGAGATCATCGGAATCAGCGATCAGATTCGAGAATTGATCGCTCTCTCTAAAAAGGTGGCTGTGAGCGATACCACATCCATAATGATTACAGGCGAATGTGGAACAGGAAAGGGAGCCTTGGCGAAAGCTATTCATCTTGCGAGCCCTCGAAACTCCGGTCCTTTCATTGAGATCAACTGCGCTGCGATCCCGCGAAATCTCCTCGAAAGTGAATTTTTCGGATATGAAAAGGGCGCCTTTACAGATGCCAAAGACAAGAAAATCGGATTATTCGAGTGCGCAAACGGCGGAACGATCTTCCTCGATGAGGTAGGTGAAATCGATATCTCCCTGCAGGCCAAACTGCTTAAATTTCTTGATACGCGAGTGATCCGGAGAATCAGCGGAACACAGTTCCTTCCTGTTGACGTCCGTATCATTGCAGCAACCAATAGGGATCTAAAAGCAGATGTCTCGAATAGTGTCTTTAGAAGTGACCTTTTCTATCGCTTGAACGTTATAGAGATCGTCATTCCCCCACTACGAGAACGTCCTGCTGATATTCGGCCTATTGCCGAAGCATATACTGAAAAGTTTTCCTCCCGCCTGAAAAAGAGCAAAATCACCCTAACAGAAGATGCGATCAAAGCGCTCGAACAATACTCGTGGCCGGGCAATATCAGGGAACTCATTAATATAATCGAGAGAGCCGTTCTGCTTAATACGGACGGAACAATTGAGCCCGTGGAGATCCCGATAGAGAGGAAACAACAAGAAGCAACGATCCATATCAAGAAAGAAAAGGATCTCATAATAGTCGATCTTCCACCGGAAGGTGCTCCATTGGAAGCTATCGAGAAAGGAACGATCATCACAGCTCTGGAGAGATCAGGGGGAAATACCACCAAGGCAGCAAGGTTTCTCGAGGTAGGACGCGGAACATTGAGATACAAGATGAAGAAATACGGAATAGTCGCCTCCGAAGCAGAGGAAAATTCCAAAAACGGTCAATATGAGCCAATTTCAGAAACTGATTGATATATAATAAGATCTGCAATACGAATAAAATCAATCCTGCTCGTCATCCCCCTCCATCAAGAAAATTTCCCAAATTCCTTTTGCCGGCGCCATCGGTAAACTCCTAATTTCAAAAGAATGCTGCTAATCTATAATCGCTATTTCCAACTTCTCATACCACTCATATCCTCTAATTATTACAATGAGTTACGGCTATGAATCGTGACTGCTTCCTACGATTATATCCATATATCTGCTCCAGAATCGTACTGCCGAAACCCACCTCTAGATAGCATGGCACCTCGGTTGCCTTAACACCCCATTGTAAAGCGACAAGATGTAACGAGGTTTTCAAAGCCACCCTAAGGAGGTGGGCAGAATGAACGGAAGAACCAGAGCCCAGAAGATTCTCACCTCAATTACCTTCCTCAGTGTACTGGCTGCCATGGGCTGTGGGACCTACTCTCCTGTCTCCCCCTCACAGGAAAACTCCACAGCGCCCGGTGTGGAGAACCCCCTTTTCGTCCGACTTCTGCCCACCTCTAAAGGTTCCAACGGAGATTCTGATGGAGAAGTCATATCAATGGTAGTCTCAGCAGCTGAAGGAGGTGAGATCAGCAACGGCTATTATAGCCTTTACTTCCCCCCCGGAGCCCTCAAAGAAGATACCGAAATAACCATAGAAATGCCCCAGTATCCATACGCTGTAGTCAGACTCGGCCCCCACGGTATCCAGTTCCAGAAATCCGTAACTATGTCACTTGAACTTGATGCACTTGATTCAAACGCAAGTGACTACAAAGCCCTTTGGTACAATGAAGAAACTGGACTTTGGGAAGACATCGGAAGTTATCTTGCAAATGGTTCAGTAAAGGCCGAATTAGAGCATTTTAGTGAATACGGTCATGAACCAAAGCCTGGAACATCACCATAACAACATCATACAATAATATCTTTAATGACCCTCCCCCTCCCCTATTAGGGGAGGGTTTTTTAATATGCCAGAAAACCCCATGCTTTTAAGCATGGGGATGAATGGCATCAACTCGAAGGACTGCTTTGCAGGCCTGAGCGAATAATGTATAATCCGCCCATATGGGTATAAAGAGCACATATTGGACGGGCGCTCATACGAAACACAAGCTGAGGTACCACATAGTATAGATTCCCAAATATAGGAAACGGGTTCTGATCGGGAAACTCGTAACGCGGTTGAAGGAGTTGCTTTATCAGGCGGCTGAGGTGAATAATTGGAGTATC
>CBDUQN010000048.1:0-23765 GCA_965369375.1 uncultured bacterium | reverse complement strand
CAACGGGAGTCCCCGGAATGAACGGTTTCGTCGTATCACCGGCTGAGGTCAGGCTCTCCTCCCAGCCTTCGGGCAGAACGATACCGATTCGCGCGTCGGTTGTATCGACACCTGCACGTCCTCTATTTGTAACAGAGGCTTCAATCGTGAATTCCAAACCGGTCGGTATACTTCCGTCAAGTGCCGCATCGGGACTCGTGATCCGGGCCTTCAGCTCGAGCCGTGCCTTCTCGACGACATTGACCGTAATCGGTGAAGCGCATGCATCCTGGAAAGTCATTCCGGAATTGCCATCGCTGCCTCCTACAGAGGCCGTGATCGTGCCGTCGGTTTCGTTGACGGGAGCCGATACCGTCCAGGTTGCCGACGTATCACTTCCCCCGTTCCCGATCTCGCGCCTCGCATTGCCGACAATCGTAAATCCTGGAGGGACAGTCAATTCAGCCCATACGTTCTCGGCATTGGCCGATGCTCTGACGTCAGCGCGCACATGAAATGTCTGATCCGTCGAAAGTGTGCCGTCTATTGCCCCCTCGGGATAGGAAACAGCTATAACACACTGCTCGACATGGGCCGAATCCTCGACGACGATCGTTATGTCGGATTGCTCTGCGGTAACCGCCGCTGACTCGTTGGTGTTGACATCGATCGGCAGGTGGTTGATTCGGGCTGAGAAATTATAATCCGACGGATCCGGCCGCGCGACAAGCGTCCACGTATACTCCTCATTCGGAACAAATGGAGTCGTTGTCGGCTCGCTGGGATTGATGAAGATGAAGTTAGGCGGTACCGTCAGGGTTATTTGTCCCGTATCGTCGATCGATGCTTCGCCGTTCTTCGTGCCCAGCACCGTTACATCGAACATCTGCCCCGTCGAAATGGTGTCATCGACGGCACCGGGGGGGGCACTCACCCACAAGCTGCATGAGACGACGGCGGGAGTCTGTATGTTCAATATCTCAATTGGATGGACCGGTGGTAATGGTACCACAGGCATTCCGGTTACCCGGGAGACGGCCTTCGTGATCCGGGCGGAGAGATTCTCTGCGCCCGTAATCGACGAGGCAGTTACATCGAATACGTAATTCACGGATGAATCCTTCTCGACACTCCGGTACGCCGGTCCCTGCAGGCTTGTCGCAGAAGAATCGCTCGGCCTGCTCGAGGTCAATTCGACCTGGACGCTGTCCAGGGCATCACCCCCGATATTGGTCACCGTAACGGTAATATCGAACATCTGTCCGATATTCACGGTGGACACGTCGTTGAAGTCATCCCTGTTCGGTGCATTACTCGTTACCTCCGTGATTCTTACACCCGAAACCTCCGTAACCTCCACCGATGTCTCTCCCTGCGCCGGTGCCGTAACACGATGTGGATCGTTGCCGTCGGACCACGAAACGGTTGCCGTCACTGAGACGCTGCCCGTAGCGAGACCGGTCGATGTCACCGTGTAAGAGAGCGAATCCCTCAATCCGCCTGTGAGCGTCCATCCACTGCTGCCCGAGGCGAAGGCAGTCGGGGGATCGACGGCGTAATCGAGCTGCCTGGTTGATTCGAGGTAGAACATTATATCGTCGTCGGAAGAGGGTGCGGCTATCGTCACGGGAGCATCACCATTATTTTCGAGAACGACCCACACGTTCCAATACGGAATATCCTGACCACTGTTGACCTCCGGCTGTGACGGGTAGGTACGTATTACGATAAGGGATCCCGGCTCCCGGATCTCGGCGGTGGTTGTATCGTCGATAGCTGTCGATATATTATAGAGATCGCGTTCTCTCGAATTCACATCGACAGCCGAGGCTATTGCCGCTTCGAATGTTTCGCTGCCCGAAATATCAGTCGCGGTAACAAAGAACGTATCAGTGGCAGTGGTTGAACCATCGAGATGCTCGATCACAACGGGTGCATTCTCGATGTTCGAGGTGCCGTTGGTGGTGAGAGAAACGAATACGCTATCGACCGCTGCCTCGCCTTCGTTTTCAATCCGGAGAATAACGGGGAAGTACTGACCCCTGTTCACGAACGGCGCATTGAACGAAGCGTTGGTGAGCTCGGCAAGACGCAACTCGGCCGGGGCCTGCACCCTGATTGTACCCTCTCCGCTTCCCTGCTCGCCGGTATCGACGTAGATGGTCTGTCCGCTGTTCTGTTCGACGAAGGTCACACGGGCGTGCAGTGTCAGATCGGCGCCTCCTGGAATATCGGGCGTCGGTGTTATCTCGAATGTCAGGTGCCGGCACTCTCCGCCGGGTAGGATGTCGTCTCCCTCGTCGAATCGCGGAGGTTTGGTCTGTGAGAGCGGCCCGGCATCCGCGTAGACGAGAGTATTGTTCATATCGAGTTCCAGCGTTGCCCCACCTATGTTACAAACCTCGATCGTTATATTCCACGGAGTCGACTGGCCCGAGGTGACGGTTCCCATAACCCGGTCTGTGGTCGTCAAGGTAACCTCGGGCACACCCGGTGCTTGTATGCGCATCGGGCTGCCGCCCCGGCTGTACGTATTGTCGCCGCGAATATCACTGCTGTAACTGTCCCTTCCCTTGACTTCTCCATGGACAATCGCCGCACCGGTTGTCGATCCTGTTCGATTGATCGTAAACACGAGCGTGTCGGCGACGCCACCACCGGAAAGAACGCTTCCCCCGGCTACCTGGAGGCTCTCGGGGTAGGAGATGTCATAGTCCGACGTCTTCACACCGAAAATGAAAAACGAGATATTCGTGCTTTCCTCGGCGAGATCGAGTTCGACCGGCGCTTCGCCGTTGTTCTGCAGCACCATACGGGCCTGCCA
The DNA here is from genome assembly GCA_965369375.1 of uncultured bacterium. Taxonomy (GTDB): domain Bacteria; phylum Krumholzibacteriota; class Krumholzibacteriia; order Krumholzibacteriales; family Krumholzibacteriaceae; genus CBDUQN01. The sequence goes on along the minus strand of CBDUQN010000048.1, from coordinate 20,962 downwards.
CGGTCTTTGCTGATCCGCGGTTACGGTGGATGGCACGAGTATGGTGTTGATACTGAGGTCCGGGGCCGCAATGACATCTACTTCGTCTTCCCAGGTCGTTACGACTGTATCGAACACATTGCCGTTTTCGCTTCCAATGAGATGAACGTCCAGGCTGTAGGATCCCAATTCGATTGCCTCGTCGACGGCGGTGTTCTCGAATTTGAGCATTGTCGCCTCTCCACCCAGGAGCTCGTTATCGGATGAGGGGGAGAGTGGAGCGGTGAATTCATCCAAGCCATCGTTGAATGACACGCGTGTCAGGACGGGATCGAGCACGAGTGTCGCGTGGTCGGTATCGCCGCTCTCTATGAATAGCTCGAACGAAACGGCGGTTCCCAGGCTGACGGTATCCGGGGAGAGACTTGTGGCTACATAAACCGGTTCGGGACGCCGCTGGAAGGTCACTATCCCCGAGCCCGGACCGCCCGGTATGGCGTCGTAAACGATTCGACCACTGTTGTTCTCATGTCCGACGACGGCGCCGGTGATAACCTGCACGCCGGCAGAGACGCTGAGTGTCGTTACAACGTCGAATCTGAGGCTGTCAATCTCGCCGGGTTCGAGGATGATCCCTCCGCCCTCGAGTTCTTCCGGTCTCACCATTTGCGGACCCGTTCCACCGGAGACGGCTATCCACGTGGAATCGGTGTTGTCGGGATGGATGCTGAGTGTGGAACCGCCGTCGTTTCTCAGCACCATTTCGATATGCCAGTCGCCGTCCTGTCCGATCGTCACCCGATCCCTGCTTGCCGAGAGGCGGGTGATCGCGAGTTCCGCCTGCTCCTGGACTTCGACTCGTGCACCCTGAATTGCCCCGATCGTGCCGATTGGCCTATCGCTGTTTATCTCGACGCCATCCACCTGGACATTGATATCTATTATTCCCGCTACTGAACCCGTCGTATCGACGGTGAACCGCAGGACATCGGTCGATCCTCCTTCGAGTATGTCGCCACCGCCGAGAAGCGACGCGGGAGTCAGCGCAACAAAGTCCGCCGGTTCGGAGAATGTGAGGTGAGTGCGGAAAGCATCGAGAATGAGTCGAATGTCCGATTGCCCCTCGTTTTTCAACGTGACATCGACCGTCCAGTTACTATCCTGAAGCGCTGAAACCTGCTGAATGGACGGTTCGACTGATACGACCACGGGGGCGGCGCGGGTCTGGACGAGGAAGCTGCCCCGCGTGCCCGGACCGGTCGTCGCCGGTGGAAGCTCCTGTTGCGTGATCTGCTCCGTTCCCCACGCCGTCGCATCGACAATGACCGTACTGGGTGTCATCGCGTTTTCGCCGTTGTCCCATATTTCGATGAAGATGTCCTTGTCTGTGTTCCCGTTCAGCAATTCGCCCGGTGTAAAGTTGGCCACCGTCAACTCGTACTGGTGTGTCACATCGGTCGATTCATCGAAGAAGAGAACCTCGAGGTTGTCGAGTGAGACGAGCGCCTCTCCGTTGTTTGCAACATTTATGGTCAGGTTCCATGTTTTTTCCTGGTCTGCCGTCACCCGACTCACCGAAGACCGGACCTCGTTGATGACGAGGTCCGGTGGGCTCAAGACGGTTATTGGATCATTCGATAGTGTCAGTTCCGTTTCGAATCCTACATCGTTCTCTGTACCCCTGATCTCCACCGTCGGCACATACTGTGCGGTCGGCAGCTCGGTCGGTATTCCGTTCGATGTGAAAATCAGGGTCGTTGTATCTCCGGCCGCGATGTCTACACCGCGGTCCCGGTTCAGCGGGGCGCGAAATTCGGGATCTTCGGGATCGCTGCCGAAAACGAAGAACGTGCTGTCATGGTTACAGGCCACCGCTGCACCGCCCGTATTGTTCACATCGATACTGAAGGCGACAGAGCGTCCATTGCTTACCGTCTGCGGTACGAGGCTGCCGTTCACGTAGTCGAGCGCTGCGGGACTTACGACGAGTATCGAATCGTCCAGTGCAAAAGATGTATCGAAGGGCGCACCGTACTCCATGCCGTGGATTGTTATCACGACCTCGTGTTTTCCCGGGGCGGTGACCACCTGCGCCGGCGGGAACTGCAGCTCGACGGTCGATTCTCCCCACAGTCCTCCCCCCGTGCCGAGAGCTACGGAAACCGTTTCAATGCCGTCTGTGAATGAAAGACTCGTTAGTGATTCATCCAGGATGACATCGGATTGGCCCTCGTTGTGGAGCCGGACACTGAATTCGCGGGTCTGACCGGTCGAGACTATAGACGGGCTCATTGAATGCTCTTCATAGGAAATCCTCGCCTCGGATCGGACTTCCCAGGTCGTGTATTTCTCCTCGTCCATCGAGTAGGCGACTATCGTATCGCCGTTAATCGTTCCCAAGATTACCGCTGAAATGACGTCTGTACCGAGTGGAGCGCCAAAGTTGACCTGTGTGGAACAGCTGTATACCCGTTCCAGACCGCTCGGCAGCACGTCCGGCAGGGTTGGCGTACAGACATCGAGCAGTTCACCACTCCCGTTTCCGAACAGAAACTCGACGTCCCTGATGGTAATGGAAACTTCGCCGGTATTCTTGAGACGAGCGCCAATAACCGTCTTTTCTCCCCTGCTGACAATCGGTGGGGCCGATATCTGGATTACCTCGATCCGTGAAACGATGATCGAATTCGATCCGCCGCTGAATTGTGTCCGGTAGTTCGAGCCATATTGGTCGATACCGCTGATCCCGATGGTCGGCGTGTATCTGCCGCTCAGCATATCGGGATCGACCGGTTCGACGCTGAATTCGAGCGTATCTGTTTCTGATCCTTGTATCGTGTCGGGTTGTGCGAGATTCGACCGGTAGGTATGGATATCGTCGGTGAATTCGATGTACGAGTCGGTATCGACGATGACGCTCGTCTCACTCAGGTTTTCGACCGCACATCGGAACTGAACCGGATTTGCGGGCTGTACGATCTCCGGTTCGAGATACTCTCCGTATTCGCACAGAGGCGGCGGCGCGAAGATCACCTGCGCCGTACCGGCGGCAGTACCGTTCTCACTCTGGAATTGTACTGTCGCCGTTGCGGGATCCAATCCCGCCTGCAGATAGACGAGCACTCTGCCGTCCTGCTCTGTCTGGCGTTGAATACCTTCTCTGCCAGGGGGAGGATCGCGGTCATCACTCGTGATCTCGCCCGAATCTGTCGAAACGGTTACGAGCTCACCGGCGGCCACCACGTTATTGTATTCATCCCTGATCGGCGCTGTCGTAATAAGTGATTTGTTGATATCGTTCGCAGTAATAATCGGTGGCACTATCGATTCCGCTTCGATCGTACTGGCCGGTGCAGCGGGGAGTATGGTAAACGGTTCACTCGCATCAGATGCGCCCGCCGGGAAGGTCTGTGCGGTGAGAACGAGTGTTTCCGCCATGGTGTCCCGCACTGTGACCGTATCCGAGCCGTTCGAGAGCGTAATCCGATTCCTGAAAAACCAGGCTGAGCCGCTTTCGCTTCCGAGCTGGACCTGCGTCGTGTCGTCTCCGTAGGCTCTGTTACCCTTGTCGTCGTAGCCGATCACCCGCACCTTGAAGTATTCCCCGGCCGCTCTCGTGTAGCCGGCGTCGACCGGTTCGATCGTATAACTGAAGATCGTCCCGGCTATCGTTTCGATATTGAAGAGTATCTGTTCGAGCGAATCCGGATCGCCGTTATCTATCGTTGCGTAAACCGAGTCTGTGCCCGCGTTGCTGTTGGTGAACAACGTACATGTGGCACTTCCGCCGGTTGACGTCGATACGATGCCGGACGATGGGACAAGCCGCGGATTCCCCGGTCGATTGTTCTCTATCCGGAAATGAACGGGCTTGCCGTCCACAGGATTGCTGAAGGAATCTTCAACCAGGACGGTGAGTGGTACGGATGCGCCGGCGACGACACCGGTGGCGCTGCCGCTCACATAGCTGATCCGGTACGCCGGTCCCTGTGTAATGGTGAATGGGTTGCTGTAATTCGGCAGCAAGGTCTCGTCGAGCCGCTTCATTGCGATCCGGTTTTGCCCCACGGCGGTACCGTATGCCTCGAAGGCGGGCTGACCGCCGTCGAGCACGACCGTCTCGGGGATGAAGACGAGCGTCGGTGCCTCACCGGCGGGGACGAGGTGAGTCGTATCGTCGCTGACAATCAGGTTGTCGAATTCGTCGAAGGCGCTCACGTCGACACTGAAAGTATCACCGGCGGGAAACGAGGAGCCATGAACGACGACCTCGCAGTACGCGATGCTATCCTTCGGCACCGTTGTGATGTCGAAATCGATCACCTTGAGACCCGGTGGATTTCCATTGTCGATGACTGCCTTTACGCGGTTCAGGCCCACCGTATTTCCCGTTTGGTAGCCGTTTGATACGAGACCGGAATTGTCGGTATACAATTCGGTGGCGTCGAGAGCACCGTTGCCGCGTGGATTGGAGAAGACAACCCGTTTGTCGTCGACGGGATTACCGAATGCGTCATAGACACGTCCCTCGATCTGGACCCGTTCTCCCACGGTAATGCCTGTGGCATCACCGGTAACCTCGGCGATTCGGTATGCAGCGGCATGGTCGATCGTGATCGTGTCGCTGTATCCCTCGGCGGAGAATATTCCGTCCGTTACCTTCACCTGTATTGATTCCGCTCTGTGGTAGCGCTCGTTGTACTCCTCGAAAACGCCGTCGAACAGAGTGCCGTTCTCGATAGAGAGGGTATCACTCGCCGTCACCAAACTGTCGGCGGCAAGGACCGCTTCGAGCGAGATACCGTACCCGGCCGTCGTCACGAGGTTTCCATACTCGTCGCGCGCCTCTGCACGGACCCAGAAAACTCTCCCTGCGATGGCGCCGGCCGGCGCGTACACATCGTAGTAGCTCACGGTGCTGTCCGGTTCTATGGTTACGGCCAGAACACCCGGAGCGAGCAGTGACGCGGCATCGGTGACAGCGACGTTCCACGTGCCCGCCTTGTTCGCCCTCCCGTAGAGGATCCTCTCGCCGTTCTCGAGGTCGGTTTCGAAGGTCGTCGCGGAGAAGTCGGACGATTCACTGAAGGTGAATTCGCCGGCGGAAGACGAGTCGATAACGATATGGCTCGTGTTCGCGGAATCGAGGTTGAGATTGCCGTCGACCGCCTGTACCCGAAATGAAAATATCTCGCCCGCCTCCGATGTCGCCCCGGAGATGAGGGTTACGTAAAGCTGCGTCGCCGTGCCGGTTGAGCTCGAGGTGATGACGACATCGTCTATTTCGCTGGACTGAATGACCGAGTGCAATGCATCGATGGTATCGCTCATGCCGGTTACGGAGGGCGCGTTGTAAATCACAGAGATCGTGCCGTCGAAACCGCTGTTGCCGACACGTGCATATGGACCTGCCCAATCGGTGGGACTCGCGGGATCGTTGCTGAGTGAGCCGTCTGCGTCCAGACCAAGACCATCGGCTATAAAAATAATCAGGGGTTCATCGACGACCCCGTTGCCGAATTCGTCGAGCAAAGTTGCCGTCACCGTGGTCGATGTGCCGACGGTGACAATCTCGCTCCCCGCCTTGAGGTCCACAGACGTGGGAGGCCCCGGATCGGCCGATGCGGTGAATGTCACCTCATTGACTATCCCCCCCGCTATGTACGCACGGACCTCGTCAGTACCGGTGCCGCTCGTATGGCCGAGCCTCCAGTAGGGACACGATGCCCTCCCGTCCGTCCTTGTCGCCGCCGTTGAGTCGATCCCCGGCGAGCCGGGATCGGTGTCGATCACTCCCTCGGCAGGCCGCATAACGCTGAAGGTCACCGTTTCATCCTCCACACTGTTTCCGTATTCGTCCTTTACCGCAACGACGAGATCATATGGAACTGGCGTATCGACGTCCGCGTTCTGGCCGTCCCCGCTAACGACGACGATACTGTCCGCGGCCGCCGGCGCGACGGAGAGAGGCGTCGCCGACTGTGATGTCACCGTATTGTACGAGGCGAAAATCGTTATCGACTCTGCCCTCGTGTCAGAGACGCTGAGTGTTACCCTTCCGTTGTCGGCGGGATCGAATTCATACGTAGCCGTATCGGCGGCGAGATATATCGGGTCGTTTATCGCGCCGGGTCCGCGGGCCCATTGCACGTCAAAATCCCCCGTCGTCGACGTGTTCGTATAGACGGATATCGTATCGGTGAACCAGGTGACCCTGTTTTCGAATAGATCGAGGGCTTCTATGTCGATATTCTCGTAAATGCCCGCCGTTGCGGCACCATCATGCGTGATAAGGAAATGATCGACCGCGTCGGCGACGAATTCGACTTGCGCAACGTCCGAGATCGTCACCTGCCCGGCGGATGCTGTGATATTTTTTATCTGCGCCTTGGTCGACTTGACATACCCGACCGCCACGCCGTTGCTGTCGGTATGTCCCGGGTCCACGGGCGAGTTGTCTTCTCCACTCGCCGAGAGTGTAACCTGAGCGTCGATCACGGGATTCCCGAAGTCGTCACGAACTATGACGGTGATTTCGACTGAATCCGTTCCGTTGGCTGTTACACGATTCGTGTCGGGTGTGACACTCGAGCTGTCGGCGTTTACCTCACCAGCGATGAAGGTTACTGTATCGGTATCAGCGATTGTCCGGCCGTTGACATCAGCCGAAATTATTTTCTCAGCGGCTGTAGTCGACCGTACCGCAAACTCGGCCACGCCGTCCGATCCACTGTCTTTAACGGGCGGATCGACATTGGTCCCTTCAACGGGCGAAACCGACACCGAAACAGGGACCCCGTCAACCGTATTTCCGAATTGATCTCTCACCACGACGCTTGCGGTCGTTGGATCGATTCCGTCTGCGATCACGATCTTCGGTGAGGTGGAGAGCTCCGACGCAACCGTGTCAGGATCGGCGTGATCGATCCTGATTGTCACTCTTTTCCATCCGATCTGCGGTGGAATTTCATCATCGTCTAGGAAGAAGATATCGTCTCCATTGAGATTCTTCAGCTCAGATCTGAAAAAAACATGAGCGCTGTCGCCGCCGGCCGGAATGTTGAGCGTGGAGGTAACCGTAGAATCGGAGATATCGTGAAACGATCCCTCCTCCGAGAAGAGCGAAATCGTCTGCTCGAACGAGACGGGACTCGCGTTTCCGAATTCGTCCTCGATATAGAGCCGGTACCGTACGTAGGATCCCGCCTCAGCCGTGGTATCGGACGGCAGCGCGTTGATACTGAACGGCGTGCCTGGCTGGAAGACGACATCCACCGCGTCTTCGAGGTAGGAGCCATCGACTGAGGCGCGCAAGGCCTTTGTCCCGCTAACAGTCGAGGCGAGTGTGAACACGGCGACACCGTTCGTGTCGGTGGTATCCGAGGGTGGATCCACCGTTCCGTCCCCCAGCACCAGTTCGAGTACAACCTCCTTGCCGCCGATGCTGTTGCCGTAAACATCCATCACGACGACGTGAATGGTGTCAGCCTCTTCCTTAACGACGGTTGGATTTTCGAGCACGTGAATGTACGATCGGCTCGTATCAACGGAACCCGCCACAAAATCCACATGCACATTGTCCTCGAGGGACCCTTCATCGACGTACGCGCTCACCACTTTCGTACCGGCGACCGTAGAGTAGATCGAACCGGTCGCCTCACCGTAAATATCGCTGTGGCCGGGATCATCCCAGTAGGTACCTTCAAGGGGAGATACATCGAGTGTCACATCTTCGCCGTTGATCGCGTTCCCGAAGGTATCAATTACCGTGACCGCGATCAGCACTGCATCTATTGAATCGGCGACGGCCGGGGAATCCATGCTGGCGAGCCTCGATGCCTCGAGATCCACCGGGCCGGCGACGATATCCAGCATCGGTGAAGGCGTGACGGGGGTGGGCAGGCTGTCGAGGGGGTCGGAACGAACGATGAACTCTACACCGGTCTGTGCAACGGTATCGGCCCGAGCTCTGCCGGAAGGAGCGGAATCGCCGTATGTGATTTCGATCCACTCACTTTCCATGAGTGTATCGACGTACACCGTAACGGTCATCGCCGATATTCCGAGGGAGGGCGTTCCCGAACCGTTTGTGAAAACCGTAACATATCCGGTACTATTCGGATCGGCGTCCTGCGGTGAGCTCCAACCGTTCGGTATCACGAGCTCGACGACACCGCTCGAGAAGGTATCGATTGTCGTGTATCGGAATGTCCACGTTCCGAATGATCCTGCCTCGACACTGTCGGGAGGACTCACTGCAGCCGTGCCGCTCCCGGGATCCGCCGACGCGGATTGAGGTCCGGCGAGAAGCATTAGCAACAGAATCCAAGCTATCGCCCTACCGTGGCGGGCATGAGGCATCCAGCGTTCATTTGGCTTATCGATGTTTGCTTCCAATACCTTCAGTAGTTCTAGAACGCAAAGGACGAGTATGCGGTAAGCCCCGCATAAAACGAAATACTCATGAGCTTGAAATAACCCCGGCGTTTTGTAGAATAGCACAATAAAATGCTAATTACAACAACGAGGGACTCACCAACGCTTTGCCAGTAACCTTAGGTTTTCTGTGGATAGTATCTCGTGAACCGCTGCTCTATCACGGGATATTCCCTTCCCTCAAACCAAACAGCTCACTCAGTATCCTCCTCGCGTCGTCCGCACGGACCCCCTCTGCGATGAGCTCTTTTAAATCTTCGAGCGCTCCCTGATTTATGGCGCGGTTGATCGATCTGTCGGACTGTATGGCTTCCGCGTACAACTGTTCCGCCTTCTCGATCTCACCGAGCCGGAGATAACAAATTGCGATATTGTAGCGGGCAGGAGATGCTTCCGGATCCAGGGCAATCGCTCGTTCGGAGAACAGGATGCACTGCCGGTAGTTTCCTCTCAGATAATAGATCCATCCCAGATTGGCATACGCGAGGCCGTAATCGGGATCGATGGCGAGCGCCTGCCTGAACGATGCTTCGGCCCGGTCCGGTTGCTCTACTTTGATATACGCGACGCCGAGGTTTACATGGATTGTGACATCTTTTTCCATTTCGGGCAGGGCCTTCAGGTACGCCTCGATCGCTTCTTGGTACCGCTCCTTGGCGTGGAGGGCGAGCCCGAGATAATAATTCACGCCGGTCTTTTCGGGATTTTCTTCGAGTATGGCGTTCAGTTCCTTGATGGCCTCATCGAACCTGTCTCCACGAATTAGCTCTATGGAGGAGAAGAACCGGGACGCGGGACCGCCGAGGCGTGTCCGCGCTGCAAATGTGGCGGCGGCGAGAACGGCGATAATCAAGCATACCGCGACGTATCTCGTTCGTTTCGAGAATGCGTATGCCGCCGGAGCCGAGCGTCTGAAGAGCATCCCCAGTATCCCTCCCATAACGAGACCGCCGATGTGTGCCGCGTTGCTGATCGCTTTTATCGTGAATCCGAGTATCAGGTTGAAGGCTACGAGGAACAGCAGATTTCTCAACTCCCGCTTTTTCAGAACGTCCGGCACCGCGATTTTTCCGAAAAAGAGATACGTGATCACTCCGCCGACGATACCGAAGAGGGCGCCCGAGGCGCCCGCGCCGACAGCCTCGGGATGGTACCAGACTCCCACCACGCTGCCGCAGAGGCCGCTGACGACATAGAGCAGGATAAAATCCACATTTCCCAAGAGCCGCTCGGCCATCGAGCCGAATATCCAGAGAAACCACATGTTGAAACCGAAATGAATGATGCCGAAGTGCACGAACATGGATGTAAAGAGGCGCCAGAATTCCTTGTCCAGTGTGAGAGGGCCGAAGCAGGCGCCCCACCGTATCGCATCATCGATCGACGGCATGAAGATCGAAGCGCCGGTGAGCGCCATTCCCGCGAAAATCACCGCGTTGATGAGGAGAATTATCTTCGTCACGTAGATGCGCGGCGTTTGCTGCGCGAGAAACAGCTGGAACGCTCTTATCTCCTCGAGAGCTCTGCGGGCATCCCTGCGGGAATCTGGGCCGTTCGCCCCGGGGACCTGCTCAGCGTTCTCGTTGATTGGTTCTTCCTTCATTGTACATTGTACCGCCTTGGTTCTTATGAGCTTAAACTATAGAAAATGTGCGCGGCCGTCAAGGCAAGCGATTTTCATCCGATCTCCGCATTTGTCCGTTTATCTCAACTGCTTTTGACTCTTGACACGCTTCCTTAAATTCGAAATATTTCAGGTGGCAGAGCTCTGATAGTATTGTATAATATGACAGGAGTATTGAAGGGACCCCCACCTTTAAATGATGCTGAGTGTCCTGCGAAGGAGTGTAATGATCGGGGGTGCATCTTGAAAAAGACGATCGGACTTTTTGCGGCTGGTGTTTTTTCGATTCTCCTTCTCCTCATCGCCGGTTGCAAGGATGACACATCGAAGGGAACCGGCCCCATTGATCCCGGGCCGACCGGTTCGGTGATAAGCCACACAGGCTGCAAGGATTTCTTTACCGATGCCGCCTACTTTGACGTATCAGAGGACAAGAGCTGCATCGACTACGAGTATGACGGCCAGGGAACGCTTACGCTCAAACATGTCAATGCCGGATTCAACTGTTGCCCTGATATTCTCGATGCCGATATCAGTCTCGTCGGCGATACGCTCATTATCGAGGAACATGAATCCCTTCTGCACGGCGGTTGTGATTGCCTCTGTCTCTTCGATCTCGATATCGAGGTGAAGAACCTCGACCCGGGGAGGTACTTTATAAAGGTGGTGGAGGTGTACGTCGACGAAAATGACGAAAAGCTCTTCTTCGAGGCGGATCTTTCGTTGCAGACGGCGGGGAGTTATTGCGTGAACAGGGATCATTATCCCTGGGCGCAATGCTTCAACGAGCAGGAAGATCGGGAAAAACTCAGGCGGCTGCACGATGAAATTATCGCGATGATCGGTATTCCGCACTGCGACGGCGTAGGCGAGTGCCGTTTCATCGGGCTCGGGTCGAAACCGTGCGGCGGTCCCTGGAAGTATGTCATCTATTCGATTTCGACGGTGGACGAAAAAGTGCTCATGGAGAAAGTCCGGAACTACAACGATTTTGACGACGTCCTCAACCATCGATACGGGTACGCCTCGGACTGCATGGTGCCTAATACGCCCCTCTTGGGGTGTGTCGGCGGTGTGTGCAAGGACCTCAACCTCGAGTAGAGACCGAGTGCGAATCTGATATTTCCTGCTCTTTGATTTCCTAATACCTCATTGACGAATCGAGGGAGGGGACGTGTGAGGTCCCTCGCACGGGACGGGAAAAAGGGATGATAAAATCCGGTCGGTGGGGTAGAATCTTCCAATGCACCTGCTTCTGATAAATACGATACCACTTTGGGGCGGGGGTGAGAAGTGGACTCTGGAAGTGGCCCTCGAATTCAGGCGCCGGTTCCACGCCGTCTCCATCATAGCAGCTGAAGAGGGGGAACTGTTCGAGGTGGCCCGCAAGCTGGGCTTTGCGTCGATCGGTGTTCCCCTTTCGCGGTGGAAGCGTTACAGCGCCGTGCCCGAGCTCCGTGAAAGATTCGAGGAACATCTGCCAGACCTCATCATCACGAATTGCGGCCGTGACGTAAGGCTGGCGAACAGGATCCGGGGCGATTCGGACGATATCCCCCTTATTTTCCGCAGGGGGCTCGATAGGCCCATTACCGATCATCTTATTCATCGTAAGGCCATGGAGCGCGTGGTACACATCATTGCAAACTCTAAGGCCACAAAGGAAACCGTTCTGGCGAGTTTCCCCTGGTTCGACGAGGAGTGCGTGCGGGTGATCTACAATCCGGTCCGCATCGGGGAGTTTCTCGTGTACGGACGGCGCGACATACGTGGCGAGTTCGGTATCGGAGCGGATGCGCTTGTCATTGGAATGATCAGCAGGTTGACGAAACAGAAGGGACACGAAACGCTCTTCGAGGCCTTCCGTGAGATTCTCGATAAGCGGCCGGATGCGCGGGCGCTCATCGTCGGCCGTGGAGAGCTGGGAGAAGAGCTCGAAAATCTCGCCGCGCGTCTCGGCTTAGCGGAAAGCGTTTCCTTCACCGGGCACGTTTCGGAGGTTCAGCCCTATTACGAAGCGAGCGACATAATAGCCATCCCATCACTCTATGAGGGCTTTTGCTTCACCGCCGTCGAGGCACAGCTTCTCGATCGCCCTGTCGTGGCGACTAATGCGAGCAGCCTGCCCGAGATCATCGAAGACGGTGTTACGGGTCTTCTCGTGCCCGTTAATGAGCCGCACCTTCTGGCGGAAAAGATTCTCGCGCTTACCGCCGATACGGAGCTTCGCAAGAGAATCGGTGCGGCAGGGGCCGCCCATGCGAGGGAGATGTTCGACGCCGTGCGCATTTATGATGAGATGGAGACATTCTTTAATGAAGTAGCGGCAAAGGGAAAGCGCGGCGAGCGCTAACCGTGATTGCCGGTTTCGTTTTCACCCGAAAAAAAAGGAGGATGCAATGCCCAACCCGTTCGGACATATCGAGCTTTCGACCGGTGATGTCGATAAGGCGAAAGAATTCTATAAGAAGCTCTTTTCGTGGGAATACGAGGATGCTCCGGCCGACGCCGGCATGCCGTATACCTTCGTCAAGACCGGTGCGGAGCCGGGTGGCGGAATAATGAAAGCCCCGGAAGGGGTGCCCACCGGCTGGACGGTGTATGTGACGGTCGACGATGTTACCGAGATGCTCGGCAAGGTAGGCGAGCTCGGTGGAATGGTGATCGTGCCCGAGCAGGAAGTGCCGAATTACGGGAAATTCGCCGTCATCCAGGATCCCACGGGCGGCGTCATCGCAATGTGGCAGTCGTTCGAGAAATAGGTAATGACGCGTGCAGGCGTATATGATCAATCGATGAAAGAATGGGACCCTGCATACCGGATCATCGCGCACATAGACATGGATGCCTTCTACGCATCCGTCGAGGTTCTCGATAATCCCGGGCTCGAGGGAAAACCCGTAATCGTGGGCGGCACCTCGAAGCGGGGGGTCGTTTCCGCCGCCAGCTACGAGGCGCGAAAATTCGGCGTGCACTCGGCGATGCCCATGTTCCAGGCGAGAAAGAAATGCCCTCATGGTGTGTTTCTTCCAGGCAGGATGAGGCGCTACGTCGAAGTGTCGCGAAAGGTGATGGCGATCCCCATGGAATTCTCCCCCCTCGTCGAACAGGTATCGGTCGACGAGGCGTATATCGATCTCACGGGGACGGAAAAGCTTTTCGGTGCGCCCGGACACACGGCACGAACCATCAAAGAGAGAATACATGAATCGACCTCGCTGACCTGTTCGATCGGCGTTTCCATCAGCAAGCTGCTCGCGAAGGTCGCATCCGACCTGGACAAGCCGGACGGCTTGACGATCATCTCTCCCGAAGAAGTTAAGAAATTTCTCACGACCCTTCCCATCATCAAGGTGCCCGGTGTCGGCGAAAAGAGCGAGGGGGAATTGAGAAAAATCGGGATACGATACGCCGCCGATATACGTCGTTACGAGCCCGATTGGCTGCGGGAGCGGTTCGGCAAATACGGCGACTGGCTCTGGAGTATTTCCAGCGGTGATACCGGATCGTGCGTCGTGCCCTACGAGCCCCCGAAATCGATCAGCGCCGAAGAGACGCTCATGGAAGATACGAAAGATACGAGAAAGCTGGGCAGGATCATGCTCAAGCAGGCCGAGCGCGTCGGGCGGGCGATGAGAAAAAAGGGATTCTGCGGCAGGACGGTGACGATAAAGCTCAAGCATTCGGACTTTCGGCTTGTCACGAGGAGGGTGACGCTCGAGCGGCCGACGCAATCGGAAAAGGCGATATACCGTGAGGCGTCAAGGCTTCTCGAAGCATACAATCTCCGCTCGAAGGTGCGGCTCGTCGGTGTCGGTGTTTCGGGGCTCGAGCCCGCTGAGTCACCGGCTCAGCTCGGTCTCTTCAAGGAATCGGGCGCGGATGACGAGAAATGGGGACGTGCCGAGCGTGCAATGGATGAGATCGTCAGGCGCTTCGGCCGCGGCGCGGTAAAACGAGGCTCGCTCCTCGAGGAATAGTCTCGCCCTGAAATCTCCCGGAATTTCCCCCCGGAGATTCCCACCCCCCGGAGATTCTTTTATTGCAAAATCATGTAACTTGTGATAAAATAGTCGCATACAATTGAAAACATTGAGCGATCGGTAGGATCTTCAAAAGGAGGAGTTACCATGAAACGGTACGCTATTTCGTTTGCCCTGATTCTGGTTGTCGCGCTGATCGTGGGGACGATCTCGGTGGAGGCGCAGTGGGTGCAGAACGGGTCGCCGATCTGTGTCCAGCCGTACAGCCAGAGTTATCCTCGGATCTGTTCCGATGGTGCCGGTGGGGTGATCATGACGTGGAATGACTACCGCACGCCGGAGGGGATGTTTCTCAAAGGTGATGTCTATGCGCAGCGGATCGACGCTTTTGGTAACGTCCTCTGGACGACCGATGGAGTGGAGGTCTGCCTCGCATCGGATGATCAGGGGTATCCGAAGATCTGCTCCGACGGCGCCGGTGGGGCGATCCTCGTCTGGGCAGATTATCGTACCGCTTCTCATGTCGATGTATACGCTCAGCGTGTCGATGCAAATGGGAATGAGCTCTGGACAACAAACGGTATCGCCGTGTGCGATACTGTATGGCATCAGCAATACCCGGAGGTAGTATCAGACGGTCTCGGCGGCGCGATCATCACCTGGCAGGATTATCGCAACGCAAACAATTACGATATCTACGCGCAGCGTATCGACGGGGACGGTAACACGCTCTGGACGAGCCAGGGTGTCGCTCTCTGCACGGAATCGTACTGGCAGGAGCATCCGCAGATCGTCACCGACGGCGAGCATGGCGCAATCGTTGTGTGGAAGGACACCAGGCCCATGACGACCACCGACATCTATGCGCAGCGTGTCGATTCGTCGGGGACGACGAAGTGGGCGCTCAACGGAAATGCAATCTGCTGGGAGGGTACGAGTCAAAGCGATCCCGTCGTTGCTCCAGATGGGCTCGGCGGCGCCGTAATCGCCTGGTCGGATACGCGCAATGGTGACGCCGATATATTCGCGCAGTGGATCCAGAATTCCGGCAGCACGAGATGGATCGCAAACGGCATTACGGTGTGCACCGCAGCCAATCATCAGAATTATCCCGTGGTGCTCGGCAATGGAGTCTACGGAGCCTTCTTTGCATGGCGTGATCAGCGAGTCGCAATCGACCGTTACGAGCTCTATGCCCAGCGTGTTAATTCCTTCGGAATTCCCGCGTGGGCTGCCAATGGAATCAAGATCGTCGATGAAGCGGGAGACGAGTCCGTTTGGGACGCCGTTTCGGATGGCACCGGCGGTGTGATATTCTCCTGGATTGACGGCCGGACGGCATATGCCGATGTCTACGTGCAGCGCGTCGACGAAGACGGGAACGATCTCTGGACAACGAACGGAGTCATGGTATGCGATGCCATCAAGCAGCAGACGACGCCTGAACTTCTCGCCGATGGTGTGGGCGGTTGCTTCGTCGTCTGGGCCGACGAGCGCTCCGCAAACGGTAATTACGATATCTACGCGCAGCGTGTCGAGCGAAACGGTTACTGGGGGTACCCGAGTCCGCTGCTGAGCGATGTCGAGGATGTGCCGGCAGATCAGGGCGGCGAGGTGACGGTACGCTGGGATGCTTCACAACTCGACAATTATGCCGACGGGGACATTACGCACTATTCGGTATGGAGAAGCCTCACCGGTTCCGAAGCCATGACCTTGATCAATGGCGAATATCGGATTGCCGATGTCGTCGATGTGAGCGAAGGTTTCGCCGGACCGGCTGTTCGAAAAAGCGTCTTTGGAAGCGCAACGTACTACTGGGAGTGGGTAGGCAATATGGACGCACACTTCCTCGAACACTACGCCTATTCAACAGCGACAAAGAATGATTCGATGGCGGGCAATCCCGCCATGGAGTATTTCTTTGTATCCGCACATACTTCCGATCCATTCGTGTACTGGGACTCGGCGCCCGACAGCGGCTACTCGGTCGACAATCTCGCTCCCTGCGCACCGATGGCGCTCACGGGCGAGCAGAGCTTCGTGCCGGAAGGACTCGATATCAGCTGGGGCCCGAATACCGAAATCGACGTCTCGCATTACAACGTCTATCGCGGCACGAGTGATGATTTCGTTCCCGGCTCCGGAAATCTCCTTATCTGTCTCCCCGATACGACTACCTTCGACGGTGACTGGCGTTGGGACAGCGGATACTACTACAAGGTTTCGGCCATCGACATCCACGGCAACGAAAGCCCTTACGCAGTGCTCTCGCCTGAAGGAGTAACAGGAGATGACACTCCCGACGTGCCGCTTGCCACGTATCTCGAGCAAAACTATCCCAACCCCTTCAATCCGGTCACGACGATCAGCTTCGGGCTCAGCGAATCCGCGTTTGTGTCACTTCGCGTCTTCGACGCGGCGGGCCGTACCGTGCGGGAACTCGTCGATAGTAACCGGGAAGCGGGCGTGTATAACGAGACATGGGATGGAAGGGACAGTAACGGCAGGGAAGTGGCGAGTGGGGTCTATTTCTACAAGCTGGTCGCCGGCAGCCATGTGCAGACCAGGAAAATGGTGCTTCTGCGCTGAGTGCCGGATCGATCAACGGAGTATTACGATACGTGACGTCTGCGCGGCGCCCCTCGGACCAATGGCTCGAATGAAATAGACGCCTACTGGTAATTTCGAGAGATCGCTCGAGATATCATTCCCACCAGCGCCCCAGACCCCTTCTGCGAGCGTCTTGACCAAACGCCCGGTCACGTCATAGAGATCAATTGTAATCGGGCCCCTGCTTCTCATTTCAAAGCGGATACTCACGTTTTGTCCCGCGGGATTCGGCCACAGCGAGAGGCCGATCAGATCGCCGGCTCCCGGAATACCATCGTAATCCTCGACAGCCGTTACCGGACTGTATGGTGAAGCGTCGACTTCGAGCGGATTGTTGGCTTCTTCCGTTCTTGCGAGGGCGGAGCTGAGGTCCTCGTTCGGCGGACCGTACGTCATGATCCTCGAAGCCTCGAATATATAATGCGTGCCGAGGTAGGGATCGGTATTCGGTATGCCGTGATCGATCCAGAGTCCGCTCGCGCCGTATTCGTAATCGTCACCGGTGCACTGAGTCACGGGAGGGTTCTCGTCGTCGGAGTAGTAGCTCGTGTATGTGAAATCCGGAATGTCCGTAAATATCGACGGCGTTATAGCGAGTGTTCCCTGGTTGCCTGTGATCATCTCCCAGATTATCGCACCGCTGGTAACAACGTCCGGCACACCGTCGACGAGGACGCCGCTCTGGTTCAGGCTGTTTCGGTAGATCATGCTGTCGGCGTTGGGTGAGTAGTCGAAATAATCCATCATGCCCGATATCGCATGAACGCGGAGGTAGGTTGTCAGGTCTTCGCGTTCCTCGTAGAATGCATGGATTCTGTGTGTCATGGGGCCGCTGTTGCACCCGCAGTAGCCGCGCAGAGCGCGAACAGGTCCGGTGCGATTCACGATAAACGCCCCCTCCCCTGCGCTGAAGGTGTCCTCCGAGCGCCCGCAGTTACCCAGCCCAAAGAGATTTTTATGGCGATCGAGCATATCAACGCCCGTTGCGCCGCCCTTTGTTACGCGTGTCTCGTCTCTGATCCATCTGTCTGCGAAGTACACTACATAGGCTGAAGTTGTTATATATGAATTTTCGGGATTTGGTCCCGTCTGCGTGTTATAGGTGGTCTTGTAGTAACCCGAGAGTAGGTTAAAGTCATAGGCGATCGAATCGGCTCCGGCGCCGGGCGCCAGCGTTCCGTCACTTTCAAAGAGATAAACGTATGCTGTTCCGGTACCGATAGGATCTGTTATCAAGAGCTCGATACCGCTGCCGGCGATGGTTCCCGGGGGTTCTGCGATGCCGGCCGCCTGAGAGCCGGCGCTCTTTGCCATGAAGACGAGTTCGTCGTCTGCGTCGAAGGTCGTGTCGGGATCGGCACCGGTGAACGTCGATGTGTCTGCATACGCTGGAAGGGTGAATCCCCAGGGTTCCATGTTATAGATCGTGCCCCAGTCGACGATCTTCTTCTCGTCGATCTGGACGGGTATCTGCACCCACGATCCGTCGTATCGAAAGGCGACTATTTTCGCCGGGTCCCTGCCAGCCAAATACGATAGATCCGAACCGTTCAACAGGACCGGATCTCTATCGCGGTCGAGGTTGTTTGCTTTTGTATGTACCGGGCTGACCGCAAGCGCCAGGACGAAGAGGCCGATCAGTCCGAGAAAGGGGAAGGTGGCTCCTCTAATGATGCCCCCCTTTTGTCAGACCCTTATAATCTGTTGTTACGTATTATTATACACTATCTTGTGCGGCACGTCAAGGATCCCAATCTCTCCTTTGAATGTCGCAGGAGGTATGCTATGCTCTTCCCGAATCATCAGATACGAGGCTGGAAGTCTGTGAAAATCGAAAGGGGGAGAGTGGTTATGCTTAATAAAGCTAACTGTGTTGCGAGTCTGATTTTTATAGCGCTGGTGATAGGTGCCGTATCGTTAGCGGCCGGCTGGGAGCAGAACGGCGGGCCGATCTGCATTGAAGGGAGTGATCAGGAGTCTCCGCAGCTCTGCACGGATGGAGCCGGCGGCGCGATTATCGTCTGGGAAGACACGCGCAACTACCGGGATATCTATGCGCAGCGTGTCAACGCGCGTGGACTGCCGTTGTGGACCGATAACGGTGTCGGAGTCTGCACATTCAGTTACAATCAGTATGGATCGCAGATAGCACCCGACGGATTCGGCGGGGCCGTCATCGTTTGGCAGGACGGTCGCCCGCATCCATACCGGGACATCTACGCCCAGCGCATAACGGCGGACGGAGCGATGCTCTGGGTTCCCAATGGCGTCGCCGTGTGCATGGCGGCCGAGAACCAGAATGAGCAGATGATCTGCGCTGACGGCACCGGCGGATGCATTGTCGCATGGACGGATGCCAGAGTATCCACATTGACTGATATTTATGCGCAGAGGATCGATGCGAGCGGCAATCCCGGATGGACCGCCGACGGTGAGGCGATCTGCACGGCAGACATGATCCAGCATGATCCCGCTATTGCGCTTGATGGCAAGGGCGGTGCAATTATTGCCTGGGCGGATTACCGTTCAGGCGGAGCGGGCAGTGGCGATATTTACGTGCAGAAGATACGACCGAACGGCACGCAGCTCTGGGGGACGAACGGGAAAGTCATCTGTTCGGTGGCCGGAAATCAATATGATCCGGTAATCATACCGGATGGTGAATTCGGCGCGATCGTCGCCTGGCAGGATTACCGCAGTGGTAGCTTTTACGATGTATACGGGCAGAAAGTCGATTCGCTCGGAAACGCGCTCTGGGGTACCGACGGTCTTGGTGTTTACACAAACAGTGAATGGCAGGGTGAGATCGATATCTGCTCAGACGGCGACGGCGGCGCGATTTTCACCTGGAAGGACAACCGCGTCTCCGATTACGACTGCTACGCGCAGCGGATCGACCGCTGGGGAAACATCAAGTGGGATGCGCAGGGTGTAGCTATCTGTGATAGCTTGGGTCCGGCAGTGCATTTACCAAAAATCGTTTCTGATGGAGAGAGCGGCGCGATCATCACGTGGCGGGACAGCCGCGACATCGCTGTTACCGGGAACGACATCTTCGCACAGCACGTCGATTCGCTCGGCAATATCCTCTGGACCGCTCAGGGCGATTCTATCTGCAAGGCTTTGCGATCGCAGATTGAACAGCAGATTTGCTCGGACGGTAACGGCGGCGCGATAATCGTCTGGAACGACGACCGAAACGCGAACAACGACATCTTCGGCCAGAGGATAACGGCGGCGGGCGATTTTGTTGCTACCCTCCTTCAAAGTCACACTGCGCACTTTGTCGAAAACGCAATCGAGCTAACCTGGACCCTTTCCGAGATCGATGAAGGTGTTGTATTCCGTGTTCTTCGTGCTCCTTTGCCCGACGGTGCATTTGTCGAGCTCCCGGAAGGGGGGCTCGAGCGTGATGGTCTCTCATTCTTCTACCGCGACACGGCGTATGACCCGGGCAGCTCGTACCGCTACCGTGTCGATGTCATCGAAAAGGACGGCCGGAGGGTACTCTTCGAGACGGTACCGATCGAAACACCGGCGCTCGCCCTCACTCTCTATCAGAACCATCCAAACCCGTTCAATCCAGCGACGTCGATTCGTTACACCCTGCCCGAACGGTGTCATGTGACGCTGAGCGTATACGACGCGACCGGGAGGGAGATATGCCGACTTGTTGATGGAGAGGAGTCGAAGGGCATGCATAGGGCCGAATGGGTGGGACTCGACACGAACGGCAACCAGGTTGCTTCCGGCATCTATTTCTATAGCCTGAAGGCGGGGAAAGAAACCATATCTAAGAAGATGATCCTGCTGCGTTAGTGCTGCGAATGTGGATATGTAAGGGCTGAAAGCCAGTGATCGGGCTACACTGAACCGTTTGAGGAGTGCAAATGAGCTCGAAACGACCCAAGAAACCGAAACGCCGGTGGTTCTACCTTTTTATCCTGCTGGTCATCATTATTGTAATAGGCCCCATTTTCGAAAGGTATCCCGGGACAGTCTTTATAGTGAGCATTCTATTTACACTGCTGCTCTTTTCAGCCCTCTATGCAGAGCTCGATCGAAGGCGCACATTTGTTACGGCGCTCATCATCGGAATTCCTTACATCGTGGTTCATTGGATAAATATGTTTGCGGAAAAAGTCGAGTTTCTTTTCCTCGGGCCGCTGCTCAGTATCATATTCTTTGGTTATATAATTCTTAACCTACTCAGGTACCTTCTCAGGGCAAAACGCGTAACGGCGAACATGCTCTTCGCCGCCATCAGCGTCTATCTGTTGATTGGATTTGAATGGACGAATGTTTATATTTTTATCGAACGTTTAAC